>NZ_BAAGXV010000028.1:0-90900 GCF_054779655.1 Pontibacter brevis
GTCAGAAAAACAGCCTGCTTCTCTAAAAAAGAGCAGAATCACTACAACGCCATGAAGCTAATATTCTATTACCGAAACCATCATACATTCTAGACCACAACCAAATATTAAATTCCAAAACAGACAAAACACAGCCAAAATAAACATTCTACTAGCATTTTTATTCAGCCTCAAGTATATCTTATGTAAAAAGCCACTTTTTACCAGTATATAACATGAAAATAAACAAAGTGATTTATTCATATTGCATACACAAAAAAATCCTGATATTTTTTTGTTTTTTTTCAATAATCAACAAATAATCTTTCGATAGAATGAATAAAAAGCTTTTCCGCTGTTACGCTTGATTTCAGCGGGCAGGAAAAATTACAGTTCAATTAGCTTGAGCGAGAAGACACCCGAATTTGAAGCACGTTAACTCATTAATGATATCACATAGCTAAGTTAATCATAGTTTTTCAAGAGCATGTCAAGCAATCTAATATATGCAAATGAGTATTCCTCGACTTCAGCAAAATATTGGACATGAAACTTATATTATGCACAGGATTACATCAGAGCAGCATTAATTTTCTTAGAGCCATGCGTATGTAAAAAAACTTTATTCGATTTTCATTGGCTCTAATTTTTAAAACCCTTTAGTTCCGCTGCTTTTTTGCTAATTTTGGTTTATAACAATCTTTCATTTTTCAAATACATAAATGAGAATTCTGAAATTCGGTGGTACCTCCGTAGGGTCTGCTGAGAGAATGAGGGCGGTTGCCTCGCTCATCCAAAGCGATGAGCCTAGAATTGTGGTGTTGTCTGCCATGTCGGGCACCACAAATGCGTTGGTACAAATAGCGGAAACGCTGTACCAGAATAAGAACCAGGAAGCGAACGCGCTGATTGATGCGCTGCACGATAAATATAAACAGGTGGTAGAGGAACTCTACACCTCCGCTGATAAAAAGAAACAGGCAAACGAGCTGCTCACCACACACTTTGACTACCTCCGTGCCTTTACACAGGATTTGTTCACGATTCATGAGGAGCGTGCGGTGCTGGCGCAGGGCGAACTGCTTTCCACAGCACTGTTCCAGTTCTTCCTGGAAGAGAACGGTATTCCGTCTGTACTGCTGCCGGCCCTTAACTTCATGAAAATTGATGAGCACGAAGAGCCGGATGCCCCGTATATCGCGAAGCAACTGAAGGCAGAACTGGCGCAGTACCCGGATGCGAAGCTTTTCATTACGCAAGGTTATATCTGCCGCAATGCCTTTGGCGAAATCGACAACCTGAAGCGTGGTGGCTCTGACTACTCTGCTTCCCTGATAGGTGCTGCTGCAGATGCCGAGGAAATCCAGATCTGGACAGACATCAGCGGCATGCACAACAACGACCCGCGCATTGTAAAGAACACCTATCCTATTGCGGAACTATCTTTTGATGAAGCGGCAGAGTTGGCCTATTTCGGTGCTAAAATTCTACACCCAAGCAGTGTTACGCCTGCCAAGCAAAAGAACATACCAGTGCGCCTGCTCAACACCATGGAACCGGAGGCACAGGGTACTACTATTTCTGCTCAGAGCAAGGGAGGCAGCATTAAAGCCGTAGCCGCAAAGGATGGCATCACCGCCATTAAGATAAAGTCAGGGCGCATGCTGCTTGCTTACGGCTTCCTGCGCAGCGTGTTTGAAGTGTTTGAACGCTACAAAACACCAATCGACATGATCACAACATCAGAAGTGGCTGTGTCCTTAACAATTGACAATGACAAGGCGCTGAAAGAAATTATTTCTGAACTGGAGGCGTTTGGTCAGGTGGAAGTAGATAAAGAGCAGACTATCATTTGCGTGGTAGGCGACTTTATCTCGACACGCAGTGGCTCTGCCTTCAAGATATTTGAATCGCTGGAAGAGATTCCGGTGCGCATGATATCCTATGGCGGAAGCAAGAACAACATCAGTCTGCTGGTAGACACCAGAGAAAAAGTGGCTGCCCTGACAAAACTGAACGAAGGAATTTTTGAGAGAAATACACCGAATGCTTAACCTGAACCTGGAGGAGTTACAACAACATGCCACTCCTTTCTATGCCTATAATTTAAACCTGCTGCGCCAGACGCTGCAAGCTGCAAAGCAGGAGGCTGATAAATACAATTACCATGTGCATTATGCCATGAAGGCGAATGCTAATGCACCTGTGCTTAATGAAATGCGCAAACACGGCTTTGGTGCCGACTGCGTGAGCGGCAACGAAGTGAGAGCGGCCATCGAAAACGGCTTTGCACCCAAGGATGTCGTGTTTGCCGGCGTTGGTAAATCTGATGAAGAGATAAACTACGCGCTGGACCAGGACATCTTCTGCTTTAACTGCGAATCGAGCCATGAGCTGGAGGTGCTGAACGAACTGGCTGAGAAGAAAGGACGTGTGGCACGCATAGCGCTGCGCATTAACCCGAACGTAAACGCTAACACGCACAAGTATATCACCACTGGCCTGGAAGAAAACAAGTTTGGCATCAATGCGTGGGAACTAGAGGGTGTGCTGGAGCAGCTGCAAAACCTGAAGCACATCGAGCTGATCGGCATTCACTTCCACATCGGCTCCCAGATTACGGACCTGACGGTGTTCAAGAATCTGTGCACACGCGTGAATGAGTTCCAGGAGTGGTTCCTGTCGCACAACATCCGGCTGCAG
Source organism: Pontibacter brevis (assembly GCF_054779655.1). NCBI lineage: Bacteria > Pseudomonadati > Bacteroidota > Cytophagia > Cytophagales > Hymenobacteraceae > Pontibacter > Pontibacter brevis. The sequence goes on from NZ_BAAGXV010000028.1 coordinate 2,683, forward strand.
CACCTTAATGTGGGCGGAGGACTAGGCGTGGACTACTACCATCCGGAGCAGCAACCAATTCCTGACTTTGAAGCTTACTTCGGGCTTTTCAACCAGTTTCTGGAGCCGCGTCCAGGGCAGGAAGTGCATTTTGAGCTTGGCCGCGCACTGGTGGCACAATGTGGTACGCTTATCTCAAAAGTGCTGTATATTAAGAATGGCCAGAACACAAACTTTGCCATTCTGGATGCGGGCATGACCGAACTGATACGCCCGGCCCTGTACCAGTCTTACCACAAGATAGAGAACCTGACAAGCGAAAAAGAGGAAACGCGATACGATGTTGTGGGTCCAATTTGCGAGTCTTCCGACTGCTTTGGTAAGGCTGTTATGCTACCTGAAACCAAGCGGGGGGACCTGATTGCTATCCGGACAGCCGGGGCTTACGGTGAGGTAATGGCATCGGCCTATAACCTGCGCAACAAGGCAAAAGCAGTTTACCTGTAGGTAATATAAATCGAATAACTGCAAAATAAAACCCGGCTTCTCTGCAGAGAAGCCGGGTTTTATTTTGCAGTTATTCGCACACTAAACCAATAAATATTACCGGAATGCTTTTTTTGTACAGCCTGAACTAGTTCGGCGATACAACAAAGTCAGGTTCTGCCTGCGCAATCCCTTTCTGACCATGCAGGTAGTTTGCAAAGGCTAAGGCATTGCCTTTGGACGTATCATCTACTTTCAGCAGATAAGTATCTTCATCAACAGATTTCAACACTTCTGCATTATACTCTTTGGCAAGTCTCTGGAGGGCTCCCGTTTCTCCTTTTTCCAGCGTAACAACCACCTGATTGCTTACACCAACCAAACTGTTGCCATCACGAAAGTAAGGCGCAGCATAACTAATGTTAGGGTCTTTTGCCAGTTCCTGTAAAGCCTGCTCTACCTGGTTACAGTTTAAACCGTCTACCAAAGCCACACTATGGAGTAAGGTTGCGTCTGTTGCCACCTGTTCTGTTCTGCTTTCAACAAAGCCGTACTGCTCTAATGTTTGCTGCTCCTGCTCTACAGACAGTCCCTCTACAAATGAAACCAGCACCTCTTTTGTATATACATTCCCTAGCGTCTTCTGCTGTTGGTCTGTAAAGTAGGTATAGTTTGTGAAGGATTGACTTGCCTGGGCCTTCAAGAGGTTAGGCCCGGCTTTGATATTACGAATGGGGGCAGGTCCGTCTTGCCTGCAGGAAGTAAATGCTAAGAGTAGAGTGAAGTATGTTAAAACAGGAATTATGGTTCTTTTCATGTCCGTAAAAATTATATCGCCATCATATAATTATTGTACGGCCAAACGTAGTTTAAAGCTAAAAAAAACTTTACTAATATAAATATTTCTTAACCGGGGCAGTATGCTAACTATAATTCAATCTAACATTTGCATTATACTGATAAGCAAGATATATAAGGACGTTTGTTGTTAAGAAATACTATTTTGGGTGCAGTCAATGAGACTTCTAAGATGCAGTTCATGCTCGGTTTTTCAGGCAACACCTATATAAATATTCCTATATACATAGTTGCTGCTGCCATACAAGCCTTGGCCGCATACACCAGGAAACTTACCGCTCTTCCCGTTCATAGCTAAGTTCCTCTAACCTCTCTTCTTCTTCATAGAAGTTGGTGATTGCCTCTGTCAGTTGCGGAAACTCTACCAGAAATCCATCATGTCCATAATCTGACTCAATCAGGTAAAAGGAGGAATTCCTGACATGCTCATGAAGGTAACGCTGCTCCTCCACCGGAAACAGCAGGTCTGAATTCACACCCACAAAGAGGCTACGTGCCTTCAGCTGCGCCAGCGCTCTCTCCAGTCCTCCCCTGTCACGGCCCACGTGGTGGGAATCCATTGCCTTAGACAGCAGCCAGTAGGTGTAAGCATTAAAACGTTGCGCCAGTTTCTGGCCCTGGTGCACCTGATAGCTGGAAGCCCGGAAATTGTCTGTGATGCTGTTACCTGGCTCCTGTTGCGTAGCCGCATAGGTATTATAATGCCGGTACGAAAGCATGGCTATGGCCCGGGCTGTTTTCATACCTTCGAGTCCGGCCGTTTCTGTGTCTGTTGCCCAGGTAGGGTCCTGGCGAATGGCCATACGCTGTGTTTCATTGAAAGCAATACCCCAGGGAGAGTGGCGTGCATTGGAGGCCACGTGGATTAGCCGCTCAAAAGTATCGGGCTTTAGCAGCGCCCATTCCAGTGCCTGCTGCCCTCCTAAAGAGGCTCCTAATAAAGAATGTATATGCTCCAGCCCCAAATCCTGCCGCAGCAAATCAAAAGCAGTTACCACATCACGGTTTGTCAGTTGCGGAAAAGCATGGTAGTAGGGTTGCTGTGTGGCAGGGTTTATACTGAAGGGACCAGTAGAACCATAACACCCTCCCAGGGTGTTGGCACATATAACAAACCAGTCGCGTGGGTCATACAGCTTACCCTCACCAAAGAGGTCACACCACCAGTCGGTAAAGTCGGAGCTACCGGTCAGGGCATGGCATACCCACACTACATTACTGCGCTGTGCGTTTAGTGTGCCAAAGGTAGAATAGGCAAGCTGGAAGCCAGGCAATGTTGCGCCTGACTCCAGCGTGAAAGTATCTTTATATTCAAAAACGTGATGTGTTGGCATATTCGTAATTATAATGTAGGCTCTGGTTGTGCCTCTTTAACTTTAGCAAAAGCCTGCTTAAAATCAGCTTTAATATCATCAATGTGCTCAATGCCTACCGACACACGCAGCAGCGTTGGCTCAACACCAGCATTGAGTTGTTCGGCATCAGAGAGCTGTTGGTGCGTGGTGGAAGCCGGGTGAATGATAAGTGTTTTCGCATCACCCACATTAGCTAAATGGCTTACCAGTTCCAGGCTGTTTACAAACGTTTCCGCCTGCTGCCTGTCTCCCCCTTTTAATTTAAAGGAAAGCACACCTCCAAAACCGCGCTTCAGGTATTTCCTGGCCAGTGCATGGTATTTGCTGCTTTCCAGCCCGGGGTAATTCACTGCCTCTACCTGCTCATGCTGCTCCAGCCAGGTTGCCAGTTCCAGTGCATTCTGTACAGTCCTGTCCAGGCGCAGCGAAAGGGTCTCGAGGCCCTGCAGCAACAGGAAAGAGTTGAAGGGGCTAAGCGCAGGACCAAAGTCACGCAGGCCTTCTACCCGGGCACGTATGGCAAAAGCAATATTGCCAAACGGCCCGTCAGCGCCAAACACTTCCCAGAACTTCATGCCATGGTAGCCTTCCGACGGTTCAGAGAACTGCGGAAACTTGCCGTTGCCCCAGTTAAAGTTACCGCCATCCACAATCACACCGCCAATGCTGGTACCATGGCCGCCAATCCATTTAGTGGCAGACTCCACCACCACATTGGCTCCGTGCTCGAGCGGTCGGAACAGGTAACCGCCTGCTCCAAAGGTGTTATCCACCACCAGCGGAATATCATATTTGCGGGCCAGCGCAGCAATTGCCTCGAAATCCGGGACATTGAAACGCGGGTTACCGATTGTCTCTAAATAAATAGCCTTCGTCTTCTCATCAATCAGCTTCTCATAGCTTTCCACCTCATCATTCTCCGCAAAGCGAGTTTCTACACCCAACCGCTTAAACGACACCTTAAACTGATTATAAGTGCCACCATACAGGAAATTTGTAGACACAAAGTTATCACCGGCCTCCAGAATGTTGCTTAAGGCTATAAATTGTGCTGCCTGCCCAGATGCCACTGCCACCGCTGCCACACCACCTTCCAGGGCCGCTATGCGCTTTTCAAACACATCCGTTGTCGGATTCATGATACGGGTATAAATATTCCCGAATTCTTTTAAAGCAAACAGGTTGGCACCGTGCTCTGCATTTTTAAAGGCGTAAGAAGTAGTCTGGTAAACAGGCACAGCACGAGACTGTGTGGTCGGGTCAATTTCCTGGCCTGCATGTAGCTGTAGTGTTTCGAAGTGTAGTGTATCTGACATGGCTGTTTAGGTTAAGGTTTTGAGAAGATTGGTAGATGAAACTCTTTGGAAGCGTATGAAGCAAGTTGTGCAACAGAGGCGATATGTCTGTGCCGGATGCTGTAAGACAGGAGGTAAGCTTAACAACAACAGCAACGCATGGCGCACATGGGCGCGCGCAAATGTTCTGTAGCCTGAGCTAAAATGCGTTGACGTGACAAAACTGCCGTTGCCGTCGAAAATAATGAAACGTACTGTGCTGAATTGACTCCCTTTTTCATGTTCGTATCAATTTATATTCTTCCGGATGTTCCGGAATCAGGAATTAGCACCTTAACCTCGGTAGTTAGGTTGCTAGAGCTTCACAGAGCCTGTCTCTCCACTCTTCTTTATAAATCAAATCCCGAAGGGATAATTGACTTGATATTGCAATAATAAAGCGCTAAAAAAGCAAATCCAAATAAAAATATAGTTTTTTAGTTTTTGAACCGCCCTTCAACTTCTGTCATTTCCTACGGCAGGATGTATTTTTCGTTGCTTTACCTTCCAGTACAATTAAAACGATTAGCAGCTTACTGATATGACTGCCCCCCTGCTGCATTCACTATTCTCCTCAGCAGTGCTATTCTGAATGGCAACAGCTGAAGGCAAAGGCAAAGAGCCTTACTAAAACCACATGTTCAGCATAACATACAACTTATCGGTTAGATAATATAAAACCTCAGCCTGTTATCACAGTATAATACAAAATCTGTAAGTATATATATTTTTATTATCAAACGCCTGGCAACATCATTCAGAATTATTTCCGGACGGACAAAATATAGTTAACTTTGCTCGCCTATAACGACACCAAATAAATGGAGGCCATAAAAGAAACTAACTTCTCCTTTGCCGGCCAAACCGGCTTTTACAGAGGCAAAGTCCGCGATGTCTACTATTTCAAAGACAAACTGGCCATTGTAGCCACCGATCGCATTTCTGCTTTTGATGTGGTGCTGCCCAGGGCTATTCCTTTTAAAGGGCAAGTACTGAACCAGATTGCGAGCCTGAACCTGAAAGCCACGGCCGATATTGTACCTAACTGGGTGCTTTCGACGCCAGACCCGAATGTAACCATTGGCTACAAATGCGAGCCTTTTAAGGTAGAAATGGTCATCAGGGGATACTTGGCCGGACATGCCTGGCGCGAGTACAAAGCAGGAAAACGGGTATTGTGCGGTGTGGCACTGCCGGAGGGTTTGCGCGAAAACGACAAGCTGCCAGAGCCAATTATCACGCCAACCACCAAAGCCGACGAAGGCCACGATGAAGATATTTCAAGAGAAGAAATTTTAAGGCAAAGCCTTGTATTAGAGCAGGATTACCTTATCTTAGAGCAATATACGCGCGCACTTTTTGCACGTGGCACCGAACTGGCCAAACAACAGGGCCTTATTCTGGTTGATACAAAATATGAGTTTGGCAAATACAACGGAGAGGTATACCTGATTGATGAAATCCATACCCCTGACTCCTCCCGCTACTTCTACAGCGAAGGCTACGAAGAGCGGCAAAAGCAGGGACAGCCACAGCGGCAACTCTCCAAAGAATTTGTACGGCAGTGGCTCATTGAAAACGGCTTTCAGGGGAAAGAAGGTCAATCTGTGCCTGAAATGACAGATGAGGTGGTACAGGGCATCTCAGAGCGCTACATCGAGCTGTATGAGGTATTTACTGGCCAGAAATTTGAGAAGAACAGCTATGATCAGGTGCTATCGCGCATTGAGCAGCACATTGGAAACAATAATTTTAACACCAAAAATTAAGTAAATTAAAGTAGATTTTGGTACATTCGCATTTAAATCCTTACTGGTAGATCTATGAAGTACACGATTGATAAGAAAGAAAACTATACAATTATCACGATAGATGAGAAGAAGCTGGACACTTCAATAGCACCGGACCTGAAGTCTGAGTTCGTGAAGTTGAACGCTGAAGGCATCACCAACCTGATTCTTGACCTGAGCAATGTGAAATACACTGATTCTTCAGGCTTAAGCTCTATCCTTATTGCAAACCGCCTTTGCAACTCATCCAGCGGTCTTTTGATTCTGACTGGCTTGCAGGATCATGTTATGAAATTAATCACCATTTCTAAGTTAGAGTCGGTGCTGAATATTCTGCCTACTGTAGAAGAAGCTATCGACCGTGTGTTTCTGCACGAGATTGAGCAGGACCTGACTAACAAAGAAGACTAAGTATACCGCCGGTTGTGAATTTCGAACTCAGGATACTGGGCAGTTCGTCGGCCACACCATCGGCAAACAGACACCATACCGCACAGGTACTTACCATAGACAATCAGTACCACCTGATTGATTGCGGTGAAGGAACGCAGATGCAGCTGATGCAGTACAAGATAAAGCATCAGCGCATCTGCAATATCTATATCAGCCACCTCCATGGCGATCATTATTTTGGATTGGCAGGCCTCCTCTCAACCATGCATCTGCAGGGTCGCCACACGCCATTATACCTCTTCGGCCCTCCTGGCCTCATCGAAATTTTAAGCTTACAGTTCAGGTATTCCGGCACTAACCTGTGCTTCCCACTCATTTTTAATGAACTGGATACGACCTGCCATAAAAAGATTTTTGAAAATAAGCAGATTACGGTGCACACCCTGCCTATGGAGCACCGTGTGCCCTGCTCTGGCTTTCTGTTTCGTGAAAAGCAGAAGGCGCGTCCGCTGATAAAAGAGAAGCTACCCGCTTTTCTGACTCCCCCGCAACTCGTAGGCTTGAAGTGGGGCGAAGACGTAACAGACGAGCAGGGAAACGTGCTGGTGTATAACAAAGACGTAACGCTGGAGCCAAAGCGGAGCCGCAGCTATGCTTACTGTTCCGACAGCCGCTATAAGCCGGAACTACTCCCCTACCTCCGCCACGTGGACCTGCTCTACCACGAAGCCACTTTCACCGACGAGCTGCGTGAGCGCGCAAATTATACTTTCCACAGCACTGCCCGGCAGGCTGCCGAACTAGCCGCCGCCGCTCAGGTGCGTCGCCTGCTACTGGGCCACTTTTCTGTGCGCTACAAAGACCTCACGCCACTGCTCACAGAGGCTCAGGAAATATTCCCGCAGGCTGACCTGGCTGTAGAAGGAAGCATCTTCTGTATCCGGGAGTAGAACCAGAACCTTTTCGCTTCAGTATTTTCACTGTTCGGCAGCACTTTTTTTGCTGTACGCACAGGCATCTATACAAGCTTTCTGAACAAAAGCGACCGAGCATGTGGATAATCAGGTTCTAAAAGTGCAAATTTGCAGCTCAAAGCACAAAAATCTACAGGCTCTTAATAATGGAGAAACCAGCCACGGCTACGCAACAAAAAAGACGCACCCACCTCTTCCTGGTGCTTAGCGGCATCTTTATTTCCAATGCCATGCTGGCAGAGCTGATTGGGGTGAAGATTTTTTCAGGAGAAGCGCTTTTCGGTTTGCCGGGCGCACAGATACCTGTATTGGGTGGAGCCAGGCTTGATTTCAACCTGACAGCGGGCGTCATTATCTGGCCCGTTGTGTTCATCACCACTGATATCATAAATGAGTATTTCGGCAAAGCAGGTGTGAAGAAAATCAGTATTCTGACGGTGCTGCTTATTCTGTACGCTTTCCTCGTTATCACTATTGTAACTGGTCTGCCACCGGCTCCGTTCTGGCTGGACGTAAACAGTACCGACGCACAGGGCAATCCTTTCAACATCCATGTAGCTTTTAACAGCGTGTACCGCCAGGGACTGGGGATTATCATTGGTTCTGTGGTTGCTTTCCTGCTGTCGCAGTTCCTGGATGCTACGGTTTTCCATTGGCTACGCAGGTTCACGGGCAGCAAAAGAATCTGGCTGCGTGCAACCGGATCCACGCTTGTGTCGCAACTCATAGACAGTTTTGTGGTGCTGTTTGTGGCTTTCTTTCTCTTTGGTAACTGGCCCATGGAGCAGGTTCTGTCTGTTGCCACTATCAATTACATCTATAAGTTTGCAGTAGCCATCCTGCTCACCCCCCTCCTCTACGTGGCCCATTACCTCATAGACAGCTATTTAGGAGAGAAAGAAGCAGAGCGATTGATGGAAGAGGCGCAGGCTGAATAGTATTTCCTGATTAAACTGATTAAAAACACAGGTCTTGTTTGCATATAAAGGGCTTCTGTGCTTACATTTGCAGCCTTGCAAAAGAAAATGCCACACCATTTAGCACATACACAAATCTTTATCACAGGCTACGTTCTCCACGACCTGTAAGAGTGCGCGCTTCTCATTAACCAGAGGCGGCAGCCTCTTCTGTTTCCAATTTTTCCGGGTTTTATTTTTTGAGGGAGACGTTCATGTTCAGAGGAATCGTTTTGGTTTTTCTTGGCGCGTGTAGTTTTGGTGTACTATCCACGTTCGTAAAATTAGCATATAAAGAAGGCTTTACCTTGGGTGATGTAACGGGCACCCAGGTATTATTTGGGTTGATTGTTCTTTGGACTGTTGTGTTGTTGCGAAAGCTGTTCCACAGCAAGAGCAACAGCACATCGTTCAGGGAAAAAGCCAAGTTAGTGGTGATGGGTACCAGCACAGGCCTTGTAAGTATTTTCTACTACAAGTCTGTGCAAACAGTGCCCGCCTCTATTGCCATCCTGCTCCTGATGCAGTTCACCTGGATGAGCCTTGTGATAGAGGCCATCATGAAACGTAAGTTGCCAACACTGGCACAGGTAGGTACTGTTATCCTGATACTGATAGGTACTGCTCTGGCAGGACGCTTGTTCTCGGGCGATTTACCTGATTTTGACCTGACGGGCATTGGTTACGGACTGCTGGCTGCTTTTTGCTACAGTATTTTCCTGATGATAAACGGTGCCGTAGGAAACCAATTACACCCTGCTACCAAAAGTGCCCTTATCCTGACCGGTGCCTGTATACTTATTTTCACTGTTTTCCCGCCCGTGTTTTTAACCAATGGCGCCTTGGCAAGCGGGCTGTTTAAATGGGGAGTTGTGTTAGCCTTGTTTGGCACAGTTATCCCTCCCCTCTTTTATGCTTATGGCCTGCCCGACACAGGCCTGGGACTTGGAGCCATCCTGAGTGCTGCCGAACTTCCGGTAGCAGTACTCATGTCGAGCATTATACTGCATGAGGAAGTATGGACCATTCAGTGGATTGGAGTTGCCCTTATTCTGCTGGCCATCGTGCTTTCTAATTTAAACTCGCTTCGCAAAAAAAGAAACAAAGAAGTATCGTTAGCATAACGATATCTTTATAAAGGAGCTGATTTATGCTCTGGACAAAATGGTTGATTGAAAACTGGTTGGGCTGGCACCTTCGTGTAAAAGCCTGACCTTTTTTTGTTCCTGTCTGCTCCAGTCCAATTGCTCTGATATCAACAACCAGAAGTAACACTCTGGGCACAAAATTCAAGGAAATTTACATGTGTGTCATCAATTAACAGGAACGGCAGGTCGCTCGCTGGCGTTTTATAGCACAATATTCTTAACGTACTTTAGTTAATGATGCAGAGGGTTGGTTATTGCACCGTTTTGCGTTAAAACTTGTGTCCCGTAACCAGTACCCACAAACATGATGAGGATTAAAATTGCTAAAGGCAAGACTTATTACATTAAACCTATACAGCGATCCATGAAAACAATTTTTGCGCTATTAGTCCTGTTTTCAGTGGCACTAAGCCAGCAACAAGTAAAGGCACAGACAGTTACAAGCTATGAGGAATGGCGGAGTTCCTTGAAAAAGGGAAGCAAAACAGCCACAAAGCCCGCGGCTAAGACCACAAAGGCCAAAGCACCAGCTAAGGCAGCCGAAAAGTCTGTAAATAAAGCTGAGACAAAGGCAGCTGCGCCCGCTATGGCAGCGCCAGCAGGAGTCTTTACCGGCACCCTCCCCTGCAACGATTGCCAGGGAATCAATACCGAACTTGAACTGAATAGTGACGCCAGTGGTTCCGGCCGCTCGTTCACCCTGAAACAGACTTTTTTGGGAAAACCAGCTGACAAAAGCGTTGTAACGAGTTCGGGCAAATGGTTCCTGGCCAAAGGTAACAAGCAAAACCCTGATGCGGTGGTGCTGCAACTTATCCCAATATCAGGCAAGATAGACCCGATGTACTTCCTGCAGGTAAGTGAGACGGAGGTAAAACTGCTCGACCGGCAGCAAACAGAACTGAAGGGCCAGCAAAACGATGTACTGAAGAGGCAGTAGTGCCAGGTACTCGCTTGTAAAATGGCTGGGCTATTTTCGTCTTTTTTCGCGTAATTTGCAGCCAGAACAATTACACACCTACATATGGCACGTTATCTTACGGGAATCCAGAGCACAGGCCGTCCACACTTAGGCAACCTGCTGGGCGCTATCATTCCTGCTGTGGAGCTATCGAAAGCCTCTGACGAAGAATCGCTTTACTTTATTGCTGACATGCACTCGCTGACTACTATCCGCGATGCGGAGGTACTGCGGCAAAATACATACGCTGTGGCGGCAGCCTGGCTTGCCTTCGGCTTCGACACAGACAAACATATCTTTTACCGTCAGTCCGATGTGCCGATGGTAACAGAGCTGGCATGGTACCTGAACTGCTTTGCACCGTTCCCTATGCTGGCCAATGCACACTCTTTTAAAGATAAATCGAACAGAAGAGGGCTTTCTGATGTAAATGCCGGTTTGTTTACATACCCTGTTCTGATGGCTGCGGACATCCTGTTATATGACGCAAACCTTGTTCCGGTAGGAAAAGACCAGATACAGCACCTGGAAATCACCCGCGACATCGCCAGCGCTTTTAACCATGTATATGGGGAGACATTTGTACTACCGGAAGCCAGGATAGACGAGACGGTGATGACGGTGCCGGGCCTGAATGGTGAGAAAATGAGCAAATCGTACGGCAACATCATTGATATTTTTGAAGCTGACAAGCCGCTTCGAAAAACCATCATGAGTATTATCACAGACAGCACACCACTGGAAGACCCAAAGGATACCGAAAACGACACTGTATTCAAACTCTACAGCTTACTGGCTACGCCGGAAGAAATTGAAAGAATGCGCCAGAATTATGAGGCGGGAGGATACGGTTACGGCCATGCCAAGCAGGCACTGTATGAACTTATCACGCAGAAGTATGCGAAAGAGCGTGAACTGTTCAGCTATTACATGAATAACCTGCCCGAAATCGACAAGAAATTGCATGAAGGTGCCGAGAAAGCCAAGGCAATAGCTGGCCCTGTGCTACAGCGGGTCCGCCAGAAGCTGGGCTACTAAGGAGTTAATCCATAAAACAGAAAGGGGGCATCTTATTTTTCAGATGCCCCCTTTCTGTTTTTATGGAAAAGGAATTAAACTTTCTGCTCACCCTCCTCCGCAATTAAGTTATAAAATAAATACTTATCTGCCAGTAGTACCACCGCCAGCGGTAGTTCCGCCTGTTGTGGTGCCAGTACCTGTTGTGGTTCCGGTAGTACCTGTAGTAGTTCCGGTAGTACCTGTAGTAGTTCCGGTAGTACCTGTGGTGGTGCCTGTTGTGGTTCCGGTTGTGGTACCAGTGGTTGTGCCACCATAGTAACGGTTATAGCGATCATTCATTTCGGTACCTGACATAGTGCCTGTGCCACCATTGTTCCACTGCCCGTAAACACCTTCAGAATACTCCTGCTGATCAATCATATTATCCTGGTTTCTGTCCCAGTTTCGATAGAAGTTATTGTCAGTATTGTTGGCCATACCTGTGCGGAACTCGTTCTCATCCAAGTTATTGTCACGGTTTGCGTCCATGTCGGTATAGTTCTGACCTGTCATGCCATAATCCCTGGATGCTGTGTCCCACTCATTCTGGTCTATGTTGTTGTCATTGTTTGTGTCCCAAGTACTGTACATGCTCCGGTTAAACTCATCTTCATTCAGCATGTTGTCATCGTCCTCGTCCCACTCCGTAAACCTGTTGTTGGAAGCGAAAGTGGAGTTGAAACGGTTGTTATCCCAGGTATCCGTTTCAGTAGTCTCAGTTTCTGTTGTTACTACTTCCCCTTCAGTTGTGTCTGCGTTGTCGGTAGTACAGGCAACAGAGCCTGTGAGTAAAGCAAAACATAAACCTGTACCTATTAATTTCTGTAAATTTAATTTGTTCGTTTTCATAGTCTTGTCTGTTTAAATAAAATGCTTAATGCCTTATACCTAATATTTTACGACACAGCACTACCACAAGACTACACATAGCTGTAAAGAAAAGCGAATGCTATTTTCTAATTAGTATAACCTAGTATAAAATCAGTAAAAACAGCTGTATACTCTAAAATAAAGTTTATTTACTTCTTTTTTACTGCACAATTTGTTTTCTGTACAATCCTTGAAGCGCACAAAAAAAGCACCCGCCTCTGCTTATGCTTCGGTGAGTGCATCAGTTAAAAATCCTGTAAGGAAATTGCAGCTTGCTAATCCCGCTCCATGATGATAAGGTCGGCGGAGGCACGGTTCAATGCAATTGGAATGTTGTTAAGCACGGCAGTACGGATGAGTGTCTGTATATCATGCTCATGTCCATGCGGTGTTTCAACGTCGATGAAGAAGATGATTTTGTGCACCTCTCCCTGCAGGATACGTGCCGCCAACAGGATGTCTCCCCCACTTGGGCCATGACCAAAGGGCTGTACATTCAAATCCAGCAGGTCGTTTATAAGCTTTGACGTGTTGGTGGTGCCAATGAGGGTATGGCCCTCCAGTGCTTTCTGGTTCTCTTTCACCCAGTTTAGCAGGTCTGTTTTCTTGTTGTTATGTGCTACTAAAGCAATTGTTGTCATGGTGATAGATTATATGTTTCAGTATATGTACTTCAGCTCCTGAAGTATAAGCTAATCAGGTAAACAAAGCGAAGATAAGTAAAGCGACAGAAGTAACAAGACTTAAGGCAGGAGACTTAACTTAAAATTCATAATAAAAAACCGCACGATCCATGGCTGAAAACAGATGAATCGTGCGGTTGAAAAAAGTTGTCTTTTGCTAGCGAAGCGGCTGCACTTTATCTTAGCAGCTTACTCTGCCTTCCAGAGTACGCGCTCCTGGTCTGCCAGTATCAGCAGTATACGTGGCGGGTTGGCTACAATCACCAGGCGCATCTCCACCCCCGGAAAAGAGTCTGACTCTACCCAAACACCTTCTTTCTCATCTTCCTCCAGGGCAGCATCCGGATCCAGGGTACTTGCCAGGTAAGCAGTAGGTAAAAGAATATCGGCGTCTGATTTCAATTTACCATGTACATCTTCCAGCACATCCTCAAGGTAATCGCCATACTCTTCATTGAAGTCATCCTCCAGGTCGTGCAGCTCCTCTTCAATATCATCGTAGCGCTCATCGTTATAATCCATGTTATTCAGCTCTTGCTTCTTTTCCAGGATCGCAACGATAGAATCGTTTAAAGCATTTACATTCATGTGATCGTGTTTTTTACAAAGTTGGAAACATGCCGTAGCAATTGCAAGTAATCAGATGATAATTTAACCCGGTGCGGTTCAGATTTTGATAAATCCATAAAAGGTGTATTTTTACAATAAGACACCTGCTAATCCTGATAAAACTATGGCTACAGACATCCTGCCCCTGAACGGCACCGATCACATCGAGTTTTATGTGGGCAATGCCAAACAGGCGGCCCATTTTTACCAGACCGCCTTCGGCTTTAAACTGGTAGCCTATGCCGGACCGGAAACAGGCATCCGCGACCGCGCCTCCTATGTGCTGGTGCAGGATAAAGTACGCTTCGTACTCACTACTTCCCTTCTTCCTGACTCTGATATTTCCAGGCATGTGCAGCAGCACGGCGATGGTGTAAAGGTGCTTGCCCTGTGGGTGGATGATGCAGAGAAGTCTTTTTATGACACGGTGGCGCGTGGTGCAAAGCCTGCTATAGAGCCTCAGACACTGCAGGACGAGCATGGCGAGGTTAAAATTGCCGCCATCCATACCTATGGAGAGACCATTCATACTTTTGTAGAACGCAGAAACTACAGCGGTCCTTTTATGCCGGGCTATAGAGCCAAGTCTACAGAGCTGGAGGTGGAGCCGCTGGGTCTGAAGTACGTAGATCACTGCGTAGGCAATGTGGAGCTAGGCCGCATGAACGAGTGGGTCGAGTTTTATGAAAAAGTGATGGGCTTCCAGCTGCTCATTACGTTTGACGACAAAGACATCAGCACAGAGTACACCGCCCTCATGTCAAAAGTGGTATCCAATGGCAACGGCTACGTGAAGTTCCCGATAAATGAACCGGCAAAGGGAAAGAAAAAATCCCAGATTGACGAGTACCTGGAGTTTTACCGAGGAGCCGGTGTACAGCACATTGCTATTGCGACCGATGACATTCTGCATACGGTAGCAGAGCTGCGCCGAAGGGGTGTGGAATTCCTGTATGTCCCGGAAACCTACTACGAGGACTTGTTTGAAAGAGTGGGCCAGATTGATGAGGAGATGGAGGCACTGAAGGCACTGAACATTCTTGTAGACCGTGATGAGGAAGGTTACCTGTTGCAGATTTTCACAAAGCCGGTAGAAGACCGGCCTACCGTTTTTTATGAAATCATACAGCGTAAAGGAGCCAAATCTTTCGGAAAAGGAAACTTCAAGGCGTTGTTTGAAGCGATTGAACGGGAACAGGAACTTAGGGGCAACCTTTGACAGGAAAACAAGGTAAATGCCGGTAGATTGAATTAAATTGCTTTATTTTGATATTCATATACATCACACCAGTTCTTTTGAACGTGCTTCAGGTGCAAAAAGGGCTGGTGTGATTATTTTGTCTACATAACCAAACAAAATCTCCAACCATAAAGACTATGATTGAGAATTCTATAAAAACAAAAATTGACCAGTGGCTCTCTGGAAACTATGATGAAGCCACCAAAACAGAAATACAGGGCCTGCTGGATAGCAACGAGCATGATACGCTGAATGATGCCTTTTACAAAGACCTTGAGTTTGGTACAGGCGGTTTACGTGGCATTATGGGTGCGGGCAGCAACCGGATGAACCGCTATACCTTGGGTATGGCCACACAGGGCCTTTCCAATTACCTGAAGCAGAATTTTCCTGATCAGCAGATTAGTGTAGCCATTGCCCACGACAGCCGCAACAACTCTGATAAGTTTGCCCGCATCGCAGCAGACATTTTTTCTGCCAATGATATCAAGGTATACCTGTTCGAGGCGCTGCGCCCTACCCCGGAGCTATCTTTTGCCATACGCCACCTGGGTTGCCAGAGCGGTGTTGTGATCACTGCATCCCACAACCCGAAAGAGTACAACGGTTATAAAGCCTACTGGAACGATGGTGCGCAGGTAACAGCACCGCACGATAAGAACATTATCAAGGAGGTAAACAAAATCACTTCTATTGACGAGGTAAAGTTTGAGCCAAAAGAGGAGAACATTGAGATGATAGGCGCTGAAGTTGATGAAGCCTACATCAAAGAAGTGCTGGGACTTTCTATTTCGCAGGATGCTATCAGGCGCCAGCATGACCTGAAGATTGTGTTCACTCCCATCCACGGTACTGGTATCACCTTAGTACCTGAAATCCTGAAGCGCTTCGGCTTTACGAATGTGCATGTGGTAGAAGAGCAATCAAAGCCAGACGGCAACTTCCCGACAGTGGTATATCCGAACCCAGAAGAGAAGGAGGCCATGACGCTTGCCATGAAAAAGGCAGAAGAACTGGACGCAGACCTCGTGCTGGCCACAGACCCTGACGCTGACCGCGTGGGTATTGCCGTGAAAAACCTGAAAGGCGAGTTCGTGCTGTTAAACGGAAACCAAACGGGGGCCCTCCTCATCAACTACCTGCTGCAGGCATGGCAGCTAGCCGGAAAGCTGACAGGCAAAGAGTACGTAGTAAAAACCATCGTAACGACTGACCTTATCAAGAAAATTGCCGACAGCTATAACGTAAAAATGTACGAGACCCTCACTGGCTTTAAGTACATTGCTGAAATCATCCGAAACCTGGAGGGCAAAGAAACTTACATTGGCGGCGGCGAAGAAAGCTACGGCTACCTGGCTGGCGACTTTGTTCGCGATAAGGACGCCATCTCTTCCTGCGCCCTGATAGCCGAAATGGCAGCGGTAGCGAAAGACAATGGGCAAAGCCTGTTCGAGATGATGGTGGAGATGTACACGAAGTACGGCTTCTACAAAGAGGGCCTAGTTTCCATCACTAAAAAAGGCATGCGTGGTGCAGAAGAAATTCAGCAGATGATGGCCGACATGCGCAACAACCCGCCACAGACCATAGCCGGCTCCAAAGTAGTCGAGATTAGTGATTACAAGAACAGCACAAGAAAGAATGTGTTGAACGGGGAAGAAACGAAACTGGATCTGGAAAGTTCAAATGTGTTGCAGTACATGACAGAAGACGGCAGCAAAATCTCAGCCCGTCCGTCTGGCACAGAGCCTAAAATCAAGTTCTATGTCAGCGTCAACGAACCCTTGGCTTCTAAGGAGGATTTTGACGCTACAGCTCAGAAGCTAAACAAAAAGATAGAGCAGACACTGAAGGACCTGAAACTGAAGTAAGATTCATCTCTAATAAGTTAAACGGCTCAATTGCTGGTCTTGAAACACCAGCAATTGAGCCGTTTTTATGTTAGTTTTNGAAACGGCCGAAGTACCTGCTACTTCACTAAACCTCTTTTAACCTGTTCTCCAGCACTAAAAGCAAAGCCAGAAACCGCTCAGACTGTTTCTCAACATTTTTTAGCCCATCATGTGCTTCGTCAATTTTTCCGTCCCTGTAGAGTTTGTATAAGCTTAGGGTTATATTCTCTAGTTCCTGGTGTACTTTGGCAAGCTCTCCCATTTCAGCCTCGTTTATGTAGCGTACAAGGCCGATAGTGGCAAACCACACTGCAATCGGGCCTGACCTGGAGAAAAAGGCTTCATCAAAAGCTCCGCCATAGAGCATCGAGCGCACCTTCGATTTATAGAGGATGTGCTTTATACGGAGCTGTTGAAAATCTACCTGCGCTAAGTTCATCTGCAGCTTTTCTCCTTTACATGAACATATGGACGGACTTTACTCATGCTACGCCTCTCCTAGCTCCTGTAATTTTTTCTTGAACATAACCTGTTCAGTTACCTCATAACCGAAAGCCAGAATGCCTGTAATCTTATCAGATTCAAATATAGGGTGATAGGAAAAGGTGAAGTAGGTTTCTTCTAATTTACCGCGATTACCCTTATCCAGCATGATGGGCACTTCTTCAGCTATATAAGCCTTACCAGTATTATAAACGCCATCCAGCAAGGCAATAAAGCCTTGTTCTACTATTTCAGGCACAGCCTCTGCCAAAGGCTTGTGCAGCATGTCCTTGTCGGGATAGAGCTGCTGGTACTTATCGTTTATCAGCTCAAACCGATGCTCCGGCCCCTTCAGAATGCAGAACATGGCTGGTGCCTGCATAAAAAGTGTTTCCAGCATCTTCCGCTCATTTTCTGCCTTTACATAAGCATCCTGCACCTGGTCTGCAAGAACTGCCATCTGCTCATTTGACTCCAACAGTTCCTGCACCATAATTCTGGTGTCATGTATATCCGTAGAACTGCCCACCCACATGACGATGTTGCCCGATTCATCTTCCATAGGCAGTGTACGGCACAGGTGCCAGCGGTAATGGCCGTCCTTATCGCGCTTCCGCAGTTCCATCTGAATGTCAGTCCCATTCCGGAAAGCCTCCTCCCACTTCGCCTTAACAACAGGCAGGTCATCCGGGTGGACTATCTTTTGCCAATCCTCCTGCGATAAGTCTTCCAGGGGAAGATTGACGTAACGCTCCCAGCGCTTGTTTAGGTAAGTAAGTTCACCGGCCGCATCTGTCGTAAAAATTAACTGCGGCATGGCTTCTGCCATAAACCTGAACTTCTCTTCGCTTTCAGAAAGTGCTAGCTTAGCTGATTCTCTCTCCGTTACATCTGTTGTTCGCTGAATCAGATACTCTACATTTCCGTCAGCATCAAGCACTGGTGTATGCGAAGCTTCCCAATAGCGCACTTCGTAATCACCTCCTTCAGCTTCGGGCTTCGGCAAATCATAACGTATTACATCGAGGTAATCTATTTTTTTACTCTGGATCGCCCTGTCCAGTGACACACGAACAGGATTCTCTTCATACGAGAGCTCTTTATTTGGGAAAGCCTCCAGCAGGAAATGCTTTCCCAGGATTTGCTCCCTTGTACGCTTTGTGATTTCCAGGTATTTATCTGTAGCAGCCAGAATCTTATACTCAGGAGAAAGCACTACAAGCGCCTCCGGTATGTTTCTAAAAAGTTGGGTATAGTCCATTATAAAACACGGAGCCTATTCAATGTTTAAACTATAATTAAAAGAGATATATTGTCCAGCCTTTTAAAACCTGAAAATAAAGTTCGGCAATATTTTACTGTGGATGCAAGGGTAACAACAGACACTATACTACTTTGATCTGCATCAGGTTTACAAAATTGTTATCCTTAACATAACTAATTTTGTTATTCAAAAGGATGTCAACTCTTTTCGGACGTTCATAAGAGATATATTGAGTAAATTTTAAACAGATAAAAACTTTTCATGAACAATACATTTTCAGCTATACAGAATGTCATTCAAAACAGAAGAACTGTTAAACCGCCTCAAATGAACGGGCAGCCGGTACCAGACGAGCAGGTAAAGGAGCTTCTGGCGCTGGCTGACTGGGCCCCTACCCACGGCTTAACAGAACCATGGCGTTTCAAGGTATATGCAGGGGACAAGGTGCAAGACTTCTGCCTGGCCCATGCCGAATTATACAAAGAACATACGTTGCCAGACAAGTTCCTGGAGGTAAATTATGAAAAACTGCGGCACATGGGGGATCAGGCTTCGCACCTGATTGTAGCCATCATGCAACGCGGCGCACTGCCCAAGATTCCGGCTTTAGAAGAAATTGCAGCTACCTCCTGCGCCGTGCAAAACCTGCTGCTAGGTGCCACCGCACTGGGCATAGCGAGTTACTGGGGCTCCGGCGGCATGGCCTACCACCCTGCTATGAAAGACATGCTGCAGTTACGGGAAGAAGACTTGGTGCTGGGCTTGCTGTACTTCGGCTATACTGATAAACCCCTCTCAGAAGGCAGGCGTACCATTCCGCTGGAGGAAAAGGTGGAGTGGCACGGTTGATTAATTTGAATTAATGGGAGGAGATGAGCGAAGCTTGTCTCCTTTTTATTTTAACGGTAACAATGAATCTTTGCCTTTACACAGAAGTCAGCAGCCTCCCCTCCTTAGACAAGGTGGGGTAAGGGGTTGTTTGACCCCGCACTAACGTTTTTAGCGAAAAAATTTGTAAAAGCTCAATTTCCTCTCAGGATCTGCAACTTTTAGACAAAGTAGTTCTACCTCTGTTCTGATTTACTCTTCGTTACCGGGTCGAACCACCCCTGCCCCTCCTTATCCAAGGAGGGGAGTCTGCTGATGTTGCAGAAACTTTGAAGATTATAGTTACAGTTTTTAGTGTAGCAAAGTGCTCGTAAAAAAGAAAAGCCACTGGCTTAATGCACAGCGGCTAATCTCCTTCGGCTTATCTTTGATTGTTTGTGTCCTGATTAAAATGGTGGCTCCTCATCGAAGTTGGAGGTCGGGAATCCGCCGCCGCTGCTGCCCCCGTCGTTCATGCGGCTTCCTAAACGTATAGCACCTGGCGTTTCGGTATCGAAGGTAGAATTAGGCAGTGCATTGAAACCTCCCATGGCATCTCCTCCGAAGTCATTGTCCAGGTTAGTGAACTTTGTATACTTACCGATAAATTTCAACTGCACGTTTTCCAAAGAACCGTTTCGGTGTTTGGCGATAATCACCTCTCCTACGCCGGCAGTAGGGTTACCCATTTCGTCCTCTGTTATGCCGTAGTATTCCGGACGGTAAAGGAAGAGCACCATATCCGCATCCTGCTCAATGGAACCGGATTCACGAAGGTCAGACAGTTGCGGACGCTTGTCGCCACCACGGGTTTCCACGGCACGGCTCAGCTGCGACAGCGCAATTACCGGCACACTCAGCTCCTTCGCCAGCATTTTCAGGGCCCGCGAAATAGACGCAATTTCCTGTTCACGGTTACCACCACCCTTGCCATCAGCGTTACCGCTCATCAGCTGCAGGTAGTCAATAATAATCATCTGTATATCGAACTGGGCCTTCAAACGGCGGCACTTGGTGCGCAGCTCCCGGATAGAAAGACCAGGCGTATCATCGATAAAAATAGGCGCCTCGGTTAACTTCGAGATCTTATGGTTGAGCTGTGCCCACTCATGGTCTACCAGGTTACCTTTTTTGATTTTCTCTGAATCCAGCTCTGCCTCCGATGATATCAGACGATTCACCAGCTGCAGCGAAGACATCTCGAGCGAGAAAATGGCTACGCCCTTCTTGAAGTCAACCGCGGCGTTGCGCATACAGGATAGTACGAAGGCTGTTTTACCCATCGCAGGACGGGCAGCCAGGATCACAAGGTCAGATTTCTGCCAGCCGGAAGTAACACGGTCCAGGGCAGCAAGTCCGCTAGGCACACCTGTTAAGCCGTCCTCCTGCTTGCGCTTCTCTTCCAGTTCTTTGATAGCTGCGTGCATGAGCGAGCGCATGTCATCAAAGTTCTTACGGATGTTCGATTCCGATACTTCGTAAAGCCTTGCCTCTGTCTTATCGAGCAGCTCAAATACGTCGGTTGTATCTTCAAAGGCACTGGAGAGCACCTCAGAAGAAATCGAGATCAGGTCCCGCTTAATAGAGTTTTCCGTTATGATACGGGCGTGGTACTCTATGTTAGCCGCCGAGTTTACACGTGTTGTCAGCTGGGTAACGTAATAGGCACCGCCTGCCAATTCCAGCTCTCCGTTCTCACGGAGCTCATGCGTCACCGTCAGGATATCGATCGGCTCCGACTTATCGAAGAGCCCGATAATAGCCTTAAAAATGCGCTGGTGTGCCTCTTTGTAAAAACTCTGTGGCCGTAAAATATCGATCACTGAGGTAAGGGCGTCTTTTTCCAGCATCAGAGCGCCTAGCACGGCCTCTTCCAGGTCAAGTGCCTGCGGTGGCTTTTTGCCCAATTCCGAAACAACAGGCGCTTTCTTCTGCCAACTGTTACGGTTGCCCGCCTGCCGCACATTCATTTTCATGTCCTCCATAGGTACAAATTTAAAAAACCTGCCATGCAAGTAATCCACATCCCCCTCTGAGTAATCCACATTCAGGCATAAGATATCAACATATTAGGGTACCACTATTTTAATTTAGGGAATGACTTCTAACTTTGTCTGTTTGCAAACATATTGCTTTGATATGGAGAAGAAGGAACCTCAGTACATACACCTGATAGCAGTGGGCGGAAGCATCATGCACAACCTTGCCCTTGCCTTACACGACAAAGGCCTGAAAATCACAGGCTCTGACGATGAGATTTATGAGCCTGCCAAAAGCAGACTGGCCGAGGCCGGCATATTACCGGAAAAAGAAGGCTGGTTTACAGAAAAAATTGACGCCCGGCCGGACGCTGTCATATTGGGTATGCACGCCCGACCCGACAACCCGGAACTGAAGCGTGCGCAGGAGCTGGGCATCCCGATTTATTCTTTCCCTGAGTTCATTTATGAGCAGAGCAAAGACAAGCAGCGCATCGTCATCGGGGGCAGTCACGGCAAGACATCCACTACCTCCATTATCATGCACGTGCTCAAGCACCTGGGCCGCAAGTTTGATTATGCCGTAGGCGCGCAGCTGGAAGGGTTTAACCGCATGGTGAAGCTTTCGGAAGATGCTCCTGTTATTATAATAGAAGGTGATGAGTACCTCTCCGACCCTATCAAACGGGTGCCGAAGTTCCACCTGTACCACCACCATATTGCCGTTATTACCGGCATCAGCTGGGACCATATCAATGTTTTCCCGGATCCTGAAATGTACAGGGACCAGTTCCGCATTTTCGCGGAGATGACTCCGAAAGCCGGAACACTTATCTATAACCAGGACGATGAACAGGTGCAGTTGGTAGCAGTGCCCCGCAACCCGGCTGATATTGTATACATCGGCTACAGCGCGCACGAACACAGCATCCGAAACGGCAAAACCATTCTACACACCAAGAAAGACGGCGATGTAGAAATACCGCTGTTTGGCGAACATAACCTGCGCAACATCAGTGCAGCGAAAGAAGTGTGTAAGAAAATCGGGGTGAAAGCGCATGATTTTTACGAGGCACTTAAAAGTTTTAAGGGTGCCGCCAAGCGCCTCGAGAAAATTGGAGAGCAGGACAACAGCAGCATCTTCCGTGATTTTGCCCATGCCCCTTCCAAAGTAAAAGCAACCACTGAGGCTGTGAAGGCACAATTCCCGCAGCGCGAGCTGGTGGCTGTGCTGGAACTGCACACTTTCAGCAGCCTGAACAAGAACTTTCTGCCGCAATATGCCGGAGCATTGGATAAAGCAGATGCTCCTATTGTGTATTTCAACCCGAAGACAATCGAGCACAAGCGCATGGAGATGCTCTCGGAAGATGAACTGAAGATAGCGTTCGATAATGTGCGCCTGCAGGTTTTCAACGATGCAGCGGCTTTGCAACAGCACCTGACCAGCCGGAACTGGCAAAATGCCAACCTGCTGCTTATGAGCTCTGGCAATTACAACAACATGAACTTAGAGGCGCTAACAAAAGCGGTTCTTACTAAATAAACCAGAGCAATGAAGTTAAATTTAAAGCGCCCCATCGTCTTCTTCGACCTTGAAACAACCGGCACCGACATCTGCAAAGACAGAATTGTGGAAATAAGTGTGCTGAAGGTAATGCCGGATGGCGAGGAAATCCTTAAAACCCGCCGCGTAAATCCTACTATTCCGATTCCCCTGGAGTCGAGCCTGATTCATAAGATTTATGATGCTGATGTGCAGGGTTGCAAGACTTTTAAAGAAATAGCCAGAGACCTGGAGCAGTTCCTGAAAGGATGTGATTTAGGTGGTTACAATCTCCTGCGGTTTGATATTCCCTTGCTGGCAGAGGAATTCCTGCGCTGCGATATAGATTTCGACATAGACAACCGGAATGTGATTGACGCCTGCCGCATTTTTCACCAGATGGAACAGCGTACACTATCAGCCGCCTATAGATATTACTGCGACAAAAAGCTGGAGAATGCCCACAGCGCAGAGGCTGACACGGTAGCGACATACCACATCCTGATGGCGCAGCTGGACCGTTACCAGAACACCCCTGTAGAGGTGGCCGAGGGTGTGGAAGAGTTTCCTGTGCAGAACGACATGGAGCAGCTGCATAAGTTTACGGTACAGAAAACGGCTGACTTGTCCGGCCGTATCGTGTACAACAACGCGGGGCAGGAGGTATTTAACTTTGGGAAGCACAAGAATGTGCCGGTAGAGGAAGTACTCCAGAAAGAGCCCGGTTACTACGACTGGATGATGAAAAGTGAGTTTCCGCTTCAGACCAAGAAAGTCCTTACCCGCATTCGCTTGCGTAAGGTACAACTGTCGTAGCCAGGCTATCCACAGGCAGGAAGCACTAGAAACAAAAGGGGCTGCTAAACAAGTTTAGCAGCCCCTTTTGTTTGGGTCCTGAAATATTATCTCCTGGTGTCTCTGCCCGCCTGGCCCCGCAACTGCACCCCCTTCAGCAAGTTATTGTTTTCAGAGAACTTATGGGTACAGTTATTACCTGGCGCACGCGATTCGCATTCACAGCCTGTTATTTTATTACCTGAGAAAGTGAAATAGCAGAAACCACAGCCGGCGCCCGACTGGCACATATGCTTAGAGCCGCTGCTACTCAGGTACAGGGCATTGTCTGCGGCTAAATCCAGTTCCAGCGCCATGGAGCGGAATGACCCACTGCGCATGCCTATGGCAACCAGGTAATAGGCAGGCTTATCTTCCTTCGTCTCCTGCACCTTTCGTATCATCACCTGGTCTACTACAGTACCATCTCCAAACTCCCGGATAAAAGGCTGCAACAGCTCCTGCCGGCGCACAACATATTCTACTGTATCGAAAACAACCTGCCCCAGCAACTTGCCATCATAAGTCTTTACTGGCACCTCTCCCTCCCCTTCTTCACTTAACTCACTTTCCTCCCGTATCGCCTCACGCCTGGAGCAGGCAGAAGAGCCTAACATAAAAACAAGAAGAAAAAACAGAAGGGTGGTCTGGCTAAAGGGGGCAAAACGCAGGCGGGCAAAATTGTTTTCAGTCATGTTGTATTACAGGGTTAGTTTCTTTTATAATATTTTAGCGCCTCTGGCATATACTCCCTCAAAGTGCTCTGGCGGGTACCGGCGCTTGGGTGCGTCGACAGGAACTCAGGTGGGGCCTGACCGCCACTTGCAGCTTCCATTCGCTGCCAGAACGGAATAGCTTCCTCCGGGTTGTAACCGGCCATGGCCATAAATATAAGGCCCAGCTTATCAGCTTCTGTCTCCTGCTGGCGTCCATACCGTAGCAGGCCTAGCTGCGAGCCTACCCCATACACTGACATAATCAGGTTGGAAGTAACGCCTGGCTGTGCCCCTGCGAGCGCAGAAAGCGTCTGCCCTCCAAACTGCTGTGCCAACGCCTGGCTCATACGCTCGTTACCGTGCTTGGCAATAGCGTGGGCTATCTCATGCCCCATTACCACCGCAAGGCCGGTTTCATTTTGCGCCACCGGCAAAAGCCCGGAATATACTACTGTTTTACCGCCTGCCATTGCAAAAGCATTGATCTGGTCGTCCTGCACCAGGTTAAACTCCCAGTCAAAACCGGCCAGCTCATCCTTCATATTGTTGGCTGCCATATATTGTTCCACGGCACGCTGTATGCGCTGCCCTACCCGTTTTACCATGGCGGTGGCCTGTGCATCTCTCGATAGCTGGTTCTCACTCAAAAACTGCCGGTAAGCGGCATAACTCTGCTGCTGCATTTCTGCATCAGATACTAAATTCAGCTGTCGGCGTCCTGTGATGGGTACTGTTGTACAGGCAACCATCATAACCGCAGCTACAGCAAAAGCAATTAATTTCTTATACATTGTCATAGAATTTTGGTGATATGAGCATGATTTCAAATTTTGAACCATTTTCTACCACACTCAAATATAATACATTTTTAAATCAGCAAAACGCTATATTTTCAACCTTAAACGCGTTAAGCCTCTTCTAACAGCTCAAAATATAAGCGCATGCGTTGCACCGATTATACGTCAGCAACTCCGTAAAATGTTATCAGCGGCCTGTTTCAACAATATTTATGGAGCCTTTGGGTTAAAAGATGTATAAGAGAGACGTGACTAATACAGAAGCCACCTGAAAGAAAACAGGAAAGTTTTCTCTTGTTTTTTCTATCCAGCAACGTTAGAAACCCTATTTTTGAAGAACAGAAAATTGACTTCACCTTAACATGAAAATAATAGCCATTGGCAGAAACTACGCAGAGCATATTGCGGAGTTAAATAACGAAGTGCCGGAGGAGCCTGTCATATTTTTCAAACCCGACACGGCCCTGCTCCGCAACAATGAACCATTCTATTACCCGGAATACACAAAAGATGTACACTATGAGGCAGAACTGATTCTGCGCATCAGCCGTGAGGGAAAAGACATCGACCAAAAGTTTGCTCCAAAATATTATGACTCCATTGGCCTTGGAATAGATTTCACGGCACGCGACTTGCAGTCGAAAGCGAAGGCAAAGGGTTTGCCCTGGGCTTTGGCGAAAGGTTTCAATGGCTCCGCTCCTGTGTCGGAATTTCTGCCACTAAGCCAGTTCCCCGACCTGCAGCACATTAACTTCAGGCTGGATGTAAACGGCGAAACAAAGCAGCAGGGAAATTCCAAAATGATGCTGCACACGTTCAACGACATCATCGCTTATGTATCGCGCTTTATCACATTAAAAACAGGAGACATCATTTTTACAGGCACACCGGCAGGTGTAGGACCAGTACAGATAGGAGACAGATTAGAAGGGTATGTTGAAGATAAAAAATTACTTGATTTCGAAGTTAAATAAGAAGCGGCTTTCGCTTGCACTGCTTTCCTTTATTACCACGTTTGGTGCAGCAGCTCAAACAGCACCACAGCCAGGATACTTTTTGTTCCCGATAAAGCCGGGAGAGCGCAATTACCTTTCCGGTACAATGGGTGAGATACGCTCTAACCACTTCCACGGGGGGCTCGACATTAAAACGGAGCAACGCATTGGCTTACCTGTGCACGCCGCTGCAGATGGTTATATCTCACGGGTCAAGCAGTCCACCTACGGGTATGGCAACATCATTTATGTGACACACCCAAACGGGTTGGTGACGACGTATGCACACCTTTCTGCCTACAGCGAGCCACTGGCCGGCTTTATGCTGCAGAAGCAGTACGAGAACAAAGCATTTGAACTTGAGCTTTTCCCGGAACCGAACCAGTTTCCGGTAAAGCGGGGCGATGTGATAGGCTTATCGGGCAATACGGGTGGCTCTGGTGGCCCGCACCTGCACTTCGAGATTCGTGACACAGAAGACCGCCTCTACAACCCGTTAAAGCAAAAGTTTCAGGAGGTGATAGACACCACGCCACCAGAGATTTACACCCTTGGCATCACGCCTTTGAACATTCACACCCGCATCAACAACGAGTTTGACCGTGTAGAGTACCGCACCACCAAAAAAGGCAACTCCTTTAGCATTGCCGATACGGTTTTTGCTAACGGATTGCTTGGGCTGGAACTGCAGACAATAGACCGGCTGGATGGGGCTGATAACAAGAACGGCACACAGGAGGTAACGCTGTTCGTAAACGGAAAGCAGATATACACCCACTATATTGACAAGGTGCCGTTTGAACTGTCGCGCCAGGTGTCGCAGCACATTAACTACAGTGTGTATAAGCGCCAGGGCCGCACGTTCCAGAAAGCTTTTATAGACTATGGCAACGACCTGCCGCTGTACAAAGCAAACGAGCGACAGGGCAGAATGAGCGTGCATCCGGACTCAACTTATCAGGTAAAACTGGTGGCACGTGACTCTTATGACAACACTTCCACCCTTAACTTTGTAGTAAAAGGGCAGCAGCCGACATTTACCAGGACATTCTCCAAGACAGTTAAAAAGCCGTCGCTGGATTATGAACTGATTGGAAATGTGCTTAAGGTTAGCGCCGGCGACACCAGCAGGACCCCACAGAATATTGAGTTGCTGAAAGGTGGAAAAACATTGCTGCTGGTTCCGAGCTATATGAAGGAAAATCACTCCATCGGCCTGTTTGATTTACGCGCAGGGCTACCGGACTCTATGCGCTTCTGCGGCGTTACGGTGCCGTTCCATTTCCAGAAGCTGATTCCACCCGGGCAGGATATTACCTTTTCAAACGGTTACCTGAAAGTGCAGTTTAACAAGCAGTCGTTGTACGACACACTTTACCTGCAGACCCGGCTTGACCGTGGTGTGTACACGGTTGGTGACTTTTTCACACCCCTGCACCAGGCCATGGTGGTCACCATAAAACCCGACATGTCAGATATCAAAGACAAGTCTAAGGCTGCCGTTTATTTCCTGGGCACCGGGCGTAGCAAAGGCTATGCGGGCGGCACCTGGAGCGAAAACAACACCGTTACTTTCACCACCAAAAACATGGGTAAGTTCAAGGTGCTGGAAGACACAAAGGCTCCTTATATCAGGCTGGTGAGCAAGAACCGAAATCAGATAAGTTTCAAAATCTCTGACGACCTCTCGGGACTGAACTCCTACAATGCCTACATAAACGGGCAATGGCTGCTGATGAAGTTTGAGCACAAAACTGCCACCATCTGGTCTGAAAAATTAGATAAAAACATACCTTTGTCAGGTGATTTTGAGTTGAGGGTGAAGGACAATGCCGGCAACGAAGCCACCTATACTACCACCATCTGATAAACATATGGAACTGAACATTGGAGACAAAGCCCCTGAATTTGAGGGCAAAGACCAGAACGGCAATACCGTAAAGCTAAGCGACTACCGCGGCAAAAAAGTAATCCTGTATTTTTACCCAAAAGATAATACCCCTGGCTGCACTGCGCAGGCCTGTAACCTGCGCGACAATTACAGTGACCTGCAGCAGGAAGGTTATGAAATAATTGGCGTGAGCACCGACAGTGAGAAATCACACCAGAGCTTTATCAGCAAGTTTGAGCTTCCCTTCACGCTGATAGCTGACACAGACAAACAAATTGTGGAGCAATACGGAGTGTGGCAGGAGAAATCAATGTACGGGCGCAAGTATATGGGCACGATGCGGTTTACCTTCTTAATCGACCAGGATGGTATTATCCGGGATATTATAAAGAAAGTAAAAACGAGCGACCACACCGGCCAGATTCTGTCAAAGTAGCCTGAATAAAAAGCAGCTGTCCCTTCTTGGCCAGCTGCTTTTTATTTAAACCATATGGTAGATTAGTGTCTTTAAAACACTTATTTTAGCGCTTTATCCTTTTGTTACGTAAACAGAAAGGTGATAATCGTTTTATTTCTTGTATCGCATTATTTATTTGTTTATACTTCCTGATTATTAAATTAATTAACTAATAATTTCTAAAAAGTGAATCCACACAACAAGAGCATTGAAGAGCTGAAAGAAGTTGCAGCACAAGTTCGACGCGACATCGTGCGCATGGTACACGCCGTTAATTCCGGCCACCCGGGTGGTTCCCTGGGCTGTACAGATTACTTTGTATCACTGTACTTCAAGGTGATGAACTATAGCACTGACTTCGACATGAATGGTGAAGGCGAAGACCTTTTCTTCCTTTCCAACGGCCATATCTCCCCTGTTTTTTACAGCACCCTGGCACGTGCAGGTTTCTTTGACCCAAAAGAGCTGGCTACTTTCCGCAAGCTGAACTCCAGGTTACAGGGCCACCCTGCCACTGAAGAAGGGTTGCCGGGTATCCGTGTGGCTTCTGGCTCGCTGGGCCAGGGCTTATCAGTTGCTGTTGGTGCTGCCCAGGCAAAAAAACTAAACAAGGATAACAGCCTGGTGTATGTATTGATGGGTGACGGTGAACTACAGGAAGGCCAGATATGGGAGGCAACAATGTATGCCGGTGGTAAAAAAGTGGACAACCTGATTGCCACCGTTGACAGAAATGGCCAGCAAATCGATGGCGCCACAAAAGATGTATTGCCACTTGGCGACCTTCGCGCTAAGTTCGAGGCTTTCGGCTGGGAAGTACTGGAAGCAAACGGAAACAGCTTTGAGTCGCTGCTGCCAACTTTAGACCAGGCGAAAGCCGCTACAGGCAAAGGTAAACCAATTATGATCCTGATGGATACAGAAATGGGCTATGGCGTAGACTTCATGATGGGCTCACACAAGTGGCATGGTGTGGCACCAAACGATGAGCAGCTGGAAATTGCCTTGCAGCAGTTAGCTGTTAACGAAGCGGCTGACTACTAATATATACGCAGCTGTTCAGGTCTTGCTGAGTGCGCTGTCTTTTTCAATACCGTTTAAGCTTTAGCACCCGCTTTCATGGCTCCTTGGCGTAAAATATTCGCAGCACTTACATTTCTGCTGATGTTTTCAGTAAGCACAGAGGTGTTAGGCCAGGAGAAGCAGGAGCAGCCAAAAACGCGGATACTGTTTTTGCTGGATGCTTCAGGAAGTATGCTGGCTAAGTGGGAAAACAGCGACCGGATGACGGTAGCCAAAAACCTGCTCGCCCAGCTTGTTGATTCCCTGGAGCGCTACGATAATCTGGAGCTGGCCCTGCGGGTATACGGGCACCAGTTTGGCCGTGAGCGCAACGATTGCAAAGACACCAGGCTGGAGGTTCCGTTTTCTGCCAACAGCACGGACGCTATCCAGAAAACGCTGAAAGAGATAATACCACGAGGCAACACGCCGATAACTTATTCCCTTCAGCAGTCGGCTGGGGATTTTCCGGATGATAAAGCCCGTAACGTCCTTATTCTGATTACGGATGGTCTGGAGTCCTGTGGCGGTGACCCATGTGCCATGTCGCTGGCCCTGCAGAAGAAGCGCATTTTTCTGCGACCTTTTGTGATAGGCATAGGCATAGAACCTCAGTACGAGAAACAGCTTAGCTGCATTGGCCAGTACTTTAATGCAGCCGACGTACAGACGTTCGAAAATGTGCTGACAGAGATTGTGACGCAGGCACTGAGCCAGACAACAGTAAGTGTTGAACTGCTGAATGAACAGGGGCAGGCAGTGGAGAGCAACGTGAATATGACGTTCCTCAACTCCCTGACCGGGCAGCCGGAATACAACTTTGTACACTACCAGAGCAGCGGCGGCGGCAAGGCAGACATGCTGAACATAGATGCACTGCTCCCTTATGACCTGGTGGTAAATACAATACCTGCTGTTGTGGAGCGCAACATCAACATCAGGCCGGGGAAGCACAACGTTATCAAGGTAAAGTCGCCGCAGGGCACACTTCACCTCCGACAGGATGGGCCCTCTCCTTACGGACAGCTGCCTGCTATTGTAAAGCCGCACGGTTCGGAGCAAACGCTCCACGTGCAGCAATTCGGGGAGAAGCACAAGTACCTGACCGGGACGTATGATCTGGAAATTCTGACCTTGCCCCGCATTTACATGAAAGGTGTGGAACTAAGGCAGGGACAGACAAATACGGTTACCATACCACCGCCAGGACAGTTGGCTATACCTTCACAGGTGCAAGGCTATGGCAGCATCTACCTGCTGGAAGAAAATGGCAATCAGCGCTGGCTTTACAATTTGCCGGAAGAAAACAGTAAAGTAACCCTGGCCTTACAGCCGGGAAATTATAGATTGGTTTACCGCATGAAAACCGCCCAGGCGAGTAAATTTACAGATGTGAAAGATTTTACCATCAGATCGGGCGCAACTACAACCGTAAAAATATTCAACAGATAGATGAAAGAATACAAGTACACTGAGAAAAAAGACACCCGCTCTGGCTTTGGAGCTGGTTTACTCGAGCTTGGCCGCACAAACCCTAATGTAGTGGCGCTTTGTGCCGACCTGGTAGGCTCGCTCAAAATGGGTGATTTTATCAAGGAGAACCCGGAGCGTTTCTTCCAGATAGGTATAGCCGAGGCGAACATGATGGGCATTGCCGCCGGTCTTACTATTGGCGGAAAAATTCCGTATACCGGAACCTTTGCCAACTTCTCTACAGGCCGTGTTTACGACCAGATCCGCCAGTCTATTGCCTACTCCGGCAAAAACGTGAAAATTTGCGCCTCCCATGCAGGCCTTACCCTGGGCGAAGACGGTGCCACGCACCAGATTCTGGAGGACATCGGCATGATGAAAATGCTGCCACACATGACGGTTATCAACCCTTGTGACTACAACCAGACAAAGGCAGCCACTATTGCCATTGCTGATTATGAAGGACCGGTGTACCTGCGCTTCGGCCGCCCGGTTATTCCTGTGTTCACAGACCCTAACCAGAAGTTTGAGATAGGCAAAGCCTGGATGGTGAACGAAGGAACCGATGTGAGTATCTTCGCTACAGGCCACATGGTGTGGAAAGCGATTTTAGCTGGTCATATCCTGGCTGAGAAAGGCATATCTGCCGAAATCATCAACATTCACACCATCAAACCGCTGGATGAAGAAGCTATCCTGAAATCAGTGGCTAAAACCAAATGCGTGGTGAGCGCCGAAGAGCACAACCGCCTCGGTGGCCTCGGCGACAGCATTGCCCAGCTACTGGTAAAAAACACACCGCTTCCGATGGAGTACGTAGCCGTGAACGACACCTTTGGTGAGTCCGGAACTCCTGAAGAACTGATGGAGAAATACGGTCTGTCAGAGAACGACATCGTAGAAGCTGCTCAGCGTGCTATCAGCAGAAAGCAGGGGTAAGCGAAAGCATTAAAAAACAATTTTCATAAAGAGGCTGTGCTGTTGTAGTACAGCCTCTTTATATTAGAGTATGTTTGAACACACCTGTTCTCACCTCATCCTGCACCTGCCTGCTGCTTCGTGATACTATAAAGTGGAAGACAAAGAGCTTTTAGAAAAATTCGCCCAACCTGAGAGCCGCAACATGGCTTTTAACCAGCTTGTCCGGAAGTACCAGCAGCAGGTATACTGGCATATCCGCAAGATGGTGATCGACCATGACGATACCGACGATCTTACCCAGGAAGTGTTTGTGAAGATATGGAAGAACCTGGAGAACTTCCGGCAAGACGCCCAACTCTACACCTGGATTTACCGCATTGCCACCAACGAGTGCCTCTCCTTCCTGTCCAGTAAAAAAAGAAAGTTCTTCCTGCCGATTAACAATGTCACTGCAGAGCTGATGGAGAAAATTGAATCCTCCCCTGATATTGCCGGGGACGAAGTACAGTTAAAACTGCAGAAAGCGATACTCACGCTGCCGGATAAACAGCGCCTGGTGTTTAACATGAAGTATTTTGATGATATGAAATACGAGGAGATGTCCGAGATATTGGGAACATCCGTAGGTGCCTTAAAAGCCTCGTATCATATTGCCGTTAAAAAGATTGAAGAATATCTGAAACAAAATTAAACCATAGCCCATGTTATCAATCTAACCAAAAGAAGACGAGGAACATGAAGAAGGATATGAAAATAAGTGACATCCCAAAGCGCAATGTGCACCAGGTACCGGACGGTTATTTCGACCGCCTGCCGATGCAGGTTATGGAACGCACCGCTGCCCGCGAGCAGGTAACTGCTGCTGGGTGGTTTGCTCCATTCTGGCAAGCGGCACGGTATGCGGTGGCTCCGCTCATCCTGCTGTTCCTTTTATTTGGTGTTTACTTTTTGAATGTGCAGCCAGAGCAACAATCAACTGTAAATGTTGCCTCTCTATCTGATGAAGAGATTATGGTTTACCTGGACACCTATGCACAGGTAGACGCCATCGACTTTGAGGAACATTCTATAGCAGATCAGGAACTTGCTGTAGAATTTTTAAATGTGAGCTCCACAACAGCTGAAGAAGAGCTGGAATACTATAAACTACACGACATAGACTACTAACTCCCCCATGAAGCGTTACACATTATTATTTTTTCTATTCTGCGCTTTAACTTTTTCCGGCACCGCAGCGAATGCGCAAGACAGCCGATCAGAACGAAGAGAAAACGTGGAGGCGGCAAAAATTGCCTTCCTTACCGATAAAATGGGGCTGACGACAGAGCAGTCTCAGAAATTCTGGCCTCTTTACAATGAGTATGAGGCAAAGCGCCGCCAACTCATGAAATCTTACCGCCATGGCTACCGGCATAATGTGGAAGCCCTGAGCGAGCAGGAAGCACAGGCCAGAATTGACAACATGTTTAGCACCCGAGAAAAGGAGCTGGAGCTGGAGAAAGAATATGCAGCAAAATACCAGCGGGTAATATCTACCAAACAACTGATAAAACTGTACCGGGGCGAGCGCGAATTTACAAAGATGCTGTTAAAGCGCCTGGATCATAAAAAGGAGAATCAATAAGTTAGCTGTTAATTAAAAAGAAGGGGCGACTGAATAGTCGCCCCTTCTTTTTCTGCACCAGGATAGCTTTTTCAGTTGCTTTTCTGTGCTTCAATCCATTCCTCCATTTTCTTCTCCAGCACAGCAAGCGGCATCACCCCGCCTCTCAGTATCTCATCATGAAAGGCGCTGATGCTGAACTTGTCACCCAGTTCCCGCTCTGTCCGCTGGCGCAGTTCCTTTATTTTCAGTTCGCCAATCTTATAACTCAGGGCCTGACCCGGTATAGCCATGTAGCGTTCTATCTCGGCTACGGCTGCTTCGCGGCTTGTCAGTTCGTTGTCCAGTGAGTACTGGATGGCCTGCTCGCGCGTCCACCCTTTGGCGTGCATGCCCACATCTACCACTAAGCGGATAGCCCGGTGCATTTCATCGCTCAGGCGGCCAAAGTACTGGTAAGGGTCTGTGTACAAACCAAGCTCCTTGCCCAAGCTTTCAGAGTAAAGCGCCCAGCCTTCGCCAAAGGCACCGTACCAGGCATACTGCCTAAATCGGGGAAGCCCCTCCTGCTCCTGCTGTATCGAAATCTGATAATGATGCCCCGGAATAGCCTCGTGCAGGAACAAAGATTCCATCCCCACTACATTGTAGGTGCTTGCATCTAGAATAGGCACATAAAAGATGCCTGGGCGGGACCCGTCCGGTGCAGGTGGATTATACTCGGCACTTGCCGATGCTGCCCTGAAAGCCTCTGTCTGCCGTACCTCAAACTTTGACTCCGGTGTGATGCCGAATAGCCTGTCCAGCTGCGGCTGCATGCGCTGCTCTATCTGGCGGTAAGCCCCCAGTACTTCCTCCGGAGTTTTAAATGGCGTGAATTTAGGGTTATCGTTTACGTACTGGAAAAACTCGTTCAGGCTACCTTTGAATCCTACCTGCTCTTTCACTTTTTCCATTTCACTGCGGATGCGTGCCACTTCCTGCTGTCCTGTCTCAAAAATCTGGTCAGGTGTCATGTCCGTAGTTGTCCAGTACCGTACCAGGTACTTATAGTAGTCATCGCCTCCTTTTATGCCGCTGATACCGGTAGAGCTGCGGCTTTGGGACAGGTACTCCTGCTCCATAAAATCATACAGCCTTTTGTAGGTGGGAATCACCTCTTCCTGAATAGCCCTGGTATAAGCCTGGCGAATGCTTTTTTTCTGTGCGGGGGTAAAGGTATCCGGCAGCTTCTCTACCGGCGCCCAAAAGATAGTCTTTGTCGGGTCGTCTACTACCATGGCCTGCAGCTGCGGCAATACCTTTTGTGTAAGTGCTCGTGGCAGCACAACTCCCGCCCGCATTCCCCTGCGCATGTTGGCAATAGCCGTGTCTCCCCAAACCGTGAAGCCCCTGATACGCCCCAGAAAATCCTCGTAATCTTCCGGTGTATTAAAAGGCTGGTTGCCGGAGCCGGAACCAAGCTGCGCCATGGTAATCGGAAGTCCCCAGAACTGATTCACCGGTAACAGGTCAGCAGGTTGTTCCAGCCCTTCGAGCGAGATTTGCATCTCATACTTAAAGATGTCATAGCTTACCTGCTCCTGTGCACTTAGCTTACTGCGGTCTATCTGGTTTATTCTGTCAAGGTAGCTTTGGTACAGCTGGCGCACCTGTGCTTCATGCTCCTGGCTCAGGTCGTTAGGAAGCTGGTCGTTATAGCGGTTGTCGGCAATGGCAGTGGCCTCCAAGGGAAATAGCTTCAGCCTTGCTTCAAAGTAGTTTTCAAACAATTGGCTCAGGTTCTGGTCGGCCTGAACAGCTTCCGTGTTCTGCTCCTGCTCTGTGGTACGGGTACATCCCGCAGTGCCTAATGTAGCCAGGGCCAATGCCGCACATAAGGTGAGTTGGTGTTTATTCATAGGTTAGTTGTGAGTTCAAACTTGAAGATAAAGTATCTCACTGAATTTATGCGTAGGAATGAAAGGCTACCTACTCTATACTTCTGCTTTTAATTTAGAGGCAGAGGCCAGATGCAGCATTCATCACGAAACACTAATACGCTTCCAGCAGGAACTGGATGTCATCACCGGGCGCAAACTCCATTGGCTTCTCGCCCTGCAAAAATATGCGTGCAGAAAGCGGTCCTTTCAAGGCAATTTTATCGCCGTTAATACGCAACATGCTTCCTTCACGCAACCCAACAACAGGCTGGCGGTTGTGGTAGTGGAATTCAGCGATGCGCGTTTCGCGGGTCTCGCCCATATGCTGCGAGCCCTCTACGGGGTCCTGGTAGTGGGGATTGATATTGAAAGGCACCAGTTGCAGCGCATCAAAAGTTTTGACATGCACAATCGGCATATCGTTGGTAGTGCCGATAGACTGACCTGCCACGTTGGTGCCAGCACTTGTACCCATGTAGGGCATTCCTTTCTGTACGCGCTCCTGCAAAGGCTTCACCAGCTTATTTGCATAGAGGTTTCGCAGCAGCACAAATGTATTGCCGCCACCAATGAAAACTGCCTCAGCCTCACTCACCGCCTTTGCGGCATCCTCGTATTCGTGCACACCAGTTACACGGATACCCCATTTCTCAAAAGCCTCACGTGCCTTGGCGGTGTATTCTTTATGTGATATGCCGCCCGGACGGGCGTATGGTATGAATAGTAAACTTGATTTGCCTTCTAAAAGGGCTTTCACTTCCTCTTCGGCATGCTCCAGGTAGCCGGTACCGAATGTGGTAGAGGTGCTTATTAAAAGTAGATTTCTGCTCATGTTCAAAAGTATTCATTTTGCATGAGTGGAGGAGCGAATCAGGGCATGAATTTTACATAACAGCCTTATTCATTCAGGCATCTTCACAACGGCAGGCAATACAACCATGTTGAAATTCCCCTAATTGGCTGCTATCGAGCAATACTGCCAACTATTTTCTGTATAATTTCAGCAAGAGCGGTTTGTTCTTGTTCTGCTCCAGCTTTCAACTCATGCTATTCTTTCCGGATGAGGGAGAGCTTTAGCTTGATTGTTTCCAGGTAAGGTTCAAGATGGGTATAGCTGGTAAGTGCCCGAACAAGACCAATGCTCTTGAGGTCATATAGAAACCAAATCTCCACATAAAAATCATACAGCCAGTAAAGGTCAATTTTGCACCAGCCCTGTATGCGGTGGTGCAGGTAGTGGCCTTGTTCCAGCGCAAGTTCCGCCTGCAGGTGTGGCGGGAGTCCGTTAAATTCTTCTGCACTTATCATTCCTAATCCAACTCTTTTCCTACAGAATATATTAAAAAAGGCTGCGCGTGGCAGCCTTATAAGTTAAACGATAAATTTCTGATTTTGGTCTAGTTCAGGTGAAGGGTATACAACTCAAAGCGACCGGAGGCAAAGCTCCAGTGCGATGGCGACGGGTGAATCTCAACGCCATCCTCATCCATGATTGTAACAGCAAACCCTTCGCCTTGATTCAGAGGCTCCGTGAAATGCTTCACAGGATACACCTTTCCTTCCTCAATCCACTCTTCCGGCTCAAAGGCAGGCATGGATGCATCTATGCATTTTGCATAGACGGCCATATAGCTTGGGGGTACAAATAAATTAACCATAATAGAATAACTTTCTAGTAAGATAAAAAATTCCTGATAAACAGAAAACCAGGGCAGGTAAAATTTGTCAGGCCATTATATGTATTACTGACAAAAGGCATGCCTTATTTAAATTAAAACAAAAATTGGCAGTTATGCTACTTTTTAATTTGAAAAAGCATGCTGCATGGCAGGAAAATTCTAATTGTGACAGCTTATTTCAACTATACCTCGTACCTTAAAGCCAAAGCTAATCTCGATCTTAAAAACAGCAACATCGCGTATGGAGGCATCTAAGAGCAGAAC
The DNA here is from genome assembly GCF_054779655.1 of Pontibacter brevis. NCBI lineage: Bacteria > Pseudomonadati > Bacteroidota > Cytophagia > Cytophagales > Hymenobacteraceae > Pontibacter > Pontibacter brevis. The sequence goes on from NZ_BAAGXV010000028.1 coordinate 40,023, forward strand.
TTTTTCAGGAAACAGGCAGACCTTTTCCGTAGCGCCCCAGGTGTGGGGCCTCAAAACTATTTTCGTTAATTTATTCTTTATCGCGGAGCCGGATGGCTCCTGGGTGTTGGTAGACGCCGGAGTGCCAGGTACTACCGATAAAATAAGAAGAGCTGCAGAAGAATTGTTTGGCGAGAATGCCCGCCCGAAGGCCATCCTGCTCACGCACGGTCATTTTGACCACATTGGAGGTGTGAAGGACTTGGCGGAGCAATGGGATGTGCCGGTGTATGCCCACCCGCTGGAGCTACCTTACCTGACAGGGCAGTCCAGCTATCCGCCACCAGACTCCAGCGTGGGCGGAGGCGGAATGGCGTATATGGCATTTGCCTATCCTAAAAAGCCCATCAACATCAGAAACCATGTAGAGTTGCTGCCGACAGATAACTCCGTGCCCGGCTTAACCGGCTGGAAGTGGATTCATACACCGGGTCATACACCGGGTCATGTGTCCTTGTTCCGGGAAGAGGACAGGGTGTTAGTAGTGGGGGATGCTTTTACAACCCGCCATGCAGAATCAGCCATCGCTGTAATGACAGAGAAGCGGGAAGTGCATGGGCCTCCGGCTTATTTCACGCCTGACTGGGCCGCAGCCCATCGTTCTGTGGATGCACTGGCGGACCTTCAACCTGAAATTGCGGCATCCGGACATGGTATGCCTATGAGAGGCGAGGAATTACGTAATGGACTAGACAACCTGGTGAAGAACTTCTGGGTAATAGCGGTACCAACAAAGGGGCGTTATGTCCATGAGCCTGCAGTAGCCGATGAGCGAGGCGTGATATCAGTGCCACCACCGGTAGGCACTTCCATGCCAAAAATGCTGGCTATAGCAGGCGCACTGACATTGGCAGGATTTGCCTTTTCTGCCCTTAACCGGCGCAACAAGTCAGGTCATAAGATTAACCCGGACAAGCCCCTGCCACACAACCGTGTTGCATCAGGCTTACCTCCCACCGTAGACCCGGATTTTGATGATCCGACGGTTCACACCAATAATTATCCATGATAACAGAACGGCCAGAAGTATGTGCTTCTGGCCGTTCTGTTGTTATAGCTTCTGGTGCGTATTACTTGTCCTTATGATTCGCTCTTCCCGAGCCGCTCTTTTTACCGCCACCGTCTTGCTTGTTCACGGTGGCCCAGGCTCTCTTTTCGGCTTCTTCATGAGATACGCCTCTCTCCTCGTAGCTATCTTCTATATGTTGCGCTTTACGCTTTTGCTTGTCTGTGTAAGCGGATTTATCTCCCTGTGACATCTTGTCCTCCTTTTATTTGGTGATACATTCTAATTCCGGAACATCAGGTTCCCAGTTATTTTACGGCAACAGCATGAGATAAGATAAAACAGGCTAAATTCGTTTAAAGGAAATAAGATGCACCTATTGCCATTATCCATCAAAGGACGCGCATCCATCCGCTTAACACCTTACTTCATATAACTTAAACCCGCTCCTTTTAAGCTCCTACTCTATCTATAGCCATTGTCCGGTAACAGGCGTCGGTACATTTAGCTCCGGAAGAGCTTACGACCATCCTCCCGTTAAAATATTTGTTACCTTCGCCGCAGTAGCGTACACTAACAAGAAGCAAATATTATATTATTTTGAAACCAAGCATATTTAATTGGAGTGGCGGAAAAGATTCGTCGTTGTGCCTGCACTACGTACTGCAGAACAGGACGTACAAAGTTGAAAAGTTGCTCACCACCTTAAGTGGCCCTACACAAAGGGTGAGCATGCATGGTGTGCGGCAGGAACTGTTGCAACTGCAGGCGCAAAGCATCGGCTTGCCCCTGCAGCAGGTTTTCCTGCCAGAGCACGCCAGCATGAGTACCTACAACGAGATAATGGAGCGCAGCATGCATGATCAACAGCTGCTAGGCATTACCCATGCCATCTTCGGAGACATCAACTTAGAAGATTTGCGGTCCTATAGAGAAAAGCAACTGGAAAAGGTAAACCTGCAGGCTGTATTCCCGCTATGGAACAGGCCAACAGACGAATTGGTGCAGGAGTTTCTGGCTCTGGGTTTTAAAGCGGTGGTGGTTTGCGTAAACGAGCGCTTACTTGATTCTTCCTTTGCAGGAAGAATACTGGATGAAAGGTTTCTGCAGGATTTACCTGACAATGTTGACCCTGCCGGTGAGAACGGTGAGTTTCACACATTCGTTTTCGATGGCCCTATTTTCGAAGCTCCAATACCCTACAGGCTGGGTGAGAACGTTCGCAAAACATACTCCCCTGCTGCAGACCCTGACGACAGCTGTTTTAAAAAAGAAGATAAGCCAGTGTTTGACAACGCCTTCTGGTTCCGGGATCTGTTGCCAGCTTAAATAACCTCAGTCCGCTTTTACTTCTTGACTTAGTACACCTCTTGATCTTCAGTCGCTCCTGCTCCATTGTACCTTATCCTTGTCCTGTTGTGTAAAGGAAACGCATTCTGTTATAAATCAAACTGCACAGAATGAAACAGGTAAGGTACGATTTCAGGGATAAAGTGGTGTTGGTAACCGGTGGCACTTCCGGAATAGGCTTAGCGACAGCACCGCTTTTTGCAGAGGCAGATGCAAAAGTTATCCTAACGGGCAGAGATGCCGCCAATGGGGAAGCTGCTGTTTCTTCTTTAGGCGCTTTTACCTCAAAGCCTTATTTTATTCAAACAGGCAACAGCAATCCTGAAGCCATTTACAGCCTTTTTAATATAAACAGGGCCGGGTTTGGCAAACGCATTGCGAACCCATCTGAGGCAGCCGCTGCCATTGCCTGGCTTTGTTCTGACAGTGCCAGCTATGTAACCGGCCACACCATGGTTGTGGATGGTGGCATGAGTGCAATCGTACGCTAATACAGCACAAACAGACATCTCTTCCTTCACTAGCTCTTCCTTCTTCAGGCACAGGATCGGCAGGCCTTTCTAACCTGATAACATACATATTCCTCTGTTTATATCGAGGAAGAGACAATCTTTTAGCAGTCTTATCTACAAAGATTCATACCCAGTTCAACCAACATAATTATTTTTTAAAATAATTTAATTATATCTCGTGTAAAACAATATAAGAATTACTATATTTAACTCAATTTGATCCCTATCTAACCTCGTTCACTTATATTTTAACTGATTACCTTTATGAAAAAGCTATTATGTGCCCTCCTACTCCTGTTGGCTGTAGCAGGCACAAGTCATGCACAAGCCCCAACCGAGGTCGAAGATCTCACTGAAAAAGGTATTCGCCTTTATGACGAAGGCAAGTACAAAGCAGCCATAGAACAGTACAAGCAGGCACTGAAGCTGGACCCGAAAAGCCCCGAAGCTAACTACGAGCTGGCACTTGCCTATTTTGCCCTGAAAGACATGCCACTGGCCATCCATTACAGTGATATTGTTATAAAGCTGAGAATAGCAGAACCGGAGCTGAGAGCAGAGGCCCACGTGAATAAAGGCAATGCTTTAGATGTGGAGGGTAAACAGGAAAAAGCCATCAAAGAGTATTACAAGGCAATTAAGCTGGCTCCCAACCATTACCTGGCTTACTATAACTTAGGCCTGACCCACTACAACCAGAAGCAATATAATGAAGCAGAGCAAATGCTTACCAAAGCCCTTCAGTTAAGACCAAACCACAGCAGCAGCCACCTGCTATTAAGTTATACCAAGCAAGCGCAGAAACAACGGGTACAAAGCATCCTTCCGCTCTACAACTTCCTGCTGCTGGAGCCGAACACCGAGAGAACCGCCGCCGCTTACGAACTTCTGCAGCAAATGCAGCGCGAAGGTGTTTCAAAGGGTACCGGTAATTCAGTTAGCCTTACAGTCAGTGCAGATAAACGGAACGACAACACTTTTGCAGCGGCAGAGCTGATGCTCTCGATGCTGCAGGCTTCCAACACAGTAGATGCTCAGCATGACAAAACACCTGAGCAACTGTTTTACGAAAACACAGAGGCATTCTTCAACACCCTGGGGGAGCTAAGAAAGGAAAAGGAGGATTTCTGGTGGAGCTACTACGTGGAGTTTTTCCATGAAATGGCACTGGACAAAAACGTAGAGGCATTCAGCCACTACATCAGTCAAAGCAAGAGCAAAGCATCCGAAAACTGGCTGCAGCAAAACCCTGAGAAAGTGGAACAGCTGACAGGCTGGTACCAGAACTACAAAAGGTAAACGTAAAACGGGTTTACCGGGTAAGGCCGAAAAAGACAGAAGCAAAACAGGTTACTGTCTCTTTCGGCCTTTATTGTTACCTTTGCAGTATGATTTCACAGAGGCAATTGTTTCTACAGCACGTAGCTCAGACATCAGACTTCCCGCTGATGATTGAGATAGAAAAGGCAGAGGGGGTATACATGTATGGCCAGGAAGGCCAGCAATTTCTCGACCTGATTTCTGGTATCGGCGTCAGCAATGTGGGGCACCGCCACCCGCGTGTGCTGCAGGCCATACACGACCAACTGGATAAGTACATGCACCTGATGGTGTACGGCGAGTTTGTGCAGGCACCACAGGCACAGCTGGCACACGCCCTCAGCAACACCCTGCCCGATCGGCTTAACAACACCTATTTCCTGAATTCCGGAACAGAGGCAGTAGAGGGTGCCCTTAAACTAGCCAAGCGCTACACGGGCCGCACCGAGCTGATTTCCTGCAACAACGCCTACCATGGTTCTACGCAGGGGGCGCTCTCTATGAACGGCAGCGAGAGCTTCAAGAACGCCTTCAGGCCGCTGCTACCGGACGTGCGCCAGATTCGTTATAATGCCATAGAAGATCTGGAGCATATCACAGAACGCACGGCCGCTGTGCTTATCGAAACAGTACAGGGCGAAGCCGGTGTGCGCGTGCCGGAAAACAATTACCTGCAGCACCTGCGCGAGCGCTGCAACCAAACCCGCACCTTACTGATTCTCGACGAAATACAGTGTGGCTTTGGCCGCACCGGCTCCTTCTGGGGTTTTGAGCAGTTCGGCATTGAGCCAGACATACTTGTATGTGCCAAGGGCATGGGGGGCGGCATGCCAATAGGCGCATTCATAGCTCCACAGGAAATTATGGCCGCTTTTAAAACCGACCCCATCCTGGGCCACTGCACTACTTTTGGCGGGCACCCGGTTAGCTGCGCAGCATCACTGGCTACCCTTCAGGTAATACAGGAAGAAAAGCTGACAGCAGACGTACAGCAGAAAGCTGCGCTGTTCAGGCAATTGCTGGTGCACCCCCGCATCAGGGAAATCCGTAACTGTGGCTTGCTGATGGCGGCAGAGTTCGAGTCATTTGAGGTACTGAAGGCAGTTATCGACCGGGCTATCCTGAATGGTGTGCTTACAGACTGGTTCCTCTTCTGCGACAACTCCATGCGCATAGCGCCTCCTCTCGTTATCACTGAAGCGCAGATACGGGAAGCATGCGAAATTATTCTGCGCTCTATCGATGAAGCAGTGGGGAACTAATGAATTGAACAAACTCGACCAGTTTAAGCACCATTGTTGACCGGGTTATAAGCTCTTCAAACTATCGCTTTTTCCTGCCATACAGTCCGCTGACAGTTCTATAACTGCCAGTCGTCAAATTTTCAGGTTAAAATACCACCCCCGGGGGCACTTGCACGTAAAAGCCGAAGCTACACCTTAAGCCAAAGGTCTGCTCAATCAGGATTTTATGGAAATTGCCCTTGTGCTAACACTGCTGGTGATTGCAGTAGTGCTATTTGCTACTGAGAAACTCTCCATTGAGCTCGTGACACTCATCATGCTCATTATTTTGGCGAGTGCCCGCATCGTTACGCCCGAAGAGGCTTTTGCTGGCTTCAGCAGCGACTTTATCATTATTATCGCTTCCATCTTTATCCTCAGCGCCGCCTTGCAGGAGACCGGCATCCTTGACTTTGCAGTAATAAGATTAGTACGCCTTGCACACAAGAGCACAAACCAGATGTTGCTCATTGTAATGGTAGTGACGGGTATTGTATCTGCCTTCATGAACAACACCACCGTTACAGCCATGTTTGTAACACCTCTTGTAGGCCTCTCGCGGCGCATTAACATAAGTGCATCCAAGCTGCTGATGCCTCTTGCTTTTGCGGCTATACTTGGCGGCACCTGTACCCTCATCGGCACCTCCACTAATGTGGCCGTAAGCGGCTACATCGCTAAAACCGGTCTTCCGCCCATCGGGCTGTTTGAGATTTCAGGCATTGGCTTTGCCATTTTCCTGGTGGGCATGGTCTATATGATGACCATCGGGCAACGCATGCTGCCTGATCGTGGTGAACTGGAGCTGACCGAAGAATACAAACTTCAGAAGTACCTGTCAGAGATAGTAGTGCTGCCTGATTCTCCCTTGATTGGCCAGTTGGTGTTCGCCTCCGACCTCACCTCTCTGAACTTCCGGATTCTGAACATCATCCGCAAAGAAGACAACTTTCTGCCTGACTTCCGCACGCGCATACAGGAGCACGATGTGCTACTCGTGGAGGGAGACCTTGATAACCTGATAAAGGTGAAGGAAACAAAAGGCATTCAGATTATGGCGGATGTAATTCTGGCAGATGACCTTCAGACAGATGCCATCCGGCTGGCGGAGTTGCTGGTGGTGCGGCAGTCTAACCTTATCGGGAAAACTGTTAAAGAGGCTAACTTTCTGCAGCGCTATGGCTTGGTGGTAATTGCTATCTCGCGGCACGGAGAGTCTTTGCGCAGCAAAATAGGTAGTATTGAGCTGCAGCTAGGCGACCTGCTGCTGGTTCAGGGCTCCTCCGAAAGACTAAAGCAGTTACGCACTTCAAACAATGTAGCCCTGCTGGGGGAGTTTGACCCTGTGTTGTTCCGGAAACGGAAAGGTATTATTGCCATTTCCTGCTTTGTGGTTGCTATCCTGCTGGGTACGCTCAAAATCCTCCCGCTCTCCATTGCCTTTCTGCTGGCCGCGATCTGCAGTATCCTCTTTCGCTGCATCAGCACAGACAAAGCCTATGCTGCCATCGATTTCCGGCTGCTGATTCTGATTGGTGGTATGACGGCCTTTGGTACTGCCATGGAAAACTCCGGTGCGGCCGACTTCCTGGCAGAAGGCATTGTCCATATACTGGGGCCGCTCGGCAAAATGGCTGTGCTGGCTGGATTCGTTATCCTGACCGTGCTGCTAACCCAACCTATGTCTAATGCCGCCGCCGCCCTTGTCGTGGTGCCTGTCGCACTGCGGGCAGCCACAGAGATGCAGTCAGACCCACGGGCTTTTGCCATTGCCATTATGCTGGCTGCCTCTGTATCGTTGGTTACGCCCTTTGAGCCCGCCTGTATCTTAGTCTACAGCCCCGGTAAATACAGGTTCTGGGACTTCATCCGGATTGGGTCTCCGCTCACGCTGCTGCTGGTGGTTGTCATCCTTTTGCTTATCCCCGTTTTCTGGCCAATGTAACAGCACGGTGCCTGGAGCAGTAAGCATATTTATATGTGATGAACTCAATTTATGAAAAAGACGCTGTACTTATTGGCTTTAACACTCACTGCATTTGCCTGTACACCTGAAAATGAGGAAGTGAAGGATGAGTATGTGGAGGTAGCCCCTGTTCCGGAGGCGCTGGACTCTATAACCAACACAAAAAAAGACGCTGTTAAAACAGATGAAAACGATACGAGCCCTACTATGCCTATGCCTCAGCCTGTCATGCAGCTGCTGAGTGAACGGTATGAAGGCTGGGAGCAACCAACCCTGGCGGAAGAAGCCAGGGCACGAGCCGGGGATAATACCCAGGGTCCAATGATTGTGCGTGGCGATTTTAACGGCGACAATTTCCAGGATTTAGCTCTGCAGCTGAAGCAAGGTAGTGATATTGTAATTGTGGCGGCCCTGCAGGTGGATGAAGAAAACTATAAACTTTACGAACTGAAGCGGGATATCCTTTTCAACGAACGTGGAAAACTTAAAAGCCTTTATTACCTGTACCATATAGACGAAGGCGAAGAACTGCATAACGATGTTACAAACGAAGACATAGAGGCTCCTCACGAAGCGGTAGCGGTGGGCTTGGAGGGTGACAAGATCGTTTATCTCTTCCAGAACGGTGAGTTTGAGGAATACATTATCGAGTAAGACCCTGTAGCTTCAGCAAGGCCAGGATGTTCTGGAGCTACACTACATAAAACAGCAAGGCCAGGCTCCAAGGAGCCTGGCCTTGCTGTTTTATGCCGGAAGTACCTGTTCAGCAGTGCAAAAATATTTGCACCTTCACCTGCAGGTACTTTTATATGCTTGTTTAGTAGTTGAGGAAAGACTGAGCCTCCCGCTTAATATTGTCACGCCCCAGGCCGTCTTTGACCCCCATCGAGATCTTACGAACCAGCACCCCCACTATGGTTTTTTTGAAGCCTAACCGTGAAGCCATGTTGATGCAGAAGTCCATTTCACTTTCGTCCACGATTCCGTCTGCCAGCATCATCTCTACCAGGTCGTAAATCTGGTCAAACCTTTCTGAGTCATTTTCAGGAAGTTGAGCTTCCACACTGGCAGCATTGGATACAAGGTGACGCACCTCTTCCGGTTTCATGCCGTGTTTTTTCCCGATCGAAACAATGAAGTTCATTTCGGTCGGGTCCAGGTGCCCATCTATCTTAGCCAATGCACTCAGGTTTGTGATATGGCTCTTTACTCTCTTTGTTTCTTCGCTCTCAAAAAAACCGAACATATGCTGCCTTTAAATTAATAATTATTTAATTGCTTTGATATTGTGCTAAAACTTTACTTTCTGCTAAATTTGCAGTCTTACGCGCACTGTGTAAGGATGTTCATGCAAAAAAGCACCTCAGGATTCAGAACTATGGTGTTTCGATAGTGCATACGATTTTCTATATTTTTAGTCGTGCTTTTATCCCTTTTTTTCAACAGGAAAAAGCAGCAGACGCCACGAAAATTGCCAGCCCTCACTTAGCGTAATTTAGACAATACACGCTTGATAATCAAGAATAAAACTTAAACTTAACAGATCAATTTTCCATGAAAAAAATTGGCGTATTTACTTCCGGCGGTGACGCTCCTGGCATGAATGCCTGTATAAGAGCAATCGTTAGAACTGCTGTATATCATGGTATAGAAGTATACGGAATTCGTCGCGGATATAATGGCATGATCAAGGGTGAGATTTCTAAGTTAGAATCTTACTCTGTAAGCAATATTATTCAAAAAGGAGGCACCATCCTGCGGTCTGCCCGCAGTAAAGAATTTATGACCAAAGAAGGTCGTAAAAGAGCCTATGATCAGCTACAGGAGTTGGGCATAGAAGGCCTGGTAGCCATCGGCGGAGACGGTACTTTTACCGGGGCTAACATCTTTTTTGAGGAATACGGCATTCCGACAATAGGAGCACCCGGCACCATCGACAACGACCTGTACGGAACGGACTATACTATTGGCTACGACACAGCTGTAAACACAGCCTTAGATGCCATTGACAAGATCCGGGACACAGCCGACAGCCACGACCGCGTGTTCTTTATAGAAGTGATGGGTCGTGACTCAGGCTACATTGCCATACCGTGTGCCATAGGTGGTGGTGCCGAGATTGTAATGATACCGGAGACTGACACCAGCATAGACTATGTAGTAGACACTTTGCGTACTGGCTGGAGCCGCTCTAAAACATCTTTCATTGTTATCATTGCAGAGGGAGATGCAGAGGGCAGCGCCAGTGAGGTAGCCGAAAAGGTACAGCAGGCACTGCCGCACATGGATGCCCGTGTAACCATACTCGGCCACGTGCAGCGTGGCGGCTCCCCTACCGCTGCCGACCGTATGCTGGCCAGCCAGTTGGGTATTGCCTGTGTGGAAGGGCTAATAGCCGGCCGCACCAACGAAATGGCAGGTATAATTGACGGCAAGCTTACCTACACCCCGTTCATTGATACCATCACCAAAGACAAGCCTATTAACCCGGAGTTTATCAACATGGTAAACATCCTTTCTGTATAGCTTTTCCCTAAGCTTCCCTGAATTTATATTTTATACTTCTGTGGCCTGTGTGCCCAGGAGTATAAAATAACTTCCCTCCTATTTCTCAATACGTCTGAATGATATAAATCCTTGTTAATTAAGGATTTATTTTTAAATATTTTAATCTATCTATCCATATTGATATAATTCCGTAAAAGCAGAACACAAACCAACATTGCACTACTATCGCTTCTGCTAAACATATCGGACGTATCATTCTGAAAGTCATACTCTGGCCCCTTGCCTTTGTAATAGGACTTCTCATACTTATTGTAATTGCACTGCAATTCCCGCAGGTGCAGAATTGGATTGCTGACAAAGGAGCGAACTATCTCTCCGATACCCTTAACACTGAAGTAAGAATAGGTGGCTTTACCACCGACTGGCGCAATACCCTTGTCCTGAATGAGGTATATGTTGAAGACCAGCAACAGGACACGCTGTGGTACAGCGAAAGGCTCGGAGTAGACATGCGTTTCTTCTCGCTGCTGTCCGGGGAGCTGAACATTGGCGAGGTGAACCTGCAGAATGCCACAGCTAAACTACACATCCGCGAAGACAGCACCACCAACTTCGATTTTATTACAGAGGCTTTTGCAACGGATACCGCAGCGGCTCCTCAGCCTGCGGATACTGCTGCTGCCATGCAAATCTCCTTAGGCACCGTTATCCTGGATAATGTGTATGTGGTGTTCCGGGATGAAGCCGGAGGAAACTATGTCAGGACACGGGTTGGGGAACTGAAAACAACAATGGACGAGATAGACCTGGATTCCCAGCGCTACATTGTTGATGAAATACAGCTGGCCAACACCTGGCTGGACTTTAAGCAAACAAAGCTGCCGCCTGAAAGTGAGTCGGAGCCGCTGGAGATGGAGTTCGGCCTGAACCGGGTGGCACTGGAAAACATACGCCTCAGCTATCTCAGTTACCCCTCCGACCAGAACATTGAACTGGATCTGGGAGAGTTAGAACTGGTGGCGGACAACATCAACATGAAAGACACCCGTGTTGATCTGGAAAGTTTCGCCCTGCACAACACAGACCTGAAGTATATACAGAAAGAATATGTGCCTGCCGACTCGCTGGCCATAAACCCTGCCGAAGCAGTAGAAGACCTGGAGGAATCGGTGGAAAAAGCAACCGGAGAACCCGCAAACTGGATAGTGACGCTGGGCGAACTGGATGTAACAAACCTCGACGTGCTCTTTGAAAACGCGGATGCCCCGAAGCAACCGCAAGGAATGGATTTTAATCACCTGCGGTTTACAGATATTGCACTCGACGCACAGGATATTCTTTATAGCCTTAACCGCATCCGGGTAGACCTGAACCAGTTCACCCTCCAGGAGCAAAGCGGGTTTGCACTTCAAAACTTTGAAGCCAATATTGTGGTTGACTCCACCAGCGCCAGCCTCCAGAACCTAGACCTCAGAACGGGCAACAGCCATCTGCAGCGGGGCCTGGCCATGACCTACCCTTCTCTGGACGCCATCACTGAAAACCCCGAGCAGGTAGCGGTGGATTTAGACGTTCGCAACAGCTATGTGGGCATGCAGGATATAGCTTACTTTGCCCCTGACCTGGTGGAAGATCCTTCCTTCAGAAGCATTGCCAACTCCACCATCCGGGTAACAGCACAGGCCGAAGGGCAACTGGATAACCTACAGATACAGGAGTTGCAGCTCATAGGCCTGAAAAACACCTATGTCGATATCAGCGGCACGGTGCGCAACGCCATGGACCCGGACAACCTCTACATGAACCTCAACATTGACCGCTTTACTACCACCCGCACCGACATACAGGCGCTGGCACCGCCGGGCACCTTACCTCCTGATTTCCGCGTGCCAGCCCAGATAAGCATAACGGGTAACTACACCGGCACACTGACTGCTTTTGACGCCAACGCAGATGTCCGCACCTCATACGGTAACGTGAATGCTGTGGTGGATATGGACGCCAACGAAAACTTTACCGCCACTGTCCGCTCGGGCGGCTTTGACCTGGGGCAACTGTTCACCGACAGCCTGGGGCTGGGGCAGGTAGCACTGGTAGCCAGGGCAAGTGGCAACGGCCTGGATCCGGAAACTATGCAGGCGACTGTAGAGGCAGATGTACAGCGTTTCGACTATAACAACTACACTTATAACGACATCGATCTAAATGCCCGCATTAACCGCAGCGTGTATAATGTTCAGGCTGCCGCAGCCGACAAAAACCTGAACTTTGACCTGACAGGCACCTTTAACCTGCGCGATACTGCAAACGCGGTGTATGCCTTTAACCTGGATTTGCGGGAAGCAGACCTGCAGGCCCTCAACCTTTACGAGGAGCCACTGGTAGTGCAGGGGCAGCTGCAGGGTGAGTTTACGGGTGCTGACCCCAGTACCATCAGCGGCACCATGGAAGGACAGGATGTGCTGATACGGTACAACGAAACAGATTACCCAATCGACTCACTCTTTCTCGCCCTGGAGCAGGCGGGAGAAATGTCGGAACTGGAGCTAAGGTCTGATATAGCGGATGCGGAAATGCATTTCGAGAATTCTTTGGCTACCCTGCCTACGGCACTGCAAAAGTATTTCTCAAACTTTTTCGACCTGCAGCCGGACCCACCTTACCCGGCCGACGTGAACCTCCAGGATTTCAGGTTTGTGCTGGACTTGAAGCGCACCAACCTCATTACCGCTTTTGTGCCGGGACTGACGCAGCTGCAGATAGACACCACTATTACAGGAACCTATAACTCGGAAAATGAGCAGTTGGCAGTAGATGGGCACATCAATACCATTGTTTACACCGACTATACCTTGCGCGACCTGGACCTGCGCCTGCGTGGAGACCAGGACCAGATAAATTACAACCTCGAGCTGCAACGCCTGATATCTCCTTCGCTGCAAATGGAAAACATAGTGCTGGAGGGTGCTGCCCACGACGATGAACTGACCGTGCGGCTGGCTATAGCCGGCAACGACACCACAGAGCAGGAACGATTCGTAATCGGGGGGGCGCTAAACAGTGAAGGCCAGGGCTACCGCTTTTCTTTTAACCCTGATCAGCTCGTCGTAAATGGTGACGACTGGGATGTGCCACAGGACAATTACCTGCAGTTTGGCACAGACCTGCTGTACGCTAACAATATTGTGCTGCAGCACAACAACCAGGCTATCTCCCTGAACAGTACTGGCCCTGTCGGCCCGAATGCCCCTCTCAATGTAGGCTTCGATAATGTAGACATCGGCTATATTATGAGCACATTCCAGGACCCGCAGGACAGCCTGATTGCCGGCACCATCAATGGCGAGGCCACCTTGAACGACATTATGTCTGGTACGCTGAGTTTCACGTCAGACCTTACCGTAACTGATTTAATGTATGAAGGCACTCCTGTCGGCGACTTGGCGCTTGATGCCAGCAGCACCGGCGGCAACAGAATCAACATGAACGCCCAATTGACAGACAACGGCAATCAGGTAATCATAGACGGATTTATAGAAACTCAGCCAAACGCGACCTTACTTAACCTGAATGCCAATATTCAGAACCTGAACATGGCCTCGCTGCAGGGCTTTACGGCAGGCATGGTGGAAAACATGGATGGCCGGGCAAACGGCGACCTTCGCATATCCGGCACCCTGGATGACCCTGACATCATTGGGCAGCTTAATTTTGACCAAGCGCAGTTCACCATTACCATGTTAGGCTCATTGTACAGGCTGCAGGACGAACGCCTGGTATTTAAAGAACAAGGCATCAGCTTTCCGAACTTTACCCTGACGGACTCTCTGGGCAACGACCTCACGGTGAACGGCAACGTGCTGACGCAGGATTATACAGACTACCAGTTTGACCTGACGGCCAATACCGACCGGTTCCTGGCGCTCAATTCTACCGCTGAAAACAACGACCTGTACTATGGTACTGTCTGGATTGCTGCCAACGCCACTGTAAGAGGCAATATGGCCACGCCGGTGATCAGAGTGGAAGTAAGCGTGCTGGATGATTCAGATTTTACAGCCGTGATACCCGCCGATGAGGCAGGGGCAGCTGAAAGAGAAGGGATAGTGGAGTTTGTCAATTTAAACGAGTCCCTTACTGCTATTGTAGGCCAGGGGCAGGCAGATACAACAGAGGTGACAGGCTTTGTTGGGGCAGATATTGAAACAGAGATAAGAGTGACAGATGAGTCCACTATCACCATCGTGATAGACCCGATTACAGGGGATAACCTGTCGGTAAGAGGGACAGCAGATCCTTTGTATGTGGCTATCGCCCCTAGCGGACAGATAAACATGACCGGGCGCTACACCATTACGGAAGGCCAGTACAGCATGGATTTTTATGACCTGGCCTCGCGGGAGTTAGATATAACAGAAGGCAGCTACATATCCTGGACAGGAGATCCGCTTCAGGCTAACATGCAGATAACAGCCATCTACAGGGTCCAGGCAGCCCCAAGGGAGTTGGTTGCCTCACAGACAGTGGCCGATGACCCTGCCCTTCGAAACCAGCTTCCTTTCCAGGTTTATGTGAATGTGGAAGGTGAGATCCTGACTCCTGAAATCAGCTTTAATATTGAGCTTCCGGAAGAACAGCGTGGAAGAGCGGGCACACAGGTAGTGAGCAGCCTGGAGAGGCTGCGGCAGGACGAGTCTGAGCTGAACAAGCAGGTTTTTGCCCTGCTGGTGTTAGGGCGCTTCCTGGCCCCGGACCCACTGGAAAGTTCCGGAGGAGGTCTGGCGGCATCTGCCAGAGGTAGCCTAAGCGGCGTTCTGACAGACCAGCTCAGCCAGCTAACGGAACGTTATGCAGGAGGCCTGGGGCTTGAACTCGGGGTGAACTCCTACGAAGATTACTCCTCCGGCTCCGCCCAGGGCCGTACAGACCTGAACGTGGCACTGCGCCAGCAGTTCCTCGACGACCGCCTCACTGTGCGCGTAGGCAGCGACATCGGCTTGGAGGGACAGGGACAGGCAAACCGGTCTATGAGCGGTTTCGGTGGGGATATCTCTGTGGAATATTCTATTACCGAAGATGGCCGGTTACGGGTTCGCGGATTCCAGCGTAACCAGTACGAGGGTGTATTGGAAGGCGGTGATGTACGGGCAACCGGTGTTTCCCTCATCTACCAGCGCGACTACAACAATTTCTCCGACCTTTTCCGCAGCTTTGAGCAGGAACAGGCAAGGGAAGCTGAACGCAGGAAAGAAGAGGAAGCAGAACGCGTAAGGAAAGAAGACAAAATCAAGGAGGAAGACGCCGAACCGAATTCAACAAAATAGACAGTAGTACTTTATGACACCAACCACCTTAACCTGTAAGCTACCGCTACGCCCCTACCTCCTACCGCTCCTATTCCTCATGCTGATAGTGTCGGGTTGTAACATGACCAAAACAGTACCGGAGGGCGATGCTTTATTTACAGCTTATAGTGTAAAAGTAAAAGGCGAAAGAGACAGCAGCAACAGACAATCCTTGCTTGAACCGGAACTGGCCGCCACTGTGCGGCCAGAGCCAAACTTCTCCATCTTAGGCTGGCGCCCCTGGCTTGGCATATACAATGCTTTTTACACCGAGAAAGAGAGCGGTATAAAACACTGGATAATGGAGAAGTTCGGAGAGCCCCCGGTTCTTTTCTCAGAAGTGGACACTGGTAATGTCAGTACCATTATGAGCAACCGCCTGCACAACCGGGGCTACTTCAACAACACGGTTGGGAGCACTGCCACCATCAAGAACAAAAAAGCAACCTTAGAGTGGACTGCCTCCGTTGGTGAACCCTACCGCCTGCGTAAAATAGAGTACACGCTCAACGACTCCTTACCCGTGCACCAGGCCATTGCACAAACAAAAGAAGGATCACGCCTGCAACCAGGGCAGCCCTACGACTTGCAGCGTTTGACGCAGGAGCGCATTCGCATCGACAGTCTGCTCCGGAACAGAGGCTATTACTTTTTCAGTCCGGAGGTACTTATTTTCAGCATGGACTCTACTGTAGGCGACAGGCAGGTGGATGTACTGCTTCGGATAAAAAGAGCAGCAGAAGCCAAAGCACTGCGCGCCTACACCGTTGATGATGTGTTCATCATGGCCAATTATAATATGGGCGACAGCCTTTCTACCAGCGACACCATTGATGTAAGAGGCTATCATTATATCCCAAATGAAGATTATGTAAAGGCCAAGCACTTGCTCAGAGGCGTATTTATTGAGAAAGACAGCCTGTATACCCGGCAGGATCAACTACTTACCGTGAAGCGCTTAAGTGGACTGCCTGCCTATAAATTTGCCAACCTTGAGTTTGAAGAGGATACCATTCAGAACAATAAGCTGGATGCATTCCTCTACCTGACGCCTGCCCTGAAAAAGTCGCTGCGTGCCGAAGCCCGCATGGTGAACAAGTCAAATAATTTTGCCGGACCTGGTGTTACCGTTTCGTTCCGTAACCGCAATGCCTTCAGAGGATCAGAGTTGTTCACCCTGGAGGTTACCGGCAGCTTTGAAACACGCACGGGCGGCACGGGTACAGGCGATGCCCCTGAAGGGGTGAACCAGGTAGGGAACGATAACCTTACCTCCTATGAACTGAGTGCACAGGCCTCTCTGACTATCCCGCGTATTGTGTCGCCATTTAATCTGCGTAACCTGCGTACGGAGTTCGTGCCACAAACGCGCATCGGGCTTGGCTTCAGTTTCCTGGACAGGGTTGAGTTTTTCCAGATGCACTCTTATAACGCCACGTACGGCTACAACTGGCGCCCGAGTCAGTTCTGGACATTTGATGCCACCCCCATCAACCTGCAGTATGTGCGTGTAAACAGCAGCCCTGCATTTGACTCTATACTACAGCAAAGGCCTTTTTTACAGCGCAGTTTTGAGAACCAGTTTATTATCGGCTCTATCTACCAGGCTACTTACAGCAACCAGATGCTGCAGCGTACGCACCAGTTCTTCGACAACATTACGCTGGACTTGTCTGGGAATTCTCTTAATGCTTTTCAGTCGGTTACAGGGTTTCCGCCACCAACGGATGAGGAGCCACGCACCGTTGCAGGAAGCCGGTTTGCGCAGTACGTTTTGCTCGACAATGACTTCCGATACTACCTGAACATAGGGGCTGAGAGCCAGTTGGTAGCCCGCCTGGTGACAGGTGCCGGCTATTCCTATGGCAACTCTACGACCCTGCCATATGTGAAGCAGTTTTCTATTGGCGGTCCTAACAGCGTCCGGGCATTCCGGGCTCGTAGTGTCGGTCCGGGTACCTATGAAATACCCGACTCTGTCGCATTTTCTTTCTTTGACCAGACAGGGGATATCAGGTTACTCACAAACCTGGAGTACCGTTTTCCGATTGCGGGCTTTTTTAAGGGTGCCGTTTTTGTGGACGCAGGTAATATCTGGTTACTGCGCGAAGACCCGACGCGTGAAGGAGGCAAGTTTGAGGCAAACGACATACTCAATGAACTGGCAGTCGGTACGGGATTCGGCTTACGGGTGGATGTAGAGTTCTTTGTTATCCGCCTGGACCTGGGTATACCTGTGCGCGTACCTTACCGGGCTCCGGGAGAGCGCTTTGTGCTCAGCGAATTTAACGGCAGTTTCAGCGGCGAAAACAGCATGGTGCTGAACATCGCCATCGGCTATCCGTTCTAGTTCAATTTTGAATGACTGAATAACTGAATTTATAATAAAAATGGGAAACAGCTTTTTATGAGAAGGGGAAACCTTCTCATTGCTAGTGTTCAAATTTTCAGTTATTCAGTATTCAGTTATTCAAAATTCCTGAGGGACTTCCCTATCAATGTACGCCACTATCTCCTGCCACTGCTGCGGCTCAAACCAGGCATACTCATCCGGGTACTTTTTAAACCAGGTAAGCTGGCGCTTAGCATAGCGGCGGCTGTTGCGCTTTAGCAGGCGCACGGCTTCCTCCCAGTCATAAGCACCCTCCAGGTAATCAAATATTTCTTTGTATCCCACGGTTTGCAGCGCATTGTGCGCCCTGTAGGGGTATAAGGCTTTGGCTTCGTCCAGCAAGCCCTGCTGTAACATCAGGTCCATGCGCCGGTCAATGCGCTGGTACAACTCGCTGCGGTCGCGGTGCAAACCTATTTTGATGATATTGAAGGAACGCTCCTGCTTTTCACTTCTGCGGAAGGAAGAATAAGGGAAGCCACTGGTCAGACACACTTCTACAGCCCGGATGATCCGCTGCGGGTTGGCCTTGTCTACCTGGGCAAAATATATCGGGTCCAGTTCCTGCAGTTTGTCAAGCAGCGGCTGCAGTCCTTCCGTCTCATACTGCCGTGTCAGCTGCTCACGCACGCTTGGGTCAGCATCCGGCATTTCATCCATGCCTTCCAGCACCGCACGCACATACAGGCCTGATCCACCTGTCATGATGATCACATCGTGTTGCAGGAAAAGTTTTTCGAGCAGCGCCAGTACATCCTGCTCAAAGGCGCCGGCATTATACTCGTCTGCTATACTGTGCGAATCCACGAAATGGTGCGGCACCCCTTGCTGCTCTTCCTTTGTGGGTTTGGCCGTACCAACGTTCATTTCCCTGAAAAACTGCCGGGAATCAGCCGAAATTATCTCTGTCTGGTAATGCTTTGCCAGCTGCACGCACAGGTCTGTTTTGCCAACAGCCGTTGGCCCCACCACCACCACCAGGTGTTTCTTCTTATGTGTACTTGCCATCTTTTTCCAATTTTATGGAAGCCTCTTTCTTCCTGCTTCCAACAGAACCCTTGCACTGCCTAAACATCGAACTCCTTTTTCAATACAGGTGTTGGCCTTAATCTATGGCTGTAGAGACAGCAGGAGCAGTTTTGAAACTGAGTTTTACCGGTAAACGGCTACTGCAGCCTCAGCATAGCAGCAGCTAAAAATGTTTATGTGCTGCAACAATAGCCTGATAAGCAATTTTTTGCTAATTTATCGCTTATTTTAGAAACAGAGCATACATGTGGTTGCTGGTGCAACATTCATATTACCTATTTTAATTTAGCTTAAGACAGCATGTCCTTTTTACCTGACCAGAACACAAGCGCCACTCTTACCCACCATGCCACTGCCCTACTTCAGGTATTGGAGCAACTGACTGAGCCATCGCATGGCTTAGCCATCGCTCACCCTGATGGCAGCCTGCTGGCAGTAAATGCGCAGGTCAATAAATTTAAGTCTGACAGCTTAAACGGCAACAGTACCATTGGCAACCTGCAGGAACTATTGTGCCTGGCACAGGAGGAATATACCCTGATGCTGAAAGGCGTGGTGGCACAACAGGTAGTAACCGGTAAATCAAACAGCACATCCGCCACCACATGTCCAGCCTACACCTACAATATGCGCCTGATGTATTTTCAGGAGGAGGCGTTTGTATGCGCGGAGCTGGCATTTATGGCACAGCCATCTGAATTTATCTCTGCAGATAGCTATCACCATGTTTTTGATGGCAGTACCGAACCCCTTTTTCTGCTTAACAGCGAGGGCTCCTTTATCGATATCAACAGAAACGCGCTAAGGCTCTTAAAACAGGAAAAAGAGGAAATAATTGGCAAACCTGTTTCTGAGTGCTTTCAATTAAACCTTTTTGAGCGGGTAGCGCTGAAGAAACAGATACAGCAGGCACTGCAAGGCGGAAAGCAAAAGTTTGAATGGTGGCTTCATGAAAGCGACAAGGAGCTGCTTCCTGTAGAAATAACCTTACAGAAAGGGGAGTTTCAGCACCAGGTAGTACTTTATGGTGGGGTTAAAAATCTGAACGAGGTAATCGGAACAGAGCAGGATATCCGCTTCCGAAACCATCAGCTGGAATTTGTGAACCAGCTGATTACGAACCTTTCCTCCTCCGATAGCCAGTATGACGTACTGCACAATACCTTAAATGAACTTTTAGAGAAAAGCGATGCCTCCGGTGGCTGTGTGTATACCTGTCTACCCGATGAGGGTAAAGCAACACTCTCCTATTCTGCCGGAGAAAACGGCAACCGCCGGGCGCCCGATGAACTTGCGCTGGATCAGCAACTCCTAGCCCAGTTATTAACAAAAGAAAAGCCCAGGGCACTGGCACGCATACAGGAGCAATTAAATGCAGCATTGTGCCGCCAGATTACGCTGGTACCTATTACAACAGAAAAAGAAGTGCTGGCGCTTATCCTTGTCTGGACAGGCGAGCAGCATCGCATGACTCCATCTTTTACAGCGCTGCTCGATTTTATAGGTACTGCCATCGGCCAATACATTGCACGGCATCAACTGGAGGAGCAGCTTACCTACACTGAAGACAAATACAAACTCCTTTTCGAGTCGTCTTACGATGCTATCCTGCTGTTTAAAGACGGTGTAGTGGTAGAGTGTAACGAAAAAGCCATCGAGTTTTTCCGCTGCACCCGCGAGGACCTGATTGGACACAGCCCCTCCGATTTTTCTCCTGAGCTACAGCCGGATGGCACCAACTCCACCCAAAAGGCGGAAAGGCTGATGCAGGAAGTACTGTCAATCGGCAAGCCCATAACATTTGAGTGGAAGAACCGCCGCAAGGATGGTACCCTGCTGGATGCCGAAATAAGTGTCAGCCGCCTTATCATTGACGGGGAGTATTACATACAGGCCTTTAAGCGGGACATTACGCAGCGCAAGCAGGCCCAACTGGCCAAGCGGCGCGAAGAGGTGATGCGGGAGTCGATGGACCAGTTCCGCAATTTCCTGGATAAAGTTAACCTCATCTATTACAGCCTCGACACGAAAGGCAACATTGCTTTCACCAACAACTACTTCCTGAAGTATGTGGAGTACACAAAGGAGGAGCTGATTGGCAAGAACTTTTATGAACTGCTGGTGCCGGAGCACGAAAAAGCTTTCAGGCTGCAGGATTTCCACAAGCTGCTGGAAACAAAGCAGCTGAGCTCCTACTATGAGCGCGATATTGTCACGAAGTCCGGGCAGTTGAAGACGCTGCGCTGGAACAGCATGTTTGAGTACAACCAGGAAGGCGCGGTGACCGGTGTGACGAGTGTCGGAAAGGATATGACAGACAAGCGTATCGCGATGGAGGCCCTGAAGGACAACAAGCTCCGTCTGCAGGACCTGTTCGACAACTCGCATGACATTATCCAGAATATCTCGGCTGATAACAAGTTCATCTTTGTAAACAAAGCCTGGAAAGACCGCCTCGGCTATACCGATGAGGACATAGAGTCGCTGACACTGAATGATATTGTGCACCCTTACTACAAGGCAAAGCTTATTTACCAGCTGCGCAACCTGTACAAGGGCGAGAATGTGAACAAGATCGAGACCGTGTTCCTGACCAAAGCCGGTAAGCCTGTTCACCTGATAGGCAGTATTACCTGCAGCTGGCAGGACGGACGCCCTGTGGCAACGCGCGCCATCCTGCACGACATTACCGACCGTATCAAAGCGGAGCGGCTGCAGAAGGTATATTACAGTATTGCCAACCTTGCCATCAGCAGCAAGGACCTGAACTCCCTGTACTCGGCCATACACCGGGAGCTGAGCAAGATCATCGAAACGCGAAACATCAGTATAGCACTGGTGGAACACGAGCACAAGTACCTTAACTTTGTTTACCTGGTAGACCAGTACATCGATAAAGCGACAAGACCACACCTGGGGCGGCCTTTCTCAACCGGCCTCTCAGAGTACATTATCCAGACAGGGAAGCCGCTGTATATGCAGAAGCAGGCCTTGCTGGAACTGGAGGCACGCGAAAACCTGACACTCTTCGGGGCCACTCCTGAGGTGATTCTCTGTTCGCCGCTAGCCATTGGTGAACGCATCATTGGCGTCATCATGCTGCAGGATTACCAGAACCCCGATGCGTATGTGCATACGGACATTGAGATTCTGCACTTCATCTCGAACCAGGTGGCCCTGGCCATTGAGCGTAAGCGAAACGAGGAGCAGATTAACAACCAGAATGCCCGGTTAAATGCCATCTTCGAGAGTGGTACCCACCACATGTGGTCGATGAACCGCAATTATGAACTGACCTCCTTTAACCGAAATTTTGCAGACAGCTTCGAAAGCCGCAGTGGTCAGGTATTACAGCCTTACACACGCATCAACGACAGTTCTATTGTAGCAGCGCACGAAAGTTCTTATGCCTTCTGGGAAGAAAAGTATAAAGCAGCTTTCAACGGGCAACCCCAGCACTTCGAAGTGTACATCCAGCAAACAGGAATCTGGCGCGAAGTGTACCTGAGCCCCATCTACCTTCCGGATGGCACCTTCGAGGAGATTTCCGGTATGGCCCTGGATATGACAGACAAGAAGATGGCGCAGCTGGCTCTTGCAAATAATGAAAAGAAATTCCGCCGCATTTTCGAGTCCTTCCAGGACGTTTACTACCGCAGCTCTTTAGAGGGTGTCATCGAACTGGTAAGCCCTTCTATTGCACAGTTGCTGGGGTACACCGAAGAAGAAGTGCTGCAACAGAAAACGATTAACTTCTTTGCCAACCTGAAAGACCTGGCCCGTTTACGCCAGCGCGTGCTGAAAGAGCAGAGCTTCCGCGACATGGAGGTGGAACTGATATGCAAAGACGGAGAGCAGAAAACAGTGCTCATAGACTCACGCCTGGTTTATGATGAGGAAGGAAAGCCAGCGGCGCTGGAAGGGGTGGCGCGGGACGTGTCAGAACTTAAGCGGACGCAGAAAGAGCTGTTAAAGGCAAAAGAGGAGGCGGAAAACCTGCTGAAGGTGAAGACCCAGTTCCTGGCGAACATGAGCCACGAGTTGCGCACCCCGATGAACGGTATCATCGGCATGATCGACCTGCTTAACCAGGTGAACACCGATCCGGAACAAAGCGAGTACATCGACACGCTGCGCAAGTCATCAGACGCCCTGCTGGCCATACTCAACGACATTCTGGACCTGAGCAAAATACAGGCAGGCAAGCTCGTAACCCACGAGAGTGGTGTAGACCTGCACGAGACGCTGGATAAAATCCATTCACTTTTCGTGAACAGGGCGCAGCAAAAGGACTTAAGCTTTACTTATAGCATCAGTCCGAACACGCCACGCTACGTTTACACAGATGAAACCCGCCTGATTCAGATCCTGTCTAACCTGACATCCAATGCCATTAAGTTCACGAATGCCGGCAATGTCAGTATCAGTGTGGATTCCGAGCAGTTAGACGAGACACATTATAAGCTGCACGTACGCGTGAAGGACTCCGGTATCGGTATCTCTCCGGAAGACCAGCAACTGCTGTTCAACGACTTCATGCAGCTCGATAATTCTTCTACCAAAACATTTGGTGGCACAGGGCTGGGCTTAGCCATCTCTAAGCAGCTGACACAGCTGTTGGGTGGCGACATTGGCGTAGAGTCTGAAGGCCATGCCGGCAGTGTGTTCTGGTTTGATATCAAGGTGCGACGGGCCAATGCAGAGGAGGTAAAAGAACAGCAGCAACGCCAGCTGCAGGAAAGTGCGGAACCTCAGACGTTGGAGCACCATCCTGCCGTACTGCTGGTAGACGACAACCAGATAAACCAGAAAGTGGCGCAAAAACTTCTGGACCGCTTAGGCTGTATCACTGATACTGCCTCAAACGGCTACGAGGCCATTGAACTGGCCACCAGCAAGCACTTCGACATCATCTTCATGGATATCCAAATGCCCGAGATGGATGGTGTTACGGCAACAAGAATTATCAAAGAAAGAATGGGAGAAACCGCCCCTCCTATTGTGGCCATGACAGCATACTCCATGAAAGACGACGCGGAGAAGTTCATGGGCCAGGGCATGGACGATTATGTATCGAAACCTGTAAAAGGTGCTGACCTGCATGCTATTATCGCGAAGTGGGAGCAGCAGGGCAAATTTGGCCAGCCAGTGAACGGGGAACAGCCTGAACCTGAATTACCGGAAGTTGCAGCCAATGAGTCGATTATAGAC
The DNA here is from genome assembly GCF_054779655.1 of Pontibacter brevis. NCBI lineage: Bacteria > Pseudomonadati > Bacteroidota > Cytophagia > Cytophagales > Hymenobacteraceae > Pontibacter > Pontibacter brevis. The sequence continues at coordinate 63,984 of NZ_BAAGXV010000028.1, forward strand.
ATGGAAGTGGTAGACCAGCTGAAGCAGATAGGCGGGCCGGATTTTGTGAAGCAGTTGTACTGTGAGTTCGAAGAAGAAGCTGCTCTGCTGCTCGACGAAGTCAAAAAAGACTTGGAGTCACAACATTACAATGCTATTTTAAGTACATTGCATCAGCTGAAGGGTACTGGCTTCACATTAGGTATTGTTTCGCTTGCTGAGCTTGCCAAGCAACTGGAGCATGACATAAAACAAGAACGTTTGGAGCATTTAGATGAAAATTTCTCCAAATTGCAGTCTCATTACGAAAACTATCGCAAATATTATAAAGAAATTATACTCTGTTAGCACATGGCTGAAAGCAAAACTATTTTGATCGCTGAGGATAGCTCCGTCATCCTCAACCTGACAAAAAAGATATTGGAACTCCAGAAATACAAGATCCTGACTGCCAAAAACGGCGGTGAGGTAATCAAACAGGTGGAGAACAACAAGATCGATGCAATTCTGATGGACCTGAACATACCCGTGAAGAGCGGTATGGATTGTACACGCGAAATCCGTGCGCATGAGAACAAGGAGATAGCCAACATTCCGATTATTGCGGTTACGGGCAACGCCAATAACTACAGCATGGAGGATTTTAAAGAAGCCGGCATCAACGATTACCTGCCAAAGCCGCTGGATTTTGATGCGCTGGTATTAACAGTAAAGAAACATACGGCACAGTAAATGGAGCTAAAGTACACGCGGCCATTCTTAAACAAGCTGGAGGATATTTTTGCAGAGTCTGACTTTGTGCTGCGCTACGAAAAAGGAAACTTTAAAGCAGGTTACTGTTTATTGAAGGATATGAATGTGGCTGTGGTAAACAAGTACTATAGCCTTGAGGGCAAGGTGAATTGCCTTTACGATATCCTGCGTACCATTTCTGTAGATGAAAGCAGGCTAAGTGACAAGAACAAGCAGCTTTATCTCCAAATCCGCAACCAGGAAAACACCAATTGAGAGTTACGTTATTAGGCACTGGCACCTCGCAGGGCGTTCCCGTTATCGGGTGCACCTGCCAGGTCTGCCGTTCTGTAGACTACCGTGATAAGCGACTGCGCGTATCGGTGCACCTCCAGGTTGATGATAAAAGCATTATCATCGACTCCGGCCCCGACTTCAGGGAACAGGTGCTGCGGGAGCGTATTAAAACGCTGGATGCACTGGTGTTCACCCACGAGCACAAAGACCACACCGCAGGCCTCGACGATATACGTGCCTATAACTTCATGCAGCAGCGAGACATGCCGCTCTATGGGGAGGATCGTGTGCTGAACCAGCTAAAACAGGAGTTCTCCTACATTTTCTCTAACTTCAAGTACCCGGGTATTCCGCAGGTGCAGCTGCACCCTATCGTAAACCAGCCGTTTGAGGTGGAAGGGGTTCTGTTTACGCCTGTCCGCGTGATGCACTACAAACTGCCTGTATTCGGCTTCCGCATCGGCGACTTTACGTACCTCACAGACCTGAACTACATCTCTGAAGAAGAAAAGGCAAAAGTAAGGGGTTCGAAGGTGATTGTGCTGGATGCGCTGCGGCACGAGAAGCATATTTCCCACTTCTCCCTTCAGGAGGCTGTGGAGCTACTGGAGGAACTGCAGCCTGAGCGGGCTTACCTGACACATATCAGCCACCTGATGGGGCTTCACCGCGAGGTGGAACCGCAACTGCCAGAATTTATCCGGTTAGGCTACGATGGCCTGCAGATAGAACTATAAGTGCACCAGAACTACTACTTTTTCAAGCAACTGACGCAGGCGCTGCGCCCGAAGCTAACGGGCATGCAGGCTGCCACGGCGTTCAGCCAGAACAAGGATGAGCTGGTGCTTGGCTTTGTACGGGCAAACGAGGAGTTTTATATCCGTGCCTTGCTCACCTCTCACTTCTCTTCACTCTCTTTTCCTGCTGATTTCAGAAGAGCCCGCGCCAACACCGTAGAGCTGATGGAGGCACTGCAGGGGCACACAGTGGAAGATGTGGTGCAGCACCTGAACGAGCGCAGCTTCTACCTGAGGCTTTCCGGAGGCATGCTTCTCCTTTTCAAGCTTTTTGGCAACCGGTCCAACATTATCCTGTACCAGGGCTCGGAACCGCTGGAAATGCTGCACAACAAGTTCGACGCCGATGCAGACCTGAACCCGCTGGACATGGACCGCCCCCTGCCCCAGAATTACGAGGCCTTTGCTGCGGTGCATGGAAATATCCGGAAAATCTATCCTACTTTCGGCGACATTCCTGCTGCCTACCTCGCGGAGCGAAACTATACCCAACAGCCACTGGAAACACAGTGGGAACTGGTGCAGGACATGCTGGAGCTGCTGGAAGCACCGGAAGCATACTATATCATCCGGTATGAAGGCAAACTGCGCCTCTCCTTGCTGCCCATCGGAGAAATTGTACACACATACCCAGAACCCTTAGAGGCTCTGAACAATTATACCCGCTTTTACTTATCTGAAACAGGATATGAGCGGCAGTATGAGCAGGCAAAGCAGCAGCTGGAGCGAAAGCGCCAGGTAACACAGGCCGTGCTGGAGAAATCAGAGCAGAAGCTGCAGGAGCTGCGCCACGACCGCTCCTACTCCCAGACGGCAGATGTGCTGATGGCCAATCTCAGTAACATACCGCCCCGTGCCACCGAAGTAGCGTTGTATGATTTCTACTCTGACCAGCAGCGCGTGTATACGCTAAAGCAAAACGAAACACCGCAGAAGCAGGCGGAGCGCCTGTACCGAAAAGCCAAAAACCAGCATGTGGAGGTAAAGCAACTGGAGCAGAAAACTGAGCGGAAACTGGAAGAACTGATTGTGCTAGAGGACGCCCTGCAGGCACTGGCAGAAGTACAGGACAACAAGCACCTCAAGCAATTCCTGCGCGACTACAGCCATCTACTTTCTACAAAGCAGCAGGAGCAGCAGGAGATGCCTTTCCGCTTGTTTGAGACAGAAGGATACAAAATTCTGGTAGGTAAAAGCGCTAAAAACAACGACGAGCTTACGCAGCGCCATAGTTACAAGGAAGACATCTGGCTGCACGCGAAGGATGTTTCCGGCTCTCATGTGATAATAAAGCACCAGGCCGGGAAAACCATACCCAGCACTGTACTGGAGAAAGCCGCGCAGCTGGCAGCCTATTACAGCAAGCGCAAAAACGACTCCCTCTGCCCGGTAATGTATACACCTAAGAAATGGGTGCGCAAGCCCAAAGGTGCTGCTCCCGGTGCCGTGGTGGTAGAGCGTGAGAAGGTACTGCTGGTAAAGCCGGAAAACCCCTTTGCAAACAACCCGGGCTAGGAATTACTCATTGATGCTTTGCTGCAGGATATCGTGAGGCATTTATCTTCAAACCAGACTTTGCTACGGTCTTTTAACCAGCCAGCAGTTGGTAAGAACACACAGCAGCGCCAAAAAATATATGGTGATGACTATAAAACAAAAAAGCAGCTTTCGCTGCTTTTTTGTTTTATCTGATAAGATATCAGTTTCAGAAAGTGCGCGCGGGGAGATTCGAACTCCCACACCCGAAGGCACCACCCCCTCAAGATGGCGTGTCTACCAGTTTCACCACGTGCGCAGGTAAAATGTGGTTGCAAAAATAAAGAGGCCTTTTGACATTTGCAAAGCCCTATCCCCAAAAACTGGATTATTCTTTAAAAATATCTTTTAAATAGGTAGCAAACAGAACTTTATATCAATAGCTATGTTTAACTTTATACAACCGTTCTGACAAAGAAGACATAGATCATGCGGGTTAGAAGTCAGGGTAAAAGGTAAGGTATTATTTTTATCATTTAAAGAAGATGAAGAGTATATACCTCGCGTTACTTGAGTGCGACAAATTTTGGCGCATTTATTTTTAGTTATTTCGTACGTGAAAGCATATGAGCATCGAGATTAGTGGACTATCAAAAGGTTTTGGAAAAAAACATGTATTAAAGGAGCTCAATTTAACAATAGAAAAAGGGCAATGTTATTGCCTGCTGGGCAAAAACGGTGTTGGTAAAAGTACCTTCCTGAATTGTATTCTGGACCTGATGAAGCCAGATGCAGGCAACATTTCATTGTTTGACAAAAACTATCAGCAAAACCCACTGGAGGTAAAGCAGAATTTAGGTGCCCTCTGTGAAGACAATCCGCTGATTGAAGAATTCACAGGTTTGGAGTACCTCAACTTTGTGGCAAAGCTTTACCGCCTCTCTCCTGCTGAAGCAGAGGAACGCATTGCCAGCCTCACGAACTACTTTTTTTCTGATAAAGAATCGCTGTACAAGAACATTGCCGGCTACTCCACTGGTATGAAAAAGAAGGTAGGCATTGCAGCGGCTATCCTGCACAAGCCGCAGGTCCTTATTCTGGACGAGCCTTTCACAGGCCTCGATCCGATAGCCGCACAATTGCTGGTAAATCTTATCCGCAGCTACCGCAATGCGAACCGCGTAATCCTTATCTCGTCCCACGACCTGAATTATGTGGAGAAAGTAGCCACCCATATTGGCGTTCTCAACGACGGACAATTGATGTACAATGGTTCTGTCCAGGAGTTCACCATGAACGGGGTCAACCTGATAGACCAGGCCCTGTTCCAGTTACTGCTGCCACACCACAACGCTGAAACAAACATGGATTGGATGCTTAACTGATACTTGTGATGGATCTGATACTTTTTTCCTGCCGCGCAAGAATAGACAGTTTTTTCAGGCCGAAGCCCAAACAGCGGGGGCTTTTGCTTGCGCTGGGTATTTTATTAGCGGGGTTTTACAGTTTGATGTTCACGTATCTGCTGCAGCAGGCCCATAATGATACCGGTGTAATTCAAAAGGCGGAACAGGTAGTGGAGTACTCTAACCTGTTTTTGCTGGTCATTATTATCCTGAGAGGTTTTTTCCCGGCTTATATACCCAAAGCAGGTGTTATTCAGCGCATCTACCCTATCAGCCCGCTACAGAAATTCTGGACGGAACTGACGGTGGAACTGGTTTCACCCTTCTACTTTATAGCGCTCAACTTCCTGATATTCCTGTTCCTGATGGCACCGACCTATGATTTGGTGCACTTCCTGCAAAGCGTACTGGTCCTGCTGACTGCTCACGTCACGCTCCGTTCGCTGCAGGTGTTTGTGGAGCGCAAGATAAACTGGGCCAGCAGCTACTTTTACATGGCATCCGTAATGGCGGCGGCTTTTGTGGCCTTGCAGGTACGGGTGCCTATGTTCAGGCCTACCTCAGACTGGCTGATGCTGGTGGTGCATGCCTCTGCTCTCGGCTTTTTTACCACAGCCAGTTATTTTTTAGAAAATGCTGCTACAGATGCTCGCAGGAAGGTGGTAACCTACAGCAGCAGTGCCCGCCGTAGCCTGGGATGGCGCCTTTTCAAAAATCATAAATTAGCCAGGCAGATGCTCATTTTCGGCATGGTGTTCAAAGTGATTATTTTAGCTGTTGATGCCACCTCCTATCTAAAAAAAGGGAATCATATATTTGATGATATCTTTTCGCTGTGGCTGTTTGTAGGACCTTTTGTCATGTTTTCCTATGTGTTCAATAACGTTTGGGGCTTTTACCGCAACCTGTGGCTAACGATTGAGCGCAGTAGTGGCAGTTACAAGGATTTCATCAAGGCAAGCCTGCTGCCGCTGCGGGTGCCGCTGCTGATGGATGCCGTACTGACGTTCCTGTATGTTACTTTCTTCAATCACGAGAATGCGCTGTTCATCGTGCTGATGTACCTTGCCTCTATTCTGGTGCTCACACCATTCGGAATCATCGCCTCTATTGTGAGCCCTAGGGCAGTGAAAGGTGGCCTGTTCAGTTTTAGTGCGAAGACATCTTACCTCTACAACTTTATCGCGATCATCTTATTCAGCATGCTGTTTCTGCCTCTCATTCACCCGCTGCTGTACCTGGTATACCCGCTGCTGATAGGTGGTGTCTTTTTCGCATTGGTGGCTGTGCTGCGGGAATATCCTGCGTATAAGCACAAGCTGTTTGAGACACTCTTCAAAGTAGAAGCTTAGATGCTGTAAAGGCACAAACAAAAAGCCCCGGCCGAAAGGCCGGGGCTTTTTGTTTGTGCTCATCTACGTGTTAGTTCTTGATAATACGCATTGTTTGGGTACCAAACGAGCTACTCACTTTCAGGTAATGGAGGCCCTTGCTCAGACGCATGTTTCTGATGTCAATGTTCAGGCTGCCGTTACGGATGCTGTGGCTGTTTTTGTATACCTCATTTCCGTTGATGTCGTAGAGCATTACCTCTACTTCACAGTCTGCTATTTTATCTGATACAATGTTCAGGTAATCAGAAACCGGGTTAGGGTATACCAGCAGCGAAAACAACTCCTTCACATCAACAGCTCCAGGTGTTATCAGGCTGCCATCGCAGGTAGCGGCAGTGCCGTCTCCTAAAATGGCTCCCATGGCAAGGTGCGCCGGAACCGCGTTCTCTGATACACACAAAGTATGACCTTTGCCTTCATTACCAGACGGGTTGTAGTAAACCTGCACTTTAGAGTTGGCAGTATTGTCGCAGCTAACATTCACCACACACACCTGCACTTCATCTGTAAAAGAAACGCCTCTGGCATCTGTTACCGTAAGGGTGTAGGTTGTTGACTCCTGCGGGCAAACCTCTATTGTCTGACCGGTTTGGCCGTTGCTCCAGGTGTAGGTATAACCTGCCACGCCACCTGTGGCCGCACTGGCTGAAAGCGTGGCGCAGGAAGCAGGCGCATAACCGTAATACACTAATTTATCAGAACCTGCATCTACCCGCAGCGGCTCCGTCAGCTGGAAGCGCGTGAACACAGGTAAGTGATCCGAGGTGGTGTTGGCATAATTTTCAATCCAGTTGAACGGGATGACCAATGCAGCAGAGCCTGCCAGGTAGTCGTCATACAACTCGTTGCTGATCGTGATGTGATCTATCACATTGTCGCGGGTGATGAATGAGCGAAGGCCTGCCTCACTTAAGGCCGCCGTTACCACCCTGAAATCCTCTGCCTCCACAAAGTTGCTGTAGGTAGACGGGCCTCCACCAATCGACTCATCCACATCATCGTTGTAATCGCCTAACAGAATAATGTTGGCATTAGGGTAGTACTGGTCCAGGGTATCTTTAAAGGCCTGTGTATCGAAGCTTCTTCTGATAAGGTCTGAACTGGCTGCACCTGACTTTGCATGGATATTAATCAGTTGAACCCTCTCCGTCACACCTTCAATGGTTGCATCTACGGTGATCATGTAGGGCAGCCTTCCGCTCGACCAGAAGGACGATGGGCTGGAAGGATAAGCATCCAGTGGCGTGCTGGCTCCTGAGCGGGCAGCATCGTAAAGTTCTTCAAAAATAACGCGCTCGTCTACCAGCGTAATCACCTCTGTATTATAAATAAAGCAAAGCCTTTGCTCCGGGAAAGTCGGGTCCGGGCCGTTGAAAGAGTAAGAGAAGCGGTCGGAGCATACTTTTGCATAGCCTGGTAGCATGTCCACGAGTTGCTGCAACAGGTTCTCGTCTGATATCTCCTGCACAGCAATTACATCGGCATGCACGCTGTCTATCAGGCGGGCAGCATTCTGCAGTTGCAGCTGCACATCTGCAGGACCGAAAGTAGGTATAGTGGAACCAAAGAACTCCATGTTCCACGTCATCACATCCAGTGTTCTGGTAATCGGAATCTCAGTACCTGCTGCCACACAAGGCGTAGTGCCCGGCAAATCTTCGATAAAGCGGGGCAGCAGTTGCAGCGTACCTCTGAAGCTTCCGACTACACCCGTGATATTCACGGCATTATCCGGAACTTCACGGCCCACCAGGCTTTCAACGTCCCCGTCAATTCTAAGATCTAACGTTCCTGTTCCGTCGGTGATGCGGTAATTGCTTTCCGGGAAAAGCAGGCCTCTTGTGTCTGTGAAAGATGCGTTAGGTATCGTTACCAACTGCCCTTCTAGGGCGTTGGTAAGCTGCGCTATGGTTACCTGTACTGGGGCTACAGGTTGCTTGGCAGGGCCAAAGCTTTCCAGGTTCGTCACGTCCACCAGCTGCACCTGCTGGTTAAAGGTCCCGACAGAGGCTGTTACCTGTATAGAGTCCCCGATGCTGAAAGCGTTCTCTCCGTGCACCTGGTAATCAAAAAGGGCAATACCACCGGTTCTGTCCTGGATAAATGCAGGGCCTCCCAGTTCATCTGTCGCGGTCAGAGTTCCATTTACAATCACCAGCGTACCGAGTGGCAGGCTTCTTGCCTCTGCTATGGTTACCTCCTGCGGCTCGGCAGGCTCCGGGTCTGTAGTGCCACCGCCTGTTCCAAAGCTCTGCCCGGTGTTGATGGTGTTGTATGTGTTAGCAAGCGGACCAGACCATGTAAAGGCGTCGTAGCTGAAACCGGTACCTGTTAGTTGCAAAGAGAAACCATTTGGGGTAGTGCCTGTTTCCGCTACTCCGATGTCTGTACTCATCATCCCATCGGCAGGGCCTCCTACGGCTGCAAATGCACCCTCATAACTCAGAAACTGTATTACAGCACCCGCTGCATCTACCAGTGCTATACCATCGGGGGCACCATTCTGCAGCCCTGTGATAGGGAAAAATAAGGTGCCATAGCCATTCTGCTGATTGGGAAATGTGCCTGTCAGGCTTACTGTGCTGTAAGGCATACCGCCGTTGCCGTTGTAGGCCACCAGTTTCCAGCCTTCCAGGTCAGCACCGGCGTTACCAGCAAGTTCCACCCCCTCGCCTTCGTCTGCGCCATCATCGTCGTAATGCAGCTCGTTGATGAACACAACATCCTGCAGCGGCAGGAACACCTGCCCGTTATTTACAGTGTTGTAAGTGGCAACCGCCTCTGCAGCCCATGTAAAAGAGGCATAGTCAGATCCAGTGCCCGTCAGCTGAAGCGAGAATCCGACAGGCGTGTTACTACCCTCTTCCACTCCTATATCCGTGCTGGTTAATCCATTGGCAGGACCGTTGGTTGCTGCGAACGCTCCTTCATAACTGAGGAACTGTACTACATTACCAGCGGCATCAACAAGGGCAACACCATCCGGTGCGCCATTTTGCAGGCCACTGATAGGAAAGAAAACTGTTCCGAAGCCAGACTGCTGATTTGGGATAGTACCAGATAAGGTAAGTGTGCTGTAAGCGGCACCGTTGTTACCATTATAAGGTACCAGTTGCCAGCCGGTAAGGTCAGTACCAGCCAAGCCGGCTACTTCTACACCTTCTCCTTCATCAGTACCTGAATTGTCGTAATGAATCTCGTTTATAAAAACAATGGTGGCAGACGGGTTAGGCTCTGGCTCTGGTTGCGGCTCTGGCTCCGGGTTGGGGTCAGTACTACCACCGCCTTCGCCAAAGCTTTCGCCTGTGTTTACAGAACCAAAAGTGTTCAAGGCTTCTGCAGCCCAGGTAAAATCACTGTACGTACGGCCAGCGCCGGTTAATTGCAGCGAAAAGTCAGCAGGGCCAGTACTCGCCTGACTCACGCCGATGTCTGTACTGTTCGTGCCATCTGCAGGGCCACCCACTGCTGTCATCACGCCTTCGTAACTCAGGAACTGAACTGTAGCTCCGGCAGCATCCACGAGGGCAACGCCATCCGGTGCGCCATTTTGTATGCCCACGATGGGGAAATGAAGCGTGCCAAAACCATTGTTCTGATCCGATATAATCCCTGACAGCACCTCCGTGTCATACACGGCCCCATTGTTGCCGTTGTAAAGCACAAGGCTCCAACCTGTTAGATCTGTGCCGGCAGGACCAGCAACCTCAATGGCTTCATTCACATCTGCACTTGCATTGTCGTAATGAATCTCATTGATAAATACATCCTGGCCCATGGCTTCACTTGTCATTCCCAGACAAGCCAGTAAGCCAGCGCCATACAAACATCGTAGAAGTTTTTTCATTTTGTAAAGTTTTAGGAACAAGTACAAAAATAACTACTGTCGCAAAGAGTGTTTGACTTACCGTATTAAGTAATTTTTATTTCTGGCGCTTTAATATACAGTAAGGGTTAAAGTCATAAATAGACAGGTAAAGGGATATTCTCAGGTGTCGGCTAAAAGGCTGTATAATGCTTAGAAGTAAGGGCTGAAATTCAGTTACATTAATAACAAAATATAATATATAAATAATTATAATTTATAAAGTTTTGATAATGTGTCTTCCAAAGAGCAGCGAATCATTAGCAGGCCATTTGGGTTGCGTAACTGCCCTGATTTACCTTTCTCTTCTGCAGTGGGTGATTTTCATCTGCCCCTGTTCCAACTGCCATACCTCGGGTAGGCCCCTCGCATTTTTAAAACAAAGCAAAAGCCCTGGCGATGAACCAGGGCTTTAAGTATGATAATCAAAATGGTTTACTTAAGGTAAATTGCCGGCTTTGCCTGCTCAAAATCCACGTGCAGCCGGAACATTGCGAAAGGGTAGCTTTAAGTGCTTACTGAGGCGGCATGAGACTGACAAGATCCAGGATTTCTACCCTTAAGTCTCCCCGCAGCTCCAGGGAGAGCGTAACTTGTTTGGCTTGCGGGGTAATATCCTGTACACGCACTTCCGGAACAGCCCCCCTTATATGAAGGCCTTTCAGTTCAAGCCCATTTTCCAGTTTACCGTTGGCCTTCAGCAATTCTCCTGCTATAATCGCCCCCAGGTTTACCCGGGCCTTCTTCAGTACCTGGTTATAGGCCACCTTGTTTACCAGCACCTCTAATGCTGAATTATAGAAACTGCTGGAGGTCTTGGCATCCATTGTAAACTTACGGGCATACAGTTGCTGCGCCGCATTGTCATAACCAAGTGTTGCTAGCACGTACAGGTCCACCTGGTCCCGCTTCAGTACTGTTCTTAAGATCTTTAGTTTAATCCGGAGAATAACATCATAATCACCAGTGCTACTTCCTGAAATTCCAATATCCAGAATCTGGGCGTATGGAGGAGTAGTCTCGCCTTCCACCTGCCTGGGGATAAAGTCTCCGACCATTTTCTTCTTCATTACCCCTTCCAGCGCCTGGTATGAAACTGATACTGGCAAATGAATTTTAATAGCGTTCTCCGTAGTCTCCATAGATGTAGCTGGATAGTTTTTATTAAGAGAAAGGGGCTTCTGGTTATTTATATCAATATACTGATATATCACTAAGAGAAAAAAAAAGCCTCAAACATGTGTTTGAGGCTTAAGAAGTGATCCCGCTGGGATTCGAACCCAGGACCCATACATTAAAAGTGTATTGCTCTACCAGCTGAGCTACAGAATCAGTAAATGTGTTTCCCGTTAATTGGGAGTGCAAAGGTAGGAAATAATTTTTATGATGCAAAAATTTATTTTCCCTTCTTGCGTTCCTTTCAAAATGTTTGCTCTTCAGCAAGAGTAGAAAGAAAAAGCCTTTTCAATCAGAAAAGGCTTTCGCTCTCATTTGTGATCCCGCTGGGATTCGAACCCAGGACCCATACATTAAAAGTGTATTGCTCTACCAGCTGAGCTACAGAATCTTTTTACTAACTTGCATTTCTCAGGGCGTTTCCCTGAATTGCGATGCAAAACTAACAGCTAAGTTTTTAAATGCAAAACCTTTGGTTCAAAATATCTGCATTTTTAGTCATTTTTTTGACGTTTCTGGCAAAACCAGCTTATGCTCAGGCAGATAAAAACACACTGGCAACAGCAGATTCTTTGTTTCAAAAACAGCATTACACAGAGGCTTTCGATTTATACGAGCAAATCCTGCAAGAGCAGCTGTATTCGCCGCAGATGCTCCTGAAGATGGCTTATATCAAAGAAGGCCTCCGCGACTATACCGGTGCCATGTACTACCTGCATCTTTTCTATACGAAAGAACCCAGCCGATCGGTACTGAGAAAAATGGAAGAGCTGGCACAGGCTCACCGGCTGCAGGGCTATGAGTACAATGACCTCCAGTTTTTCAAAACGCAGTTCAGCAAACACTATATGCGCATTTTGGAGCTCATGTTACTGGCGGCAGTAGTCACAGCCACGGTCATATTTTTCCGATGGCGCAAAGGCCACCGCTTCAGCAAACCCTTCCAGATAGGATTTACGCTGTACCTGCTATTTATCCTCTACTACATCAACTTCCTGAATCTGGGAGATGCGGGTATCATCAAAAACAACCACGTCGCCATCATGTCGGCTCCCTCTGCCGGTGGTTCCTGGCTTGCCACAGCCACCGAAGGGCATAAAGTACCTATCAGGGGCGAGCAGGACATCTGGTATGAGATAGAATGGAAAGGTCAGAAAGCCTTTATCCGGAAGAGTAACCTGCTAGAGCTACCATAGCTTCGTTGCCCGCTGCTGGTTGATGGAATAACCAGCAACAGCAACTATTTCCTTAAAGGGGAATCCTTCTCCTTTGCCATTACATTGTACACGAGCTTATCGGCGAGGCCAGGGAAAAGCTTATTTATCCAAACGGCCATCTTGCCCTGCGTCGTCATCACAAGATCGCGCTTACGTTTTAAGGTTGCCTTCAAAATCCTTTCGGCTACTTCTTCGGCACTCATCATCTTTTCTTCTTCCCGTGGTGTTTCGCCTTGCTGCTGCCCGTTGGCCGCCAACGCAGTGTTACGGATATTAGAAGCTGTGAAACCAGGGCATGCTAGCAGCACATGTACGCCAGAGTAGAGCAGCTCCGTACGCAGTGTTTCAAGAAAACCATGCATGGCAAATTTAGAGGCAGAATATCCTGTTCGGGCTGGCAGACCGCGGTAGCCGGCAATAGAGGAAATGCCAATAACCGAGCCTTTGCCCGCTTTTATGTAAGGCAAAGCATACTTGGTGCTGTACACCGTGCCCCAGAAGTTAATGTCCATCACCTTCCGGATAACATCCAGGTCCAGGTCTTCGAAAAGAGCGCGCATTGAAATACCAGCATTGTTGATCAGCACATCCAGGCGGCCGTATGCGTCTACCGTTTTCTGTACCATCTGCGCGCACTGCTCTTCCACGCTCACGTCTGCCTGCACCGGCAGGTTGTTGATGCCTGCCGCCGCCAATTCCTGCGACGTCTGTTGTAAGCCCTGCAGATTACGCCCTGAAAAAGCCACCTTCGCCCCTGCTCTTCCAAAAGCAAAAGCACAGGCCTTACCAATACCAGATGTTCCGCCCGTGATTAAAATTACTTTATCTTTCATGCTGAATTAGTCCCTGATTAAAGTGCTGCAAAGATAAAGCTTATTGTTGATTGCTTTTTGTAGATTGATGGCATATAAAACCATGGGGTAGTTGTAACTGCCTCAGGACATATTCCAGGGTACCGCGTCAGCATGTTTTCAAATCCCAGCTGAACGTTCCTGTTGTAGCCTGAAAGGTAAGAAGCTTATTTAGCTCCGTAGGATCGGCCTGCTCAATATCCTTAACAGGCCGATCCTACGGAGCTAAAAATTCATAGCATTTGATGTCTATCAACAGGTCGTCCCGCTGGGATTTTTCAACAAATTTTGTTCCGGCAACCCCATTCTCTATCATCACATAACCACTCCTGCCCTTTTCTCCTCTATTTTGATTAATTTTGCACCACTGTGAGAAATAAGAAGAAAAATAAATTCGAGATACTCGAAAATATAAGAATCGAGGAGATGGTGGCGGAGGGGAAATGCCTGGCGCGCCACAACAACATGGTGATTTTTGTGAGTGGTGTGGCTCCCGGCGACGTGGTGGACCTGCGCGTAACCCGCAAAAAGAAAAGCTTTCTGGAGGCCGTCCCTGTTGCCTTCCGGGAGTACTCAGCACTGCGCGTGGAGCCTTTCTGCGAACATTTTGGGGTGTGCGGCGGCTGCAAATGGCAGCACATCGGTTACGACACGCAACTGCATTACAAGCAGAAGCAGGTGAAGGACAACCTGGAGCGTATTGGCAAAGTGGCACTGCCGGAATTCAACCCTATTTTGGGTTCTGCCAAAACCAGGTATTACCGGAACAAGCTGGAGTTTACCTTCTCCCCTAACGGCTGGCTTACGAATGAGCAGATAAATTCTGTAGAGGAGTTTGACCGCAATGCACTGGGCTTCCATATCCCGGGCCGCTTCGACAAGATCCTGGACATACAGCACTGCTACCTGCAGCCTGACCCGTCCAATGCCATCCGACTGGCAGTACGTGATTATGGCAGAGCAAACGGCCTGGCTTTTTTTGATGTGGTAAAGCACCAGGGATTCCTGCGCAATCTCATCATCCGGACGGCCAACACTGGGGAACTAATGGTGATCCTGCAGGTGTACCAGAACGACCAGGAAGCGATTACGGGAGTGATGGAGCATCTGAAGAATACATTCCCGGAAATTACTTCGCTTCAATATGTCGTGAACCCGAAAGGGAATGAGACTTACCACGACCTGGAGGTAGTGTGCTACGATGGCCTCCCTTATATACACGAGGAGATGGAAGGCATTCAATTCCGCGTGGGCCCGAAGTCCTTCTATCAGACCAATGCAGACCAGGCTTACGAGCTGTACAGGCTGGCCCGCGAGCTAGCGGACCTGAAGGGAGACGAACTGGTGTACGACCTGTATACCGGCGCCGGAACGATCGCCAACTTTGTGGCCAGGCAGTGCCGCGAAGTAATTGGTATTGAATATGTACCAAGCGCCATCGAGGATGCGAAAATCAACTCGCAGATCAACAACATCACTAATACCACGTTCTATGCAGGAGACATGAAAGACATACTTTCAGACGAGCTGATAGAGCGCCATGGCCGCCCTGATGTTGTTATTACCGACCCCCCACGCGCTGGCATGCACGAGGATGTAGTCGGGAAACTGCTGCAGGTGCACCCGGACCGTATTGTGTACGTGAGTTGTAACCCAGCCACACAGGCCCGCGACCTGGAGTTGCTATCAGCAAAGTATGACGTGGCACGCGTACTACCGGTAGATATGTTCCCGCAGACGCACCACGTAGAAAATATTGTATTGTTAACCGCAAAATAGAAGCACAGGCAACTAAAAATGGATCCTTTATCTTTAAGCTGGTAGGAAACCGTTTTTTACACCTGATGAAGAGAATGATATGGAAAACGATCCGGAATTAAATGGTAAATACCTTGGCACTATCTCTAAAGATTTTGTGGTGGTGGCCGAGACCTTGAAAGAAGCATCGTACCAGGTGCGCAAACGGAAAATTTCAGAATATCCGATCTTCGTGTTCAGCCGCACGCAAGTGCCGGTGGGATCTGTGTTCCTGGCAAAAGAAGAAGTAGCGCTGGAGTGGCACATCAACGCTTCCTATTTAGAAGATTTCGTGCAGCGGCAGTTGGTGATGCCTGATAAAGTAGACGATTTTAAAGCCGCCTACAAAGACCCGGATGAATACTGCTGCCTCTTTGTGGTAGACGGGGATTTCCAGAACTTCGTGTTCATCCCGTTCCCGGAGGATTGAGGTTCCAGTTTACGTAACACGCCCGCTGAAATTGATAAACAGAAGAGGCTGCTCCGACAACATGGGGCAGCCTCTTCTGTTTACTAAGCTTTAAGTTAAGCTGTATTGCACCAGGTGATACAGCTATATGATGCATAAACTTCGTGCTACGCCACTAAAAGTGCGTCCATCCCTGTGCCTTCAGCGGAAATGCCTGCCCGTGCTTATTGGCCAGGTTTACACCTTCACTGGCTTCGGTTATTTTACCGATGATGGTGATGTCCGGGTGGTTTTTCACTTTATCATAATCAGCAAGCGGAATGGTGAAGAGCAGTTCATAGTCTTCGCCACCATTCATGATGCACATAATCGGGTCGAGGTTAAACTCCACGGCTGTTTCCAGCATTTGTCCGTCGGCTGGCAGGTTGTCTTTATACACCGTGGCCCCCACTCCTGACTGGGTACAGATGTGCATGAGTTCAGAGGCCAGGCCATCTGAAATATCAATCATGGAGGTAGGTTTTATCTTCAGTTCCTTCAGTTCATACACCACATCCATGCGGGCTTCCGGTCTCAGCTGGCGGCCCACGATATACTGTTTCCCTTCCAGTTCAGGCTGCATTTCAGGGTTGGCCATAAACGCCTGCTTCTCACGCTCCAGTACCTGCAGGCCAAGGTAAGCAGCGCCTAAATCGCCTGTTACACAAATAAGGTCATTTACCTGGGCACCACTGCGAAGCACAGCTTCTCCTTTGGCCACCTCTCCCAGCGCTGTCACACTGATAACCAGGCCTGCCCTGGACGAGGTAGTGTCGCCACCCACCAGGTCTACATTATAGCTCTCGCAAGCCAGGCAAATGCCTTCATAAAGCTCTTCCACGGCTTCCACGGTAAAGCGGGCACCTACCGCAATATTCACTGTAATCTGAGTGGGTCTGGCGTTCATGGCCGCAATATCCGACACGTTCACCGCCACCGCCTTATAGCCTAAATGCTTCAGCGGGCAGAAGGTTAAGTCGAAATGCACACCTTCCAGCAGCATGTCGCTCGACACGACCAACTGCTTCTCCTGCGGCTCCAGTACAGCAGCATCGTCGCCAATGCCTTTCACTGAAGACTCATTTCTTAGCTCAAATTTCTCGTTTATCTTTTTAATCAGGCCAAACTCACCAAGTTCGCTCAGCGGGGTATAGTCACTCATAATATTTTCTCTTTTGAATGTGCAAAGATACGGAAATTGAGGAAAGAAGTCTTTAGCCCATAAAACAGGCCTTGCAGAAGTTCAAAGTTGCCGGGTCCAACCACCCCTGCCCCTCCTCACAAATCTTACCTCAACCGCACCACCAAAGCCCCGGAATCGGCTACATCATAGTAGGCAATGCCGAGGGTGTCTAGTTGTTGGTGCAGGCGCTGCCGATACCAGGGACTGTTGGAAGCGTCCAGCACTACTTTGCCGGGAGCATAGGCTTGCAGGTCCTGAGGTTTCAGGCGCACATTATTCCGTAGCAGCAGGTAATCCAATGGCAACGGCTGCTGTGAAGCGAGTTGCGGAGGATGCGACAGCAGGAGCATCCGCTGGCCCTGCCATACCAGCAGGCTGTTGCTATCCGGCAGCACTGTATAAGCAGCTCCTATTTCAGTGCCTCCTGACAGGGGAACAAAATCCGGCTGTGCTACCCCTATCTGCCAGAGGTGCGGCTGAATATTGAAAGAATAGTCACTTTCGTGAAGCAGCAGAAGAGAGTCAGCCAGTACAGTAGCCTGCTGCCCCTGCACCAATGCTATTCCTGTAGCACCACGCACGTTGTATATTGTAAGCAGCTCCTGCCCTTTTTGCTGCACAGTTTCCCACACCTCCTGCAACGTGAGCACCGCTACAATCGCGGTAGCCAGGGCAAAGTAGCGAAGCTTGCGGAGCGCCACGAAAAGAATGAAAGCAAGAAACAGTACATACAATAGCCAGGCCTGCAGCTGAGTAATATCAATGCCGTTGAGGAGGGCATAAGGCAAGTTCTGAATCAGTCCGTTAAACCAGTTCATAAACCACACAACCCAGTAGTGGAGCATAAACAGCACCCCGCTTAGCAGCGGCACCCAACTAAAGACCAAGGCAGTGATACCGGTATACAAGGCGAACATGGCCGCGGGCACTACCACCAGGTTAGCGAACCAGAAGTACACCGGAAACTGATGAAAGTAAAAAAGCCCCAGTGGAAGCGTCGCAATTTGTGCAGCCACGGCCACTGTAAAGTACATCCACACCTTATCCAGGACCCAATTATTGACCTCTAGCAATTGGTACAGTTTCGGTTGCAGGTACACAATCCCCAGCACAGCCAGGAACGACAGCTGAAAACCGACCTCCTTCAGGTTGTAAGGGTTCAGCAGGAGTAGCACGGCAGCGGCAATGGCAATGGTATTGTATATGTTTGTCTGTCGTTTGATGGCTGTGCCCACGGCAACAAAGCTGAACATAACCACCGCCCGCAGCACGGAGGGCGACAAGCCGGTCAGGAAAGCATAGGTCCAGAGAAGTGCCAGTATCAGCACAGCCTGTAGTACCCGCTGCCGCCTGGAGGGCGCAACATGGCGGAAGAGCCACACCAGCACCAGGTAAATCAGGCCCACGTGCAGCCCCGACACCGCCAGTACATGCATGGTGCCCGTGCTGGCGTAGGCACTCCGGATAGAATTATCCAGTTCATCTTTCACA
This sequence comes from Pontibacter brevis, assembly GCF_054779655.1. Classification (NCBI taxonomy): domain Bacteria; kingdom Pseudomonadati; phylum Bacteroidota; class Cytophagia; order Cytophagales; family Hymenobacteraceae; genus Pontibacter; species Pontibacter brevis. The sequence goes on from NZ_BAAGXV010000028.1 coordinate 82,093, forward strand.
CCCAGAATCAGGGCAGAGGAAATGGCATATTCTCGCCTCGCCTCCACCTTGTCGCGCAGCAGTTGGTCGAGGTTGCGGCGCAGGTGGATGCTGGCCGCTAAAACGGGATTAGGTAGTGCAATGCTAATTTTCTGCGCCTGGAAAGCCTGCAGGTAATGGCGGTGGTAGATGCCCTTGTTGGCGAGGTATTGCCGGTAATCGAACTGGTTGGGATTACCGGGGGAAACCACTTCCTGCGGTGCGCCTTTTACCAGCAGCACATCCCCATAGTTTAGTTCGTAAGCATTTTCCGAGTCATGCGGAATGTAAAGCTGTACCTTGCCCTCCGTTTGCTGCCATGCTCCATTTACCTGCACCTGCTGCACCCGGAGCACGGTGCTTTGGTAGCCCGGCTTCTGCAAAATGTAATCATCCACCACCCCCATATAGTAGGCAGGTTGCCCGGACAGGTGCAGGAGGTGTTGCGGGTTGCTACTGGCAGTATGCAGATGTGTTGTCCAGAAGCCGAGGGATATGAAACAGATCAATCCCACTATACCAGCTGTATTTGTAGCCGTGGCAGTTTTCACTTTCAGGTTCCACACAGCTGCCAGGGTGAAAGCAGCAACAAAAAAGGCAAAGATTTCCGTGCTGTAACGGAAATCTTTGCCTAAGATAAAGTATAGCAGAATACCTGCAATCAAACTAAGTGTGATGCGGATAAAAGGGTATGGTGCCCACCGCAGCATCACCCCCTGTATATCATTTTATAGTGCTGTATGTCGCACTCGCTGAACATGTCGCCTTCTGCCACAAAACCATGGCGCTTGTAAAAGTTAACGGCAGGCAACTGAGCGTGCAGGTAAATAACCTTGTCCGGGTGCTCCCTATGCACATCCTGCAGCACAGTCTCCAGCACCTTAGCCCCTACATTCTGGTTCCGGTACTCGGGCAGCACAGCGAAGCGCTCCAGTTTCACCCCCTTATCAGTTACGCGCCAGCGGGCTGCACCACAAGGCACACCCCCGTAGGTAGCCAGGTAATGCCGGGCCTCGCTTTCATACTGGTCATATTCCGCATCGGCAGGCACCTGCTGCTCTACAACAAACACCTTTTCGCGGATGCTGTAGGCAGCCTTCAAGTCCTGCTCCTGCTCTATTCGTCTTAGCTCAATCATACAAAGAAATAGAGGCGCAAGCTATTGCGCCTCTACAAAGAGTCTTTATGTTATTCTTCCGTTTTGATTTTCCTGCGGCGATCATAAGCTGGCTCTTTCTTGCCATCTTCTGATGCTTTGGCCTCTTCTCTGGCTGCACGGCGTTCTTCTTCCAGTTTGGAATAGGCGTTCACAATATCGCGAACCAGTCGGTGGCGCACCACATCCTCGCCACTCATTTCCACAAAGCCGATGCCTTTTACGCCACGCAGAATGTTCAGCACTTCCATTAAACCGGAACGCTGGTTACGCGGAAGGTCTACCTGCGACCAGTCGCCGTTCACCATTACTTTGGCATTCGGGCCCATACGCGTCAGGAACATCTTCATTTGCGCAGGGGTTGTGTTCTGCGCCTCGTCTAACAGTACAAATGCATTGTTCAATGTACGGCCACGCATGTAAGCGAGGGGTGCAATTTCAATGATTTTGTTTTCCTGGTAATACTTCAGCTTTTCTACCGGAATCATGTCCTCCAGGGCATCATAAATCGGGCGCAGGTAAGGGTCTACCTTCTCCTTCATGTCACCGGGCAAAAAGCCGAGGCTTTCGCCTGCCTCTACCACAGGCCTGGAAATGATGATTTTCTTAACCTCTTTATTTTTAAGCGCACGCACCGCCAGTGCCACAGAAACATACGTTTTACCTGTACCGGCCGGCCCCAGGGCAAACACCAGATCGTTTTTTTCTACGGCGTCTACCAGCTTCTGCTGGTTCGGTGTTTTGGCTTTGATGACACCACCCTTGCTGCCATACACAATCACATCCGGGGAAGTAACAATCACTTCCTCATCTGTAAAGGAGTCAGAAGAAAGATATCTATTTACGCTGCTGTGCGTAATCTTTCCGAACTTGTGATAGTGATCAATAAGTGAAGCCAGTATTTCGTGAATCTTCGTTATCTCGGGCGTCTGGCCCTGAATTTTGATCTCATTGCCCCTCGAGATAATTTTACTGCTCGGGAAGGCAGCAGCTAACTGCTTTATATTCTGATTCTCTGTCCCCAGAAAATCTATTAGAGAGATGTTCTCTAATGTTATTATTTTCTCTACCAAATTATTGCTCCTGTATATAGTATGTGAGTAATGTTTGCTTTAATTTAAGTAAATTTGGTTTATATTAGTACAAATCTACATAGATTATAGTTCGTGATATGGCTGTAATTACGTTTACATCAGATTTTGGGTATAACGACCACTACGTGGCCGCTGTAAAAGCCAAGATCCTTTCTCAGGACGCACAGACAACCATTGTGGATGTGTCGCATGCTATCGAACCCTACAACATTGCCCATGCCGAATTTGTGCTTGGCTCTGTTTACCGGGAGTTTCCGGAAGGAACGGTTCACTTGGCTGCCATCGACACCCACGGTAATAAGTACGGCAAATTTCATGCTGCAAAATACAAAGGGCACTACTTTCTTTTAGCAGACAACGGATTGCTCTCGCTCCTGACAGACGGGCAACCGGACATCGTGGTGGAACTGAAAGCTGACCAGCAACTTATGCCTTTCCCTGCAAAAGACCTGCTGACGAATGCCGCTGTGTTCCTGGCAAAGGGTGGCGATATAGAAGTGCTGGGCGAGCGCACCAACCGCTACAGGCAGCTGCTGAACCGCCAGCTGCGCCTGAACGATCACTCTATCACAGGCCACGTCATTCATGTAGACCGCTACGGCAACCTGATTACGGACATTACCGCCGACAGCATCGAAACCATTGCCCATGGCCGCACCTTCACCATTCACTTCGGCCGCGAAACGCTGGGGCGCATCTATCCTACCTATAATCAGGTGGACGATGGCGACTGCTGCTGCATCTACAACAGCCAGGGCCAGCTTTGCATCGGTATCAACAAAGGCCACGCCGCAGAACTCCTGGGCCTCGGCTTCGACTCACAGGTGGATGTGCGGTTCTACCCGGGAAGCTAGTTTAATTCTGAATTTTGAATAACTGAATGACTGAATAAGATGGGTTGAATGTCATGATTGCCTTTATCAGCCATTTTAATTTTTTTTATTATTCAATCATTCAAAATTCAGTTATTCAAAATTAAATTTATGATCGTTCGCATTGTCAGGATGACGTTTAAACCGGAAAAGACAGAGGAGTTCCTGGAAATATTCCGCAACTCCAAGGAGAAAATACGTGCTTTTGAAGGTTGCAATCATGTGGAGCTGCTGCAGGATATGAACGACCCGAACGTATACAGCACTTACAGCCTCTGGGACTCGGAAGAGCACCTGAACAGGTACCGCGAGTCTACCCTTTTTGGCCAGGTGTGGCCCCACACCAAAGCCTTGTTTGCTGCCAGGCCACAGGCCTGGTCAATGCAGCAGGTCAATGCTTGATATCATCAGTACCCTTACTTTCAATATTTCTTGAATTGAGGTATGACACAAAGAGTGCCCCGCCCTTTGTGAATTTATTTTCCTGATTTTTCAGAAAGCACCCTGCTTTGCCTCTTCTCTCATGTAACTGAGGCTAATACACTTGTGTAATATTATAGAATAAACCTATAATCTAATCAACTCAATCAATTTGATTGATAAAGGCTGTTCCTGCACATTTGTCCCGTTAAAATCAATACAATTTATATGCTAAGAAGAACACTACTCCTATTCAGTGTACTGGCTTGCGGGCAACTGACTTTTGCGCAGCAAAAGCCACTCACCACAAACACCGGTGCCCCTGTAGGAGACAACCAGAGCTCTAAAACAGCCGGAGAGAACGGGCCTGTTTTGCTGGAGGATGTACACCTGATTGAAAAACTGGCAACTTTTGACCGTGAGCGCATCCCGGAGCGTGTGGTACATGCCCGCGGTGTAGGCGCACATGGAGACTTCGAAAGTTACGGCGACTTCTCTCAGTACACAAAGGCTTCACTTTTCAGCAGCAAAGGGAAAAAGACGCCTGTTTTTACCCGCATTTCTACTGTGGTGCATGAGCAAGGCTCGCCGGAAACACTGCGCGACCCACGCGGCTTTGCCGTAAAGTTTTACACCGACCAGGGTAACTATGATCTGGTAGGAAACAACCTCCCGGTGTTCTTTATCCGCGATGCCATCAAGTTTCCTGATATGGTACACGCCTTCAAACCATCTCCGGTATATAACAAGCAGGACGCAAACCGCGTGTTCGACTTCTTTTCAAACGTACCTGAGGCTACAAACATGCTCACCTACCTGTACCAGGACTTAGGCACACCTGCCAACCTGAGACAGATTGACGGATTTGGTGTGCATGCTTTTAAATGGGTGAATGCACAGGGTGAAGTGCTGTATGTGAAATACAAATGGACTTCACAGCAAGGCGTGAAGAGTTTTACTGCGCAGGAAGCTGCCCAGATGCAGGCAAAAGACCACTCACATGCCACGGCAGATCTGTATGAGCAGATCAACAAAGGCAACTCTCCTTCCTGGGAGCTCTCAGTGCAGATGATAAAGCCGGAAGACCTGGATAAGTTCGACTTTAACCCGCTCGACCCAACCAAAATCTGGCCGGAAGAAATTGCTCCGAGCATGCCAATCGGTAAAATGACCCTGAACAGGATACCGGACAACTTCTTTGAAACAGTAGAACAGGCTGCTTTTGCCCCTGCTACCCTCGTGCCTGGCATTGAGCCGTCTGAAGACAAGCTGTTGCAGGGACGCGTGTTTTCTTACATGGACACACAGCGATACCGCCTCGGTGGCAACTTCCAGCGCATTGCAGTAAACGCTCCCCTGGCAGAGGTAAACAACTTCAATCAGAATGGTGTAGCAAGCAACCGTGGCACCAAATCGGATGTGAACTACCAGCCAAGCACGACGCAGCCAACTTTTGTAGATGATAACCAATACAACTACTCTATCCGCAAAATAGATGCGGAGACGATGCAGCGGGCCATCAGCAAGCAAAACAACTTTAAGCAGGCCGGCGACTTGTACCGCTCTCTTTCTAAAGTTGAAAAGGAGCACCTGATCAGCAACCTGGCAGGTGATCTGGGCCAGGTAAAGAACAAAGAAGTAGTAAACAAAATGGTAAGCTATTTCTACCAGGCAGATCCGGATTATGGTAACCGCCTGATCAAAGCCCTCAAGCTGAACAGAAACGATGTAGTTGCTTTAGTGGCAGCTAAATAGTTCCTTCTGGTTGCTTTGCGCCCGGTAAAATGAATGCCTGGTGCTGATAACCTGCCTCTGCCAAAAGAGGAATTTCTACAAGATTAATTCAAATCCCCTACTGGGAGGGGCGGGAGTGGGTTCTTTTAATACTATAACAGTTTTTCGAAAACACTCCAGCCAGTCCATCAACACCCCATTCCATATAAACATACTCCAGGCAGTTTCCCTTTCGCATCAAACGGCATCATTAGAGTGGCGTCAGGCCCTGCAACTGAGCAAAGAGGAGGCCATGGCGTTTATGACATCGTTGAAACAACGCGACCTGGTAGATGCTGTGATGGTGGTGACGACCTGTAACCGGACAGAAGTGTACTACGAATTTTCCGGCACACCTCCTGCAGCAGTACAAGAGGCGCTGCTTCAGTTTAAAAACATTGAAAATAAAGCTGCCTTTGCCCCCCTGTTCAGAAACTACACCCAGAGCCAGGACACGCTGCGTTACCTGCTGGAGGTTGGCCTGGGTTTACGCTCGCAGGTGCTGGGCGACCGGCAAATTATCGGGCAGTTTAAGGACAGCTACCAGCTTACAAAAGATGTAAACCTGGGAGGGCCAATCCTGCACCAGGCACTACAAACGCTGTTCCGGACACACAAACGTGTGCGTAACGAAACAAAATTCCGGTCCGGGGCTTCTTCTGTAGGATATGCCGCTTTAGAGCGAATAGCTGACTTTATTCCGCGAAAAGATTTTTTAAAAAGCGCCTGCTGGTGATTGGTGACGGCCAGATGGGCACGGACATAGCAAAGTATGCCACCTCCTTTGGGTTTACGGACGTGACGCTGACAAACCGCACAGATGAAAAAGCGCAGGCCTTAGCGGATAAATTAGGCTTGCGTGCTGTGCCCTTTGCAAATCGGTTTTCAGCTATCGCGACTTATGATGTCATTGTCTCCTGCGTCAGTGCCGGAGAACAGTTGTCTGTTGCACAGCTTGGTTTACCGCCAATAGAAAGCAGACGTGTCCTGATAGACCTTTCGGTGCCATTAAGTATACAGCCTGAGGCTGCGCAGTTGCCACGCACTACACTCATAAACATGGATCAGATTACCAGCAGAACTGAGGCCGTAAAAAAAGCACGCGAAGCATCCATTGCCGATGTGCAGCATATTGTAACCGAGGAAGCCGTACTTTTCAATGATTGGCTGCAGGACCTCCCTGTCTACGACAGCATCCGTGAGCTGAAAGAACACTTTGCCGCTGTGCTGGAAAGTGAACTACAAAAATACGTGAACCTGCCCCAGAGTGATGCCGCCTCAAAACTGGCTAAAGCAACCCTCAACCGCCTGATTCGTCGCCCGGCTGGTGCCTTGAGAACAGCAGAGGGTGCCTCGCGCGAGGTGCTCTTAAACTCTTTAAACCAACTGTTTCAGCTATCTTAAATTTTAATCATCATTTACACATTACCCATGAAATTGATGTTTTTCAACCTTCTTTTCTTCCTGATACCTGCTGCCCTTTTTGCGCAGGCTCCTGATCTCATCTCAGCAGCCAGAACAGGCGATGTGGTTAAAATCAAACAACTGCTGCAAAACAAAGCAGATGTTAATACCCAAGACCAGAAAGGCTTTACGCCGCTTATCATAGCAGTCTATAATGGACAGGAAGCGGCAGCCCGGCTTTTGATTGAGGCTGGCGCAGATGTAAACCACCAGGATGCAACCGGTAACACGGCCCTGATGGGAACAGCATTCAAAGGCTATCCTGCTATCGCCAACCTGCTCATCAGCAAAGGTGCGAAAGTGAATGCACAGAACGGAAACGGCGGTACAGCGCTGATGCTCGCCTCGATGTTTGGCCGGAACGATGTCATCAAAGTTTTGGTAGCCAACGGAGCCGACAAAACCTTGCGCGACCAGCGAGGCCTTACGGCGCTTGACCTGGCCCAACAGCAGCAGAACCACGAGGGGGTTGCGCTCTTGAAATAAATTCCTTCGCAAAAGCACCTGCTCAAAAGCCGTAGAGCGCTATTGCTTCACAGCATCACGCATCTCTACGGCTTTACTTTTGTGGCAGCAAAATCAACCTTCTCTTGTCTCCTGCATGTGCAGGTTGGCATCTGTCATGTAGCACACATCTTCACGACAGGCGCTTCTGAGGAGGAGTTCTTACAGGCTTTGTACCTCTCTCTCCTAAACAATCCTCCCCCTTTTGCTGTACCTTTGCTAGGAACAGGGTGCTTCAAGCGCCTTCTCTGACACATGTTAAAAGACAACAGCCATATGAATTACTTCGAATTTTACGATATACCGGAAAGCTTTCTGCTGGATGAGAAGGCACTGAAAAACACGTACTACAGGCTGAGCCGCGAGTACCACCCGGATTTTTACGCCAACGAGCCGCAGGAGAAACAGCAGGAGATCCTGCAACTTTCCACCCAGAACACCAATGCCTACCGTACCCTCGCCGACCCGGACCTGCGCATGCAGTATATCCTGAAGGAACACGGCATACTGGAGGAAGGCAAAAATGAGATTCCGTCTGACTTCCTGATGGAGATGATGGACATAAACGAAGAGCTGATGGAGCTGGAGTTTGATTTTGACGCAGATAAATACCATGAGATTAGTGAGAAAACCAGTGGGGTGGTGGCGCAGCTGGACAATGACATTCTGCCGGTTTTGCAGCGATATCCTGAGTTACACGGTGTTACCAAAGATGAGGCCCTGCAGCAGGTAAAAACCTACTATCTGAAGAAAAAATATCTGTTGCGAATTCAGGAAACATTATCTAAGTTTGCATCGCGTTCCTGAAAGGGGAACAAGCCCAGATGGCGGAATTGGTAGACGCGTTGGTCTCAAACACCAATGAGGTTACACTCGTGCCGGTTCGACTCCGGCTCTGGGTACTTTTATAGCAATTAAGCCGCTGATAATCAGCGGCTTAATTTGTTTATGGGTGGCAGAAAAGGTGGCAAAACTAAGGTGCAATTTGGTTCCCCTCTTTTTCCACCTTATTACCTTTCTTCTAAAAGAGCTGTAGTATAAGTTGCGCTTTTGTGTTTCTTCCTATATAGCTGTTGATTTGTTGCTTTTTCCATACAATATGCTGTACATCAAACAAATAGACCATATATAACATTAAGCTGAGCCTGTTGACAGTCGTTGAAGTGTTGACCGAAAGTTGAACTGTTGACAGCCTGTTGATATGGAGTTGACTCTTTATTAAAAGAAAACTCTCTGATGTATAATCAGTTATCATTGTACATCAGAGAGTTTTCTTTTTTAACAACTAAAGCTCAAGCTTTTCAATCGGTATCTCATAATATCTACCCTTTTTGCTTGCAGCATGAGCAACATGCTTACTGCTTTCATTCCCGTCTGGCACTTCAATCCAAGTATAAAATTTGGGCTGTGTTCTAGAATGTATGATGTTGGAATAAGTATGGCAGCAAGGGTGTTTATAGGAAGTTATGTGCGAGATAACTATCCAGGTAAACTGCCCCTACTGCCA
>NZ_BAAGXV010000029.1:0-145077 GCF_054779655.1 Pontibacter brevis
TGGCAGTAGGGGCAGTTTACCTGGATAGTTATCTCGCACATAACTTCCTATAAACACCCTTGCTGCCATACTTATTCCAACATCATACATTCTAGAACACAGCCAGAAAAAGAACGTAGTTAAAGGCCACATTTTTTCTCCTGTTGCCATACCTTTACGCTTTTCAGCCTGTAGTATAACCGGAATCAAGTGTCAAAGGTATGAATCATAAGAACTGGGCAGGGAACATCACCTACAGTACAGATAAAGTGCATTATCCTGCAACTGTTGAACAAGTGCAGGAAGTGGTACAGAAGAGCAGTAAAATCAAAGGATTAGGTTCAAGGCACTCCTTCAACACAATTGCAGACAATACGGCTAGCCAGGTTTCTCTTGGTGCAATGAATAAGGTCCTTTCCCTTGACACAGCCGCGCATACAGTCACGGTAGAGGGTGGGATGCGGTATGGAGAACTTGCACCTTATTTGCACGATAATGGTTATGCTATCCCCAATTTAGCGTCCCTGCCGCATATCTCCATAGCCGGTGCCTGTGCTACTGCTACACATGGTTCAGGGTTGAACAATGGAAACCTGGCTACAGCTGTGTCCGCTTTGGAACTGGTGAATGCAGCCGGTCAGGTTGTTTCTATTTCCAGAGAGAAGGATAGGGAGCTATTGAATGGCGCTGTTGTGAATCTGGGAGCGCTGGGAATCTTCACGAAGCTGACGCTCGATTTACAGCCAACTTTTAATATGAAACAGGTGGTGTACCGAAACCTGCCGATGGGGGAGTTGGGGCAGGGTTTTATGGCTGTCATGGGAAGTGGCTATAGTGTGAGCCTCTTTACTACCTGGAGAAACCAAACGATAGACCAAGTTTGGGTAAAAAGTATGGAAAAGGGGGACGCTTCTGTTGCAGCTCCTGCTTTTTATGGCGCCAAACTTGCCACACAAAAAATGCATCCTCTGGCGGAGCTGTCGGCCGAGCATGCAACAGAGCAATTGGGAACCACCGGAGCCTGGTATGAAAGACTGCCCCATTTTAAAATGGGTTTTATGCCCAGTGCGGGAGAAGAGCTGCAGTCTGAATATTTTGTTCCGCTGGAACATGCCTATGCAGCCATGGTGGCGCTGGAGAAGCTGCATGAAAAAATAACTCCACACCTGTTCGTTTCTGAAATCAGGACTATTGCGGCAGATGAACTCTGGATGAGCCCCTGTTACAAAAAAGCCTGTATGGCCTTTCATTTTACCTGGAAGCAGGAGTGGGAAGCTGTAAAAAATGTGCTTCCATTAATTGAGGAAGCGTTGGCACCTTTCAATGCTGTGCCGCACTGGGGAAAGTTATTCACCATGGCTCCCTCTGTGCTGCAATCCCGCTTCAGTAAGCTGACTGATTTCAGGCAACTCATACATCAGTATGACCCGCACGGAAAATTCAGCAACGAATATTTAAGCAAATATCTTTTCACTTAACCTTTCCCTCTGCCAATGTAGTGTCCACTATAGCAGCGAAGCCCTAAACCTAAAGGGGCCCTGCCCGTTGTGCTATAGATACAAACTAACTATAGTACGCTTATGCCCGAACGCCTGGTATACCGAATGCCCAAAGCTGGTTCTATCAAAGACATGAAGCTGCAAACAGAGGTGCTGGAGCCACCTAAAGCCGATGAAGTATGCGTAAAGGTGAAGGCTGTCGGACTCAATTTTGCAGATATCTTTGCCATGCAGGGCCTCTACAGTGCCACCCCGAAAGGATCTTTTATTCCTGGCCTGGAATTCTCCGGTGAGATAATAGCTGTAGGGGAAGCCGTGGAAGAATGGAAGGTGGGCGACAGGGTAATGGGGGCTACCAAATTTGGCGGCTATGTGTCGCACATCAACAGCCACCACCGCTATGTGATTCCGCTTCCGGAGGACTGGAGCTTTGAAGAGGGAGCAGGTTTCCTGGTGCAGGGACTCACCGCCTATTATGCCCTTACAGAATTGGGTAACCTGCAGAAAGGAATGACTGTGCTGATACATAGTGCGGCAGGGGGAGTAGGCATCCTGGCAAACCGCATCTGTAAAAAGTTCGGTGCCTACACCATCGGCACAGTTGGGCAGGCAAATAAAGTAGATTTCCTGCGACAAGAAGAAGCCTATGACGCTGTTATTCTCCGGGACAGTGCCTTTTACGATAAACTGAAAAATGAACTCGGGGAGCGCCCGCTACGCCTGATCATGGAATGCATTGGCGGCGAAATATTAAAAAAAGGCTGGAAGGCAATGGCACCTATGGGGCGCATGGTGGTTTACGGAAATGCCAGCTTTAGCAGTCATAGCTCTAAGCCAAATTACCCCAGGCTACTCTGGAAGTTTATCCAACGCCCTAAAATTGACCCCTTGCGCTTACCCACCGAGAACAAGTCGTTGATGGGGTTCAACCTCATTTACCTCTACGAGCAAACAGACATGATGCACGACATGCTCCGTGGGCTACAGGCACTCCAACTGAAGCCTCAGCACATTGGCCATGTTTATCCTTTAGAAGAGATGCATGAGGCGATTTCCCTTTTCCAGCGGGGTAAAACAGTAGGGAAGGTGGTAGTGCAGTTTAACCCTTCCTAAATACAGAGGGTGGACACATTAACCAGTGCCGTCACTCATCCTGCTGTGTTTTAAGGTAAAAGTCCGGCAGGATGAACGATAAAACAAACACCATTCATCCTTATACCGTTTTTCCTAAAGCTCCTCTTTTTCGAGCGCCCCTTCCCTGAAGGAAAGACTGAAACACCTTCACTTCGTGCTGGCATTTTATAGCTGTACAGTTTGATGTGCTGGGGAGTAGGCTTGATGGGATTGGGTATTCATTGTGTATTTGTCGCTGTATTTGTTATATTAGTCTCACAAAATATTTTGGCATGGTCTATTTCCTGAGTTGTGATTGGGGTACTTCATCTTTTAGGTTAAGGCTGGTGAAGGCTGAAACGGAAGAAGTAGTAGCCTTCAAAAAATCAGACAAAGGGATAGCTGCCACCTTCAGCAGCCTGACTGCGCAACAGAAAAATGACCCGGAAGAGCGGAGGCTGTTTTACCTGCACTATATTCAGGAACACATTCATCAAATAGAACAGGAACATCATGTTTCCCTGGAAGGGGTTCCGCTGGTTGTTTCAGGCATGGCTTCTTCTTCCATCGGCATGGTGGAGCTGCCTTACCGTAACCTGCCTTTTTGTATAGATGGAGAAGGTGTCGGAGCAGCGTATTATGAAGCAAGCACAAACTTCCCTCACCCTGTACTGCTGATTTCCGGGATCCGTAGTGATGTGGACGTGATGCGGGGGGAGGAGACGCAGCTTATAGGCAGTATTCCGGGCAGTACAACCCAAGAATCCAATGGACTTTATATTTTTCCGGGTACCCACTCCAAGCATATCCTGGTAAAAGGCAGGCAGGTAACAGACTTCCGCACCTACATGACAGGGGAGGTCTTTGAGCTCCTCTCAAATCAAAGCATATTGAAAGCAGGCGTAGAAAAAGACGCAGACTCAGGGGAGCCAAAAGCTCTGCAAAGTTTTAAAGACGGCGTAAAGGCTGCCAAAGGTGCTAACCTGCTGCACAGCGTTTTCCGGGTCAGAACAAACGACCTCTTTGGGAAATACTCTAAAAAGGAAAATTATCATTACTTAAGCGGCCTGCTGATAGGCACAGAATTAGAAAACATAAAGCCCTCTGATGAGGAACAGGTATTTGTGTGCAGCGATGCTCCTCTGAAAACCAGTTATGAAACGGCGTTAGAAGTTTTAGGACTAAAGCAGCAAATCCGTACTTTTTCTGAAAATTGGGCAGAGGAGGCAGTCGTGAGAGGGCAGTTAAAAATATACAGGCATTATAATCAACAGCTATGAGTTCTACTTTTTCATGGGACGCCTTTCACAGGATTCCGGTAGTAGGTATATTAAGAAATGTACCAGTCCAGCATTTGCAAAGGCTTTTCGAAGTGTATCAGGAGGCAGGACTGACCACCATTGAAGTCACGATGAATTCATCTGGTGCCACAGAAGCTATCGCCTCGCTCGTGAAGGTCTTTGAAGGCCGGTTAAATATCGGTGCGGGCACCGTTTGCTCCCTGGAAGACCTGGACAAAGCACTGCAGGCCGGGGCACAGTTTGTCGTGACACCTATACTTCAGGAAGAAGTCATCAGGACATGTGTGCAGCGGGATGTGCCGGTATTTGCCGGAGCCTATACGCCCACAGAAATCTACCGTGCCTGGGACTTAGGTGCCAGCTTAGTGAAAGTGTTTCCGGCAAGTCAGCTAGGTCCAGGCTATATCAAAGAAGTGCTGGCGCCATTAAACCAAATTAAACTACTGCCCACCGGCGGCATCAACCAGGAAAATTTTTTAGAATACTTAAAAGCCGGCGCCAAAGGCTTGGGCATGGGTAGCCAACTGATTCCAAAACAACTGATAGAAAAGGAACAATGGCAAGAACTAAGCAGCCACCTTTCAGGCTTTGTTGCTAAATACAATGAGTTCAAGCAACAGAACAGTTGAAGCAGGAATAGTAGTAAAGCTCTTAAAACCATTAGCCAATTTGTGTATTCTAAATCTGAACTGTTTAACCATAAACAGTAATTAATGGATGATGTATACTGAAGAGAATTTATTTGAGCTCAAGGAAAAGCTTTCCCAGTTTTTGGGTGAAGCGCCCCTACCCCTGGCAGGAAATATACACAGCGCTGAGTGGGAAAACGAAGCTACTCTGCCTGAGAGCACAGTATGATGCAATGCAAAAGGCTGTGTGTGCCGCTGGATGAGCACTTGCTTCGGAAGGTTAGGCAGAACGCGTTGCGCTGGTTACTAATGAAGCTCATGTTCAAAATCTTTACTCCTGCCTCCTTCTTATTCGAAATATTAACATGAAATAAAGCTACCGGATGAAAATTAAAAGCTATGAATTATTCCAGGTGCCACCACGCTGGTTGTTTTTAAAAATAGAGACAGATGAAGGGATAACAGGCTGGGGCGAGCCAGTGATTGAAGGAAAGGCAGCCACCGTGAAAACGGCAGTAGACGAGCTGATGGAGTACCTGGTAGGAAAAGACCCGATGCACATCGAGGACCACTGGAACGTGATGTACCGGGCCGGCTTTTACCGCGGCGGTCCGATTCTGATGAGCGCCATTGCCGGCATCGACCAGGCGCTGTGGGACATCAAAGGAAAGTATTTTAATGCTCCGGTGTATCAGTTGCTCGGGGGAAAGGCACGGGAAACGATGAAGGTCTATTCCTGGATAGGAGGAGACCGCCCGGCAGACGTAGGGAGCGCAGCAAAAGAAATGGTGGCCAAGGGATTTACCGCTGTTAAGATGAATGCCACGGAAGAACTGCAGTACGTGGATACCTATGATAAAGTAGATTTCGCCGTTGCCCGCATTGCAGCCGTTAGGGAAGCGGTGGGGCCAGCCGTAGGAATAGGAATCGATTTCCACGGCCGGGTACACAAGCCGATGGCCAAAATTCTGGCGAAGGCACTGGAGCCGTACCGTCCCATGTTTATTGAGGAACCGGTTTTGCCGGAGAACAACGAAGCACTGCGGGAGATAGCCAATCATGTTTCCATCCCGATTGCCACCGGGGAAAGGATGTTTTCGAAATGGCAGTTCAAAACTTTGCTGAAGGAGGGATACGCCGATATCATTCAGCCCGATTTGTCTCATGCTGGCGGCATCACAGAATGCAAAAAAATCTTTTCCATGGCAGAGGCCTTTGATGTGGCCGTAGCCCCGCACTGTCCTTTAGGACCCATTGCGCTGGCAGCCTGCCTGCAGGTGGATGCCACCTGCCACAACGCCTTTATACAGGAACAAAGCCTGGGCATCCATTATAACCAGGGCAGCGACCTGCTCGACTACCTCCAGGACCAGACTGTTTTTGCCTACCAGGAAGGCTATGTAAAGATTCCGGATGGCCCTGGCCTGGGCATAGAAGTAAACGAGGCGCATGTCCGGAAAATGGCAGCAATTGGCCACAACTGGAGAAACCCGTTGTGGAGGCATCCCGATGGTAGTATAGCTGAATGGTAATAGGATGAGCGACGTAACCTACCTCTTAATTATTACCGTACTTTCTATTCTGCTGCTGCTGGTGCTGGTCATGCGCCTGAAGATCCATGCCTTTATTGCACTGCTCTTAGCCAGTGCCTTTGTAGGGCTGGCTGCCGGCATGCCCTTTATGGAGTTGATAAAGACGCTACAGGCGGGAATGGGTGGTATCTTAGGCTTTATCGCGATTGTGGTCGGCTTAGGTGCCATATTGGGCAAGCTGCTGGAGGTTTCCGGCGGTGCTGAAATCCTGGCGCACCATATCATGAAGGCCTTCGGCGACAGCAAAACCACCTGGGGCCTCATGCTCACTGGTTTTGTGGTTTCTATTCCGGTGTTTCTGGATGTTGGTTTTATAATTCTTGTTCCCATTGTGTATGCCTTGGCCAAACGATCGGGCCAGTCGCTTCTGGCTTTTGCTATTCCGCTGCTGGCTGGCATGGCCGTTACGCATTCCTTTATTCCACCCACCCCAGGCCCTGTAGCCGTCGCAGAAATACTGAACGCCCCGCTGGGTTGGGTGATAGCCTTGGGCGTGGTAGTGGGCTTGCCTGCCGCTATCCTGGCCGGTCCCGTTTTTGGAAAGTACATCAGCAGGAAAATCAAGGTTGGCCCGCCGGAGTTTGTGCAGTATGCAAACGAGCAGGTTGCGGCAAGCCGCTCCGACTTCTGGCTCGTGCTGTTCATCATCGTCCTGCCGCTTTTTCTCATCCTCATTGCCACTTCCTTCGACATGCTCGTGGGAATGGGAGAGCTGCCAGGCGACAATTACTGGGTAAGCCTGTTCCAGTTCTTAGGCCATCCTTTTGCCGCACTGACCATTGCCACGCTGGTGGCTGCCTATTTCCTGGGAATTAGGAAGGGGCATAACGCGAAGCAGCTGCTGGAGTTTTCCGACAAAGCCCTGGCACCTGCCGGATTGATTATCCTGATTACAGGAGCCGGCGGTATGTACAAAGAGATACTCATACAGAGTGGGGCAGGGGAAGCGTTGGCACAAATATTCATCGCCTATAACGTGGCACCCCTCTTTATGGCTTATGTGCTGGCAGTTATCATTCGTGTTATACAGGGATCGGCTACGGTGGCCATGATTACTTCGGCGGGCATGATGGCGCCTATCATGGTGCAGCTGGAACTCTCAGACCCGATGAAAGCGCTTATTACCCTGGCTGTAGCGGCAGGCGCCACCATCCTGTCGCACGTAAACGACAGTGGGTTCTGGCTCGTGAAAAAGTACTTGGGACTTACCGAAAAAGAAACCCTGCAGTCCTGGACGGTGATGGAAACCATTATTTCTGTAACGGCTTTTGCGTTTATTCTGCTAGTTTCTGTTTTTGTAAGTTAAGAGGGGATGCCGCTGGAGGGGTGGGCTTTCTCAACCACTCCTTTGCGGGAACCGGAAACCCAGAAAAGAGTGGCAGGGAGGTCGAACAGAAAGGTGCTGCTGAACATAAGTGGAGCCGTAAACAATACTGAAATTTCAGTATTGTTTACGGCTCCACCGTTTCTTACCTTTTCTATCGAAGAACAGGCCTTCAGCCTATATTGCCGTTGTCGTTTTTCTCCTTCCTGTTTCACCAAAGGCCTGCTATATGGAGCCAAACCAACTTGCTGCTTTACTGGCATCTCTCACTGGTCAGTTGCGCTCTACGACAAAGGAAGAAGAGCAAAAGCTGGAAGAATCACAGGCCTAGCTGGCCAACGCGCTCAAACGGCAAGAATGCGCACTGGTTTGCATGGCACATGGCTTCGGTTTAATACTGCCTATGTTCTCTCCTCTGCATTGCAATACTTGGATCCGGTGCGAAAATGATAAAATAGCACAGTCTCCTTTATTTTATTTAAATATTTAATAAACAGTAATTTGCAGTCGAATTGCTACCCCATCCGTATACCTAAGTAGGATAATAGAATATACCTTTTCCTGCCACCATGAATATCAAGACACTTTTAGTGATGACGCTGAGCGTAATGTTAGCTTTCGCCTCCACCAATGCTTTTGCCCAGACGACGCAAGCCAGCACGGAGCTGCAGGAGGCAAAGGACAAAGCGGATCAGCAACGCTTGAAGGAGGCTATCAACCTAAGAAATGACACAAAAGCTGACGCAAGAGCTGCCAGGTTACATGCAAAAAAAGCCAGACGCAACGACAAGGAGGCTGCCTATACGGCCAAGCATGCGAAGCGCGCCGCCAGGATGGAAGCAAAGGCGCAGCGGAACCGAGCACAGGCTGACAAACAGGCCAGAAAAGTAGCCAGGGCAACAGAGAAGCCAGGCAGTAACTAACCCACACTTTTACCTCCTTTAACCATAGAAAATAAATATCCTGAAGGGGCCATCGTGTGCCTCCAAGTCAACCCCAGCCTCAGGCTGGCGGTGAGGGGTATGTGAAACGCCTCTATTACTGTACCATCCTGGAGCATCCTCTGGAAAAGGAGCTTGATTAGCATATAAGCAGCGGGACATGCTAATCACAATGCAGCTTATTCGCACATTAGTTTACAGAGTTTTATTCACCATCTAAAAATGAATGCCATGATTAGCCTTAACCGAACTATCGTTCTGAATACATTGATAAAACATGAAACGCTCACTATTTATGATTTTGCTAAAGAGGGATATCTCGGTATGACGCCCAGCGAGAACCATTTGCAATTTTTGTTAGATGAGTTGGTTGAAAGCGGCCACATCGGTATGCTTAGCGGGGTTATTCCCTGTACCTATACCATCACTGCTAAGGGTATAAGGGAGGGTGCAAGACTGGCTCAGGTATAAGCAAGGCGCCCCGTTCACCCGAAAGAGGCATCGGATGAGCAGGTATCTTTTAGGACAAGCCGCAGAAGTAGTGTTTTTATGATGCAGTTCCTGCTGCTTTAATGGTTGGTTATGAACTATTTAATCTAAATGTTTGTGCTTATTGTAACATGTGGTGTCCAAAGCTAGATCAATATGTATAACGGGCAAGGCATGTTTTCAAATGATTCCAGGCAAGCTCATATCGTAGCTTATATTCGTTCGCCTTGGGTTGATACTACTACTATCATGACGCTCAATGCAGTACACACGCCTGACAACCTAGGCATAAAATCAAAATATCATCTTATCATCAGGAGGCTTCAGTCTACCCTTGCCAAACATATATCTACCTTCCCGCAACTGTCGGCCCTTGAAATCTATCTGGACATAGCGCTGCCGGAGGCTGAAAGAGATGAAGACTATCTGCAAAGGCTTGATGGCCTATGCTCGCACCTTCATGAACTTAGTACCAGTTCGTATGTTATCCGTCACCTTCACTACAACCTATGCGCGGACGTGGAGGCAGTCAGGAACAGTGCTTTTCTGTTTAACCAGGAGGAACACTACCTTACTCTCCCAGATTAAGCTCCGGCACCCGGCATTCTAACCCGAAGATGCGGCCAGAACACAGGAGTTTTGCCAAACAATGCCCTCCTGCGTCGTCTGCGTGGCAGCAAAATCTTTGTCTCCCTACTGCATCCGCTTCTAGCCCAGGGATTATCATCGTGATTACCTGGCGTGTCCAGGCGCAGTTGTAGTTAACCAGCAGCCCCCAGATCTTGCGGCCTTCCCACCACCTTTCATAGGCAACGTTGCTGAAAAATAGCATCGCCTTGCTCAGGACCGTAACGGTTTTGAAAGGCATGCGTGGGAGTAAGCTCAAAGTCACCCTTGTGTAACATTCACCCTCGTTTTTTGGTACATGGTAGAACAAAAAATGGCAGCTTTGTCGTCTTCTACAAGTGCAGTTTTTGGTAAAGAAACTCGTTCTCTAATGCCCTGGGTTACATGATTTCTTTACTGAGTTTCTTGCCTGAAAATGCCCTGGAGTTGCCCGCTTCTGCGTTTCATCCGGAAGTGAAAAGGAAACGATCGCTTATTGAACCAAAATTAGTAAAACAGCTTTCCTCACTTATTCTCTGTACCTTTAAGCATGGGGCAACCACATAAAAAGACAGAAGCACACAAAAAGCTTATAGAGTTGAACGATGAGTTGGAGAACTATTTCAGCAACACTATCATACCGCAGCTTTTTGTTGATGCCGACATGATACTCCGCAAGTTCACCCCTCCTGCCATGAGACACTTTAAGCTTTCCCCGGATGACATCGGTAGGCACATGGACGAGGTGTCAAGCAACATCCGTTTCCCGACTATCATCGAGAATATCGAAGAAGTGATTGTCAGCAACAATGACATAGAGAAGGAAGTTCAGACGACCGACAGGAGATGGTACCAGATGAATATCCTGCCCTACATTATCAGGAAAGAGAACAGAACCAATGGTGTCATCATCACCTTCATAGACATCAACGACCGCATCGAAGTATTACGGGGGTATGAGAAGCTGAACAAGAGATATGAGAACATTATATTCTCTATCTCACACGATATCAAAGGTCCCCTCTCCAACATCGAAGGGTTGATTCATATATTAAAGGGTATTTGTGGAGAGGAAGCCGACACAAAGTTCATCATGGACATGCTGAGCGGGTCTGTAGGCAACCTCCGCAAAACGGTCTTGGAACTGGCAGAAATAGAAGGGAGCAACACCGACTTCGCCAGGGCGGCGGAGCGGGTGAACTTCGAAAATGTGATAGAAGATGCCCAGCTTGCGCTTAAAGACAGGCTATATGAAACCGGGGCGCAGGTAAAATGCGAAATAATTGAAACTGAGATAAACCTGCCCCGGAAGAACGTCAGGAGCATCATCTACAACCTGCTGAGCAACGCCATCAAGTTCAAATCACCAGACAGAGCGCCAGCGATACGCATTAAAACGGAGACATCAGGTGATTACGTCCTGCTCTCAGTTATTGACAACGGGCTAGGGATTGAGGAAGACAAGAAGGAGGCGATATTTGAGCGTTACACCAGGCTCAGAAAAGATGTGGAGGGTACAGGACTGGGCTTGTTCATCGTGAAAAGAATGGTGGAGGATGCAGGGGGAAAGATTGAGGTAGAGAGCACGTTGGGCAAAGGCACCACCTTCAAGGTCTATCTCATAGGGCAGCAATAGAGACCGGCGCAACCCTACGACAGTTTCATGCTCTTGCTTACATTTTAACCGGTTTCGTGTGCCTATATCAGGACGAGGCACACATACCGGTGTAAGAGAAGGTGGGGCCGCTGCTTTTGATGCGCATCCAGCTGGGCGGCTATTCTTCTGGTCTGCGCCTTTTGCTTCTCTTTGACGGCCTGAACAGGAGTGTTACAAAACAATACCCTCCTGCGCCGTCTGCTTGGCAGGAAAGTCTTTGTCGCCCCACTGCTCTTTGATGTTGGTTTCGATGGTGAGGCTGAGGGCGGTGAGTGGCACATCCTCCAGCTTGTTCTCGAAAGGGTCCTCGTTTCGCTCACCCACCAAATCCAGCGCCAAAAACACAAAGGAAATGACAACGGAGACAGGAATGGTGGCGAAGCCCAACTCGCTCACAAAAGCGAAGGGCAGCAGCGTGGCATGTATAAACACAAAAACCCTGGAGAAAAAGCTGTACTGGCGTGGGAAAGGCGTGTTTTTGATTCGCTCGCTCATGCCCTGGATGTTGTTGAACTCCACCAGCGTGTCCTCCAGTTTTACAAACCGGTAATCTGAGACCCAGCCTCTCTTGAAGGCCTGCCGTAAATCCTCGCCCTGCAGCTCAAGCAGGAAGTTAGGCGGGTTGTTTTTGTGGTGGAAAGCCTCAAACTCATCTTCCGGTAGAAAAGCCTGTATGTCGGTGTACCTGTTGGTTTCCTCATATATTTCTTCCTGGGCCGTTTCATTGTAGGCGTGCTTTATCCGCAGGAACACGCGCAGCGCATGCACAAAAGCAATGTGCCGGTACACCATGCGCCGCTGCAGTTCTTTTACGGCAGGGGTATCCGCTTCTACCTCAGGGATTATCATCGTGATTACCTGGCGTGTCCAGGCGCGGCTGTAGTTAACCAGCAGCCCCCAGATCTTGCGGCCTTCCCACCACCTTTCATAGGCACTGTTGCTCTTAAAGCCAAGAAAGATGGCCAGCGCCGTGCTCAGGGCCGTAACGGTGTTGAATGGCATGCTCAGGTACACCACCTGATAATGGTCGTGGGCAAGGTAAACAACGGTTGCCAGCAGCAGGTAGTAAAGCAGGCTTTTCCATGTATAGTGGAGGATAGCCCTCCAGCTCAAGTTTCTCCGAACAATCATCTAAAAGCATAAAGTACGAAACTATTAACTTCGGGCGGGGAAAATTGTTGTGATTTCCCATCTATTACCCTTCCCGGCTTAGCGTCCAGCTCCCGCTGTTTTTACTTGTGCCGGCATGCCCGCATAAACTTATGTGTTTGGTTTTGAAACCGTTGAAAGCCTTTAAGTTTAATCAAAGGCACCTTGTTGAAAAATGTGAGGCCATCTGAAGCGCTGTCCCGTATAACGTGGAATCAATGAGGCAGCAGGGTGTGCTTAGTATATTCTGAGACTTTCCTTTTACCTATTGTTGGTTTAACTCTTGGGGTAGCCAATCATGTCAGCGGATAATCGTGGCATGCTTTTAGCAATTACACAACAGTAGAAGGGGCCTTAAGAGATATCTTAACGGCGTTGTGTGAGCCGGCTGTCTTGGAAAGAAGGAATCTTCTCCATATCCAGCTCTGAAAAGAACCTCTGTAGTACCCCTTTCTGATTTGTTGTTGCAGTGACTGAGGCCCTGGAATTACGAATTCAAAAAGTAATCCATCAATCATTAACCTCAGTCCATCAAATCTTCATGTCACAGAAAGTAAAATTCATCAATACAAACCAGTCAACATTTTTTGCTACCACCCGGAGAAGAGTAGAGGCCCATTTGAAAGAAAAAGGAGTCTCTAGGAACGCCACCAGGTCTATGTGGGCCAAAGCTATATTTTTTGTAGCAGGCTTCTTTTCCCTTTACCTGCTTATACTTTCTGGCTTGTTCGGTACTTGGGCGATGCTTGGGATGACCGTAGCACTTGGCGCATTCGCAGCCTTTATTGGTTTTAATATTTGCCACGATGCCATTCACGGCTCTTTCTCGGGGAAGAGCGGAATAAACAAAGGTCTTAGTTATTTATTTTATCTGATAGGCGCCAATCCCTACCTGTGGAATATCTCCCACAACATTGTGCATCATACGTATACCAACATACCTGGGCATGATGAGGATATTGAGGTGGCGCCGGGCCTGATCCGACTGGACGAAAGTGAAAAGGTAAACAAAATTCAGCGCTATCAGCATTTGTACGCCTTCTGCCTGTACGGTCTTGCCTCTCTTTCCTGGGTACTGCGCAAGGACTATGTGAAGTTCTTTCAGGAGAGGATTGGCCAACACAGCACACAGCACCCAAAGCGGGAATATTTTAACCTGTTTTTTTACAAAGTCCTGCACTACTTCCTTTTTATAGGAGTGCCCATGCTGGTGCTTGACCTAACCTGGTGGCAGGCCGGTATAGGTTTTCTTGTGATGCATTTGGCTGAAGGCCTGGTGATGGGACTGGTTTTCCAATTGGCCCATGTGGTAGAGGGTACTGATTTTCCTGTGCCCAATGAAGAAGGAAATGTGGAGGAGGCATGGGCTGAGCACCAGATGAGGACTACGGCTAATTTTGCTCCCAAGAGTGCTATAACGGAATTTTTTCTTGGGGGACTGAACAGGCAAATTGAACACCACCTGTTCCCCAAGGTCTGCCATATCCATTATCCAGCTATTGCTGTAATCGTAAAGCATACAGCTGAAGAGTTCAACCTGCCCTATATCGAAAGCCCGACTTTCTCGTCTGCTCTCCTGTCTCATTATCGAATACTGAGAAAGTTCGGGAAAGAGGCGTATGTGGCACAAACCAGCAGGAGGAAATTAGAGGTGTCACCTACTAAAAAAGCAAACTTCTTGCTGTTGGAAGGGTAGGTCGTGCGGTTTTTTGTGACCCAGTTGTTATTTGAAATTCAAGTAACAGCTGGGTCACAAAGTTGGGAATAACTGACAAATAATGGCAATTTGTGGCAAGGCTATATCTATATAAGTAATGGATTATGTTGCTGTTGTTTGCTTTTAGTTTCCGCGGCTTGTAAATTTTATTTGCCGGTGCAGAATGTGGTGCTATGATTAAATGAATTGAAAAACAGAAAGTTATTCCTCCTTGGGTTTGGCGGCAGGGGTAGTGTTCTTGGCCATGTAATATACTCGGTGTTTAAACGTAGGGGTAAGGTAGTGAATTTGCTGCTAAGTCCGGTGAGGCGATATAGAAATATTTTAATGTACTGGAAAAACGGAAAACGCGAGGCGCAGGCAAGTAAAAAAGCACCCTTGCAATATTTCACCATTTCCTATGGGGAGGAACTCACAACGCTAAAAGCTTTAAATAAATTTTAACCTAAAAGCCAATAATGCGTGAAAGATGTAAAACATAAAGAGAAATGAGACCTATAGAACCCCCTCAGATTTACAGTGTAGTTCCAGCCATTTTACCACCTGACCAGTTATTTGGACCGCTATTCCACGATGTTCAGATGCATCATGTTTTTCCTGATTCAAAAACTTTTGCAGACTGTTACCCCAGGCGATCTCCGGAAGAAATTCTAAGTTTATATGAAATTGAAAAGCATAAGGAGGATTTTAAACTTTATGATTTTGTTTCAGCATATTTTCATATTCCAGCGCCTATAACAACTGATTATACAAGTAACCAGTTGTTACCGGCTACGGAGCATATCCATCTGCTTTGGCCATTGTTAACTCGGGGGGCAGAATCGAATTGCTCCATGTTGCCTGTTCCAAAATCATATGTTGTTCCTGGAGGTCGATTTAGAGAACTATATTACTGGGACAGCTACTTTACGATGTTAGGTTTACAATCGGAAGGAAAGTATGAACAGATAAGAGAAATGGTCCATAATTTCGCCTATTTTATTGATGTTTATGGCCATATTCCAAATGCAAACCGCAGTTATTATCTTACCCGCTCACAGCCTCCTTTTTTCGCTTTGATGATACGTCTTCTTGCTGAAATAGACGGACCGGAAGTCTTTGCCAAATATCTTCCGCATATGCAAAAAGAATATAATTACTGGATGGATGGGTACTTTCGCCTCTCAGATAGGGAAACTTCTTTTCGTAGAGTAGCCATACTACCAGACGGCAGTATTTTAAATCGTTACTGGGATGACCTTCCTGCCCCTCGTCCTGAATCATATCATGAAGATGTTGAAATGGCTCATTACTCCGCCCCATTTGGTGTGGAGCCTGGCACATTTTACAGACATATAAGGGCAGCCTGTGAATCTGGCTGGGACTTTACTTGCCGATGGTTCAGAGATGTCGTTCATATGGAAACCATTTATACGACCGATATCATACCTGTAGATCTGAACTGCCTTCTATACGAACTTGAACTAACATTATCTGAAGCTTATAATCAAAGTTCATTTTCAGCTCCTTCTACCTATTTCCTTCAAAAGGCAGAGAAACGAAAAAAAGCAATGCTGAAACATTTTTGGAATGATGATAAGAAGTTTTTCATGGATTATGATTTAGTCTTGAATAAATCCACGACAGTAATGTCGCTGGCAGGAATATTTCCGCTATTCTTCAAGATTGCCACTAATGAACAAGCTCATCATGTTCACGAACATATCGTCAGCAGTTTTTTAAAGAAGGGGGGCGTAGTTTCTTCTCTCCACAAGAGTGGGCAACAGTGGGATTTTCCTAACGGTTGGGCTCCTATGCAATATCTAACCTATGAGGGACTTCGCAACTATAATTTTTTTGATACAGCAGAAGAATTGAAGAAGAGATGGATAGCCCTTAATGATAAAGTGTTCAAAGAAACTGGCAAGATGATGGAAAAATATAATGTTGTAGATATTGATTTGCCCGCCGGAGGAGGAGAATATCCAAATCAGGATGGCTTTGGGTGGACTAACGGCATATATCTTTGGATGAAAAATAATCCATAAAAGCGGATTTTACGGAGTTTGAATCTTAGCACTGAAGATAAAATTCTTACCTGCCTTCGGATAAAAATTGATCATCTGTTAGAATGGAGGAAGTCGAAGAAGTTCAAACCATAAAAAAGGGCATACATTTTGATTTGTACTACTAAACATTTCTAAAGAGCGCATTCCCATTATATTTCTTAAAATTTATTTGCCGATGCAGAAAGTAAAACATCATGATAATCAGTAGTTTATGTTGGTTTGTAACAAAATTCGTAACAAATCTTTCTTTTGATACAAGTTTAAGTTAATTCAAATTCTGCTGTTTAACAACACCACAACGCTAAAAACAAACGTAAATTAGAAATGGTACTTTATTTAGTTGGTTACATTCTAAGAAGGAAAGTAAGGTTTAGGTCCAAGCTTTAAAACTACCCAATAATGAAGTGCAATTGTTCTGAAAAAGGAACAACTTTATTGGTAAAACTTTGACTATAACCAATCACTAAACATAAACAGTCTGAATCTCACTTAGTCTGGTGGTGTAACAGGGTGATATAAATCGCTCTTCATCTGAGAAGGCTATCAGTGCTTAGTTGGCTACCGTTGACATTCTTCTGCCTAATACTACTCCACAAGCGGAGATGGTAAATTTCATTATATCAAATCCAGCACTAAACAATTATCCCATTTGGTGTGCAGGTAAAATCCGAGTCCAGCCATTGAATACTTAGGGTTCAGGTAAATTCTCCTGTGACCCAATGATGGCACTCCATGGTCTATCAATAGCTGTAGCACTATATCCTTTCCATTGTCCAACCCATAAGAGCAGCATTCAGCATGATACACCTTCTGACATCTATCCCGTTGGTGTCCTGTCTTACCTGACATACCTGATTCTTTGGCAAAGCACTTTGCAGCCTCTGTTAATGTTTTGTCTGGAATAAGAGCCTCCACAGGTTGCAGAGAGTTCATTTCCTTTATCAGTGATTGCTTATAGGGGGAGCGGTCCAGGTGCGCTCTATGTTTAACCACCTCCAGTTTAGAAAACTTCTTCGGGTATAGCCGAGCCAGGTTCAGGTACAGAAGAGTCTCTTTCTCCACATCATTGAGATAGTCTGCATCTTTTCCTGTGTTTGCGGCTGCTAACTCTTTCGCTGACCATTTAATAGTTCGGTTTGGGGTTGCTGGTTCAGGTATGGTAGTATCAACAGGAAGATGAGGTGGAGGTATTGCTGCATACTTAGGTTTAAGTTGAGAGGGCAATATATACTATCTTTAATATTAAAAAGTTGTGGCTACTAAGCTGTGATTCTACATCATCTGCTATTCACTGCTCTTTTGCACTCATTCTGCCTGAGTTAAGTCTGATGCATCTTCTCATACCCTTACTGGCTACCAGTGCAGGTGCTGTAGATGTTGCTTTAAATGGTCTGTAGTCGTAAGTATTCGGATATATTCGGATACTTACGGATAGCCTGTACTGGTAAATTTGGACTGAAGTTGTTCTGAATCTACTGTCACTGGTGGGTTTTTGTCGTTGGTTTGCTCATGGAATGGAGGTGCAGGGTTATGAGCAGGAGGTAAAAAGAATACTTTACTGAAAAGGCGACAATTCAACAGTAAGTATTTCGTGTATTGGGGCTAAAATAAAGCGAAAGAGGATGTGTATTCCAGAAGATTTACTATATTGATTTAGGAAGATATTATGTCGGAAGCACATAAAATAGCCGCTGAATCTGCAAAACTGATTAAAAAGCAGGCGGTTGGACTTCCGCACATAGTGCAGATAAACGGAATAGACTTCCGTTTATACCATAGTTGTAGCGCATAGATAATAATGAAAATCGAGTTGGATGAATACTGCCCTTGCTGCGGCTATGATACCTTTGAAGGGGAAGAAAGATTGCAATACATTATCTGCCCGATTTGCTTTTGGGAAGATGACCCGATTCAATTTTCTGAACCTGAGTATGAAGGTGGTGCAAACAGAGTATCGTTAGTTCAAGCGCAAAGGAACTTTGAAGAGTTCAGAGCTTGTGAAAGAGAAATGATAAGGCATACCAGAAAACCAAAAGAATCCGATGTCAGAAAGTCAAACTGGCTGAATTAATTGAAGTGATGAAGAAAGTACTGACAGCTAAAAACTCCATTATCGGAGTCGGAATAATCCTGATTGATTTAGCTGTATATATCTTCCTCGGGCTGCTATTGATGAGCTATGATGATTTCTATGATGAAAGGAAAGGTGAATATTGGAGTTGGAAAAGTATGTCAGGTTTCGATAAAGCCGTAGTGTCAGGTATCCATGTTTGGAATTTCATCAATATTTTGGTGGTGTGCTACTTAGCCTATAAAGCAATTAAAATAATAAAACAACGAGCTACAACAACACCTTTACGGTAGCTGTGCCACCGCAAAGCCCAGTCCGTTGTGGTGCATTAAAATTATAATATGATGAAAATACTTTTGGCAATTGGTCTGTTCTTCCTGTCCACTATCAGTGGGGTTGCTCAAGAGTACAAGATAAAAGGAAGAATTGTCCTTGGTCAGTATTTGGCACCTGTTGGCGGAGTATATGTAGGCTTTGATTTTCCTTTAAAGTTCCAGACCTCACCTGAAGGACGGTTTGAGATAACTGCCAATGAGCAGCAAATTAATGACACACTCAAAATCTATCTTTTAGGTTACAACCAAATAAGCATCATCAACTTTCCTAAAGATTCAGTGCTTAACTTGGGGACTATACCCATTTACGAGTATTTCTATGGCGTGCCCTTGATACATTTCGATTGTGGAGCCTTAAATTTCGTGTGCAAGAAAAAACGCAGGAAGTTCTGGGAAAATTATGAAAGTGAACGGACATCCTATTTCAAAAAGATGGATACCATCATAGGGCACTACAGAATGTTCCTAAATGGAAAATCCTATGCGATAAGTTTTCCCGACCATTTAATTGATTTAAGCAAACCTATAGAAGAATAACGACACCACAACACCAGCTAAACGCCAACCTCGGCCGACGGCCTCCGCCGTCGCTTAGCCCAACCGTTGGTGGTAAAAGAAATTATAGAAAAGCCCTTGGACGAGTTAGATAAAAACTTTACTGCTGCCATTCTAAAAGCCTTGGAAGAAAAGCTCGGCAGAACACTTTCAGCAACTGAAAGGCTGGTTTTCTCAATGCCAAGGTCATCGATGGCATACGAAATGATTCTTGATTACATCACAGATAACGATAAGACACAAGAAGCAATTGAAAAGTATGTAGAGAATGTAGTTAAGGAATTCCAGGTTGTTATCAATAGTAAGGAAAATAGAAAATAAGAATGGACTGGTTCAACTTCCTGATTGGAATTGTTTTCCTGCTGACTGGCATCATTTTACTTCTTGCTAAACTTACATACTTTAAAGACAAGGACAGGGAGTGGCTTACTTATGGAAATGTTAAGCTAATTTCAGGAGCTATACTTGGCATAACGTTCGGGATNTACACAACCTTAATTAATGAAGAAATATTATATCATAACATACTGCGGGAGTGCATCAGGCGAAAGTGGTGAACAATGTGGGACGGACTATATTTTTGACAATGCCTGTGATGCTTGCGGAACTGGTGCTGAATTGAAGAGCAACTTAAAAGTAAGAGGAATAGCCAAAACTAAAAAGGACTTCTTTGAAACTGTTAACGGTGATTGCCTAATATCTAAGAATTTAAAAGAGAGGATAGATGAAATGCTGCCAAACCTTGGATTAAAGCAAGTATATGACAAAAAGAATCAGCCTCTGGATTTTTACCACCTTTACACCAGATTAAATCTGCCAAAATTCAAGAAGACTTCAACTGGATATGTTATCGAAAACCAATGTCCAGTTTGTATGCGGAATGGGTTTTACAATGATGTATCAATAGGCAATCCAACTACAGTAAAAGCTTTGATTTTCAAATATAAATACGAAGACTTAGTGTTAAACTCTAACTCAATCATCTTGAAAACTTGGGAGTGCAGCGGTCTATCAAACAGAGTTAAGTCTGGTAATAAGATTGTAAGATTTGCGAGACCTTGGATAGTAGTGAGAGAAGATTTAAAGGAAGTTTTAGAAAGCGAAAAGGTTAAAAACATCCACTTTGAGCAAATAAAAATAGAAGGCTGTGTACAACAAAATCTATAAGTTAGCTACGCCACCTTATAGCAGAGACCGTTGACAAAAATTATAATTTATGAAAACACGAATCTTCGCAGTACTTCTTGTAGTCTTATCTTTTCAAGTGAAAGCTCAGACAGAATCAGCTGACAGCCATAAAAAGGCAATCTTTGTTGAAGCCTATGGTCAAGGCTTACACGCATCTGTTAACTACGACATGCGCTTTAAAAAGGGGGTGCAGAGTGGACTTGGCTTCCGTTTAGGTGTTGGTGGAATCTCTACAGGGACAGCGAATGCTGACGCAGGGAATGAAGCCACAGGTGTTATAGCCTTTCCAGTAGGATTAAACTACTTGGTAGGCGAAAATAGAAGCTCATTCGAAGCTGGTATTGGACTTACACCTCATTATGCGGAGACTGATATTTACAGCCCCACAAAACCCAAAATTGTTAATGAGATTGGTTGGGGGACAAACGGCTATTTGAATTTAGGGTATCGCTTTCAGCCGTTGAGCAATGGCTTTATGTTTAGGCTCAACTGGACTCCTGTAATTAGTAGTACAGGTTTCTTAGCACAGAATTTTGGTGTCTCGGCAGGGTATAGCTTCTAAAAGAAGTTTAGCCATTGAAACAGTAATGTTTCCGTTGCTTCTGTAGTCAATCAAATACCAAAAGAGTAATCACAAGCAAAACTTTTGTCAACACGGTACATGAGCAAAGCATCGGCTGCGCCTCGCTCACCTCATGTACCAGCACCGTTGGCGTGCATTGGAATCATGAATAAACAACAAGAGATAGAAGAACTGTTTTTAATGTTTCACGACTTTGAGATAAAGAGCGTGAACAAAGACGGTGAAGCTTTGACCTTGGAGTTTGTGATTCCTTGGGGGCAAGTATGGAATCCTGCCATTTTGGAATACCAGATAAAAATAGAGCTGTTGGGGTGTAGTGATTTACTGTGTGAATACTTTCTGTTCAAAGACGATGAAGCCAACAAACTGAAGCCTGTTGCACTTCGAGAAACAGAGAAAAGAACAACAAGCGACCCACAGACAATGGAGAAGCTGGGGCTTGAAATTCAAAGCTATACCTGTATTCAACCAGATACTTATGTGCTTCATTGCAACAGTTCGCAAGGAATTGCTGGTGGTGATTTAACTTTAACAGCAACGGACTACCGCATCTTCAATAGTAATGGTGAACCTCTGACACTTGACCACCTGAAGCAATGGGCTACTGAATGGTGGGACGGGATTCAAGAAATGTGGGACGAGCAGAAAAAATAAAAACAACGAAACGCCAACAAGGCATATAAGTCATACTTCGGCTACGCCTCGTTCGCCTTCTATACAAGCCGTTGGGCTGCATGAGTAATTATGAAAAAATGAATTTCAGTAACTTCGACTGTTTACTTATACAATCTGTTTATCATTCTGAAAAGGGAGAAGAAGGAGTAGCTTTAGCAAATCTCATTGGCTATATAGACTATGTGAACCACTCCATCATAACTTATCAGGAATTAACCGAAAGTATAGAATTAGCTAAAGCATGTGGACTTATTTAAACGCATGGAAGAAAGCTGAAGACAACCGACTTATTTAAATTTTGGAGAAGCAGTTATCCAAAGAATCTCAGCATTACAAAGGAGAGCACAGAACTGCTTAACTTTTTAAATCAGAGATGTAAAAAGGCTGAAGCACTGACAAGTACTCCTGACTTCTCTGAAGAAGAGCTTAATAAAGCAATTGAAGAGTATTTGAAAAAATCACGATAGCCCAACGTGCTGGTATAGCAGCAAGGCTTGCTAACGCCACGCCTCTGCTATACCAGCACGTTGGGCAACATATCAAAAAAGAATACTATGCTTCCAAAGGACAGAGTAGAAGTTGCAAGTGATGTTAATGAGAGGGATGGAATCGGTGTAGAAATCTACAGGGACAATGAACTTGTGGTTGAAATTTTTCGTGACGACACCAAAAGGAAAAGAACAGTTACTTTATATAAGGAAAGTATTTCGTTAGAATTGATGGAAGAATGTATTGAAATATTTAGAAGAGAAATTCCCTGGGATTTTATAGATTATAAGGATATAGAATAAAATTACATTGCCCAACACCGTGTATAACAAACCCCTTGCTTCGCTGCGGAATTGCCATACACGCGGTCCGTTAGCATTAAAATGAACTATAAATATGAAAACAATCTTTCAAGCTATTCTTATTGCTGTTGCATTGAGCGCATGCAATGCTGACGTTAAGACAGAAACTAATAGTATTAGTCAAGCAGCAGTTGATAAGTCAGACGCTCAATCTGCCCGCTTCGCTCAGACAACGACAGAAATCAAGTCTACACAAAATAAGAGTAGCAGCTTGATAGGTAAAACTACTGTTGAAGTAGAAAACATGGGGTGGTTTAGTTGCGCTGGCACTTTGATAGATTCTGAACAAAGCGAGAGTCAGTACGCTGTTTCCCAACTCGCTAAATCACAAAAGGAATGTAGAAACGGAGAAGGTAAGATTCTGCTTGAAAGGTTTGTTAGGAGAAATGGGGACAAAGCTGTGTTTGAAGTCATAGATGAAATCAACATACAGTCAAACTATCCTAAAAAAGAATATAACTGGACAACCTGTGAAGTAAAAGGGGCTGACGGCGAGCAATTTTATGTGATACATTTTAAAGACCAGCGGCAGGCTGAACTTACGGAAATTTATGACTTGTGGACTGTAGACCTTATAGCTGGTAAATTTGTAAAGGTGAATAATGCGGAGGGTGTCACTTGCGTTAATCCTGACTACTCTGATGGATTATAAATTCTTATGCTAACCACACCTTTACCATAGCTTCGCCATGGCAAAGCCCAGTCCGTTAGCACATATTGAGTATACAAATTGAAGGACGGCATTGGTTGAATAGAAGTATGAAGCTAATAAATTATTTTGTAGTACTTTATGCCACGCTCCTTGTTAGCTGTCAGCCAAAAGAAGAGCATGCCTTGGTGAAGAATGAGTTCTTCACCGAAGAGGGGTTAAAAAAGTGGAATACTGTTACTGATGCAGCTTTGGATTCCTTCACTGCCTCATATGGGGAAAGCTTT
This sequence comes from Pontibacter brevis, assembly GCF_054779655.1. Lineage (NCBI taxonomy): Bacteria > Pseudomonadati > Bacteroidota > Cytophagia > Cytophagales > Hymenobacteraceae > Pontibacter > Pontibacter brevis. The sequence goes on from NZ_BAAGXV010000029.1 coordinate 23,239, forward strand.
ATGATAAGCTATATTGAGAACTCTCTCAACCAATCCAATACAAATTCTTTAAACGAGCAGTCTGTTTTGTTAAGGGAAAGCTACATCGATTCGATGCGTAGGAGTGATTCTGTAGGAGACTCCATTCCTTATGATTCCGCCTATATAGTGGAACTGCACATGTCTGGAGAGGAAACATTTATTGGCAAGTATTTGATAATAGAGAAGGGCGATTCAGCTTCTTACTTTTTCACCAGATATGCACAAGGCGGATGGCTCCCTCTTAGAACAACCGAAGATAAAGCCTGTGAGTTAAACCGCTTCATCAGCGAAGTGCCGTCCCACACTGAAAAGTCTGCGTTTGGTGGTTTGGAAGAATTTGTAATAATAACGAAGTTCGCTGGCGAGGAAGTGACTGCAAAAGTATTTACCAGCTTATCATGGGATAATACTTCATGGCTTATGGACATGCTTCCAAACTCATTACAAATTTATTGATGCTTTGAAGACCACGCGGTGTCGGCACTTGTCACATTATAAAAAGGAAAAATAACAAGCGCTAACAAAGCACATGAGAAAAGCTGCGGCTACGCCTTGCTCACCTCATGTACAAGTACCGTTGGACAAAATGAAAAGTTAATGAAAGAGATTGTGTACTCATTACTCATTGTTGGTTTCATCTTCTCAGGCTGCGAACAAAGGAGCCTCGAAGGTGAAGAAAAAATAATTGAGACAGCAGGTGATGAGCTAATCATAGACCCAGTTGAATTCTTGCCAAGCTATCCTGGAGGTGAAGACTCGCTTACAGCTTATTTAAACAAGAATAATCAATGGAGAGTGGGGCAGTCAACGGTAGAAGGAAGAGTAGTTGTAAGCTTTCTTGTAAATGAAAAGGGTGAATTAAAGGAAATTGAAGTACTGAAAAGTCTTTGCTCATCCTGTGATAAAGAAGCTGTAAGATTAATAGAAAACATGCCTAACTGGATACCAGCTGAAGAAAATGGAAAGCCAATACCAAAGAGAATGATTTTGCCAATTAGTTTTAATGGTTTAAAGTAAAAATCCCTTTGCCCAACACTGCACATAAGCCAAGCTGCGGCTACGCCTTGCTCGCTTTATGTACGATACCGTTGGAGGTAATAAAAATCAATGAGAATTTTCGAAAATGACTTGTTTAAGGAGCAAGCCACAAAGTTCATTAAAGATTGGACCAGACTATTGTCGGAAGGAAAATTTCAAGAAGCTATAGATTTGTTAGACCACTCTGTGAATGAAAAGAGTGACTTAGTATGGACAAAAGAAACACTTAAAGAAGCTTTTTTAGATTATGGTGAAATAGGTAGAATGCCTATAATCAACGACCCTTACCTAATGGGCAGCGAAGGCGACATCATAGACTTCTATAAGTATGATGATGGGAGTGGTTGGGCAGTAGACTATGATATTCCATTAGATGGAGAAAGGGGCGATTTAACAGCACAATTCTCCTTCAAAAAAGCTTCTGGCGAAATGTATTCAATATTTTTGCAAGACCTTCACGCATTGTAAAACATTACTGCCCCCAACAACACCTTTACCGTAGCTACGCCACGGCAAAGCCCATTACGTTAGCAAAGATTAGCATTATGAAAGCAAGAAATCTCATCGTCAAAGAAGTTTAACTTGTATAGAAGGAAGTCATCTAAAAAAGCAATGATAGTTGGTTTAGCATTGGTGCTACCTCCTCTTATTTCATCCTGTGTAGGCGACAATCCAACGGGAGGGAGAACACTAAACATCTTTCTATATGGAATGCATCCGCAGCAGATTCCTGTGGTGTTAAAAGTAGATGATGAAGTCTTGCTAAAGGATGTGTGGGAGCCAAGGAAGATGTATAAAAAGTTCGTGCCTCCTGTAGCCCTGAAAGGAAAAGATGCTAATATCTATTTTAGCATTGGGAGTAGAGACACAACCTTCACCTATACTATTGAAGATAAGGAAAACTACCTGTGGCTTGGGTATTCTATGACAAACCAGTTTCTCGTTTCAAAGGAAGATTCAGTTACATTTCGAAGTAGCGGAGGAAATGATGTTGTTACTTATGATTGATACACCTTTCATTTGATTCTGTCACTACTTTAAAAGAAGAGAAACCAAAAATAAACTTTGCTAACAAAGCACATGAGTAAAGCTTCGGCTACGCCTTGCCCATCTCATGTACAATACCGTTAGCACATATAAACATAATGAATAAGAAAGAACAAATCTGGCTTGGGCTATTTTGTGTTTTGCCTGTAATTGGGGCAAAAGCTCTTGCTGATTCCATAGCTCCTAATGATGATATGAAGCTTCTGTACGCAGCTATGTTTGGTGGCTTTGCTGCTTTAATTGGATATGGCATCTATTACTCTACCAAAAATAGAAGTAACAGCATAAGAGCAATTTCATTAGCATTGGTTATTGGTGCACTGACTACAACTGTTGTCGTTGCATCAAATAACAGCTATCCCCAAACATGTCAGATATGTGGGTATAAAGCTATTGAAAAAGGAGACCCGACATGTGGTTATTGCTTTGAAGAAGTATCGGAAGAAAGGATGAAAGAAAAAGGCTACAACAGCCTTAGTGAGTTGGTTTATGCACGACAGCTTTATGTTTTTTATCAGGATTCATTAGAGCAGGTGGGCTTCTATAAGCCAGAAGTGTCTGAAGAAGGTTTCGAAAAAGATAAGGATTGGAAGCCGTTGATAACGATAGAAGACTTGCGTGATGTGCACGAAGAATTAAAAGCCGAAAAATAACAAGTGCTAACCCTGCACAGGCTATTTGTTCGGCTGACGCCTCCACAAAGCCTGTACTAACCGTTGTAGGTAATGCTAATCATAAACATCATACTTCTTCTATTGACTCTCTGAATTAAAACTTAGCTTCATATTAAACAATGGGAATGTTAATTCTTCCTTTTATACTGGGTTCCTTGATAGCATTTGTAGCTTCGGCAATTACGATAGCTAAATTGGTTGCCAAAAAAGAAGTAAAACTGCCATATCCTATCTATGGCTTTATGTTGGCTGCCACTCTCTATGGAGCGGTAATAGGCAGCTATGCAATAGAAAAAGAATATTGGGCTTTAAGTCCTTTATTTAGATTCCCAATCTTTATGTTTTTAATCCCTTTTGGGATTGCAGTAGTTACAAAAAGCAGTCAAAGCAAAGCCCTTAGGACAACGGCTATTTTACTACTCATTAGCATCTTATTCTCTGGTTTATACTTTGCTGCCTTCAACAACCTTACGTTTGAACTTTTGGACAAATTGGGTGCTCATGGGCATTATTAAAAATTCAAAAAGCACTACCTACAACACAGTTCATAATTTAGGTTTCGGCTACGCCTCGCCCATATTATGCACCAGCACGTTACCTGCAAGCTGAAAAAAACATAGTGCTGAAATCGGAAAATTGCATTTGGGGAATGATAGCTTGAAAGCATTAATAATTGAAACAAATCTGATATGAAACAACAGGTATCAACATTTTTGACATTTCAAGAAAACGACGCTGAACAAGCAATGAACTTTTACGTGGAGTTATTTGAAAATTCTAAAGTTATTGACATTCAGCGCTATGGAAAAGACGGACCAGCGAAAGAAGGAACAATAATGAAAGCCACCTTTGAACTGAAAGGAAGTCAATTTATCTGTAGCGATAGTTATGTACAACACGAGTGGACATTCACTCCTGCCGTTTCTAATTGGGTAGAATGTGAAACTGTCAAAGAACTTGAAACCCTGTTTGAAAAGCTATCTGAAGACGGAAAAGTAATGATGCCATTGGGTAATTACGGATTTAGTCAAAAGTTTGGATTTGTTGAAGACCGATTTGGCGTCTCTTGGCAACTGAATTTACTATAAGGGTGAAATGAATAATGCCAGCAGGTAACAAAACAAACATGTTATTGGGCATAATCTGGAAATTCAGGCTTCACGGCTATTTACAGTCTAAGCAGTAGGTGGATAATGATTCGCTATTAAATGCCCAACACCCAGTTTGCGGAACGTTGGCAGGAATAAAAATCATAAAAATATGCTTCAAGCAATATTTGGTGCCGTTTTTCTTGAGCTTATTGGATTGTTAGTAAGATGGGTGACTCTTTATATAATAGATACTGTAAGGGGAAAAGAACCAAAATCTTTCAAAACAATAAGGATTAAGTATAAGGGAATAACTGCCAATAATGTTGCCTACGATTTTGGGAATAAAGTAATAGGGACAGCTTTTTTATTGGTAGTGATTTGGATAGTTTTTAAAGCTGAAAATTTATTTCAGAATTGATGTGAAACTGCTGCATTGCTTCAATTATAAAAAATTAAGAATAACTTCTGCCAACCATGCACAGGCACCATGCTCGGCTGATGCCTCACTTATTGCCTGTACAAGACGTTGGTGGTAAAAGGAATTATAGAAAAGCCCTTGGACGAGTTAGATAAAAATTTTACTGCTGCCATTCTAAAAGCTTTGGAAGAAAAGCTCGGCAGAACACTTTCAGCAACAGAATGGCAGGTTTTCTCAATGCCAAGGTCATTGATGGCATACGAAACGATTCTTGATTACATCACAGATAACGATAAGACACAAGAAGCAATTGAAAAGTATGTAGAGAATGTAGTTAAGGAATACCAGGTTGTTATCAATAGTAATGAAAATAGAAAATAAGAATGGATTGGTTCAACTTCCTGCATGGAATTGTTTTCCTGCTGACTGGCATCATTTTACTTCTTGCTAAACTTACATACTTTAAAAACAAGGACAGGGAGTGGCTTACTTATGGAAATGTTAAGCTAATTTCAGGAGCTATACTTGGAATAACGTTCGGGGTTTATTTCATCGTAACGTCTTTGTAGAACTTCTTCCACCAACACGGCACATAAGTTATACTTCGGCTACGCCTCGTCCGCCTTATGTACTATCCGTTAGCGTGCATATGAAATGATAAAGCTCCTATACATAATATTGCTCGCTTTCATTTGTTCCTGTACCACAATTGCACAGGATAAACAAATGAATAATTCATCTCTGAAAGAAGGTGCAGCCAAACAATTAATTAAAGTTGACTCGATAGAGCAATATAGTTTTGACACATTGCTAAGTCATGGTTATCATTTGTCTTACAGGGTATACCCAAGTTCTACAACTGAAGAAGTATTACAGAGCCTAACTTTAGTTAAGGGGAAAAAAGATATTAAAGTACTGAATGAAGAAGATTCTGAAATGCTACATAAGAATCTTGGCTACATAGGTGCTGATTTTGGAGATACTTTTTTGTTTGTGTATTCTTTCGGTGCAGGTAATCCGCACCAAATACAACTCATAGAAAAGAAGACTGGAAATGAATTATTAAATGGTATTCTGGTGGACGTAAATGAAGCTGAACAGGTGCTTCTTTATATCACTGACCTACACGAAGAGAACGAAGCCTTAATGCTCCACGACATAAAGAATAAGAAGAAAATCTTAGTTAAAGATTTCCAAGATTCACTTTGTGCAAGAGAGCAAATAGGCGGACTTAGAAATTGTGTAGAGATAGATTCTGTGACTTCTAAAGAAAGCATTTTGAAGATTGAATCAGAAGAAGAACAAATAGTGAAGAAATACAAACGCTAACCACGCCTAAACTTTAGCTACGCCACAGTTCAGTCCAGTACGTTGGTTTGTATTTGGAATAACAAAAAAGGAAGAAAAACAAATGGAATGGAATGAAGGTGCCAAATTCTTGATTTTTGCAATGTTTCTTGTTCCAGTTTTCATTGTTTATTTTATCCTTAAAATTACAATGCGGTATTTCCCTTCTGGACAATCATTCGTAGAGAAATCTAAAAGTGAAGGCTTGGCTTACAAATTCATAATTGAAGTAGGGCTACTATTTATAAGTGCATTGTTGACTTATGGACTGTTGAGTTTAATAGTCTTCTTCAAAGGAGAAGGACTGCTTGAATAATTTAAAAGCAAGAAGTAAGCACTAACTGCGGTAGGTCTGAGAAGAAAAACATAAACCAACAAGGCATATAAGCCAAGCTTCGGCAACGCCTTGCCCACCTTATGTACTAACCGTTGTATGGTATCGTAAGTCATAAAAGAATGAAAAAAGCTTTACTTCTCTTCCTGCTCATGCCATCGCTTCTTGCGTGTTCTGCGCAAGGCGGCTCCGACAGAACAAAGTTAGGAATGGAGTATGCAAAGCGAGAATTAACTAACGCACTAACGCAAAGTAAACAGAAGCAGGTTCTTGTAGAAAAAGTAATCAAGAATAAAGAGACTGCAATAGGTGTGGCGGAAACAATGCTGTTCAGTATCTACGGGAAAGAAAGCATCGTTATACAGCGACCTTATGAGAGCCACTTGATTGATGGTTATTGGGTGCTTAACGGAACTCTTCCACCAGGTCAGGTAGGCGGAACATTCCTGATAATACTCGATTCAACAGATGGTAAGGTAATCAAGCTAACGCACTGGAAATAAGAACAACACCGTACACCAAAGTATAGCAGTTATGCTGCCGCTACGCCTTTTAATCTGCTATACCAGTATGGTTAGACTTGATATAAACTAAAAAAAGCTTATGAAAACATGCTACACTTGTTTTACCCCATTGTGCTTCTTGTTAGCAGCACAGGCAAGCGGTCAGGCTTATCAGGAGCAGTATGCAAAATGCTCTGAGCCTTTTGTGAACGGGGAAAATTTAACACCAGGTTTAGTTGCGGACTTTAATGAATGCATGGTTGGGGCAGAAGCACCAAACTTTAAAGTAACAACATTAGACGGGACTGTAGTTGAGTTGACTAAGCTAAAGGACAAAGTGGTAGTGCTTAATTTCTGGTCTACTACCTGCAAGCCCTGTATAGAGGAAATGCCTGCTTTAAATGAATTAGTGCGCTCCTACAAGGGCAAGAACGTGGTTTTCCTTTCATTGGCTCCAGAGGATGCAGAAACGCTTAGAAAGTTCTTTGTTAAATTTCCTTTTGACTACACGCCAGCAGCCGACACGGAAAAAGTAAGAGCAGACATTTTCAAACTTCAAAAAATTGTGCCTTACTCTGTAATCATCGATAAGGAAGGTAAAATTAAGAAGATGTGGTTTGGTAGCTTACCTGGTAGGGAGCAGATTTTCAGTCAATACACTCCTTTGATTGACGAGTGCTTGGCGAAGAAATAGAAAATTAATTAGTCTAACCACACCTTTACCACAGCTACGCCATTGCAAAGCCCACCACGTTAGTGGTAATGCTAATTAAGAAAAAGTCAGGAAAAGTAACTGGCTTAACTAATGACCACATTGACTGGATTCAAAGCGTACAGGAAATTCAATAAATCAATGTTCATGGACATATTGCTTACTGTAGTATCTCTCATGTTAATCATTACTGGTGTTTTAGTAATGTTAAATTATAAGTTCTACAAGTATGACACGAGTGATACACTTTTTGCGACTAAGTTGAAAGTATTTTTGAGTGGTCTACTTTTTAGTCTTATCGGTGTTTACGTTTTGGTTAACGAACTAATAACGCTTTTTAAATAGAGCAACAAACTGCAGGAATAAAGAGCATTTTATTTTAAAAGCAAATATCCACAAACCACACCTATAAGGCAGCTACGCCACCCAATAACCCAGTACGTTGGTAACAATAGAATGAAAAATTTAAGCCACCTGCTCATAGTTTTGATAGTTTCTTTCGGGTGTAGTCCAACTAAGATTGAGCCAGTATATGATTCTATTGAACTTGCGTATAGTAACGGCTGGACAGGTGGTTTCAGCCTAACCATTGACTCAAGTAATGTTGTCAGGAAATGTGAATATAAAATAATCAGTAAAATAGAATCTACCAAATGCTACTATGGCACTGTAAGACAAGAATCAATAGACTCATTAAATTATTTTGTAAACAGACTAAGGGAAGCAAAGCCTGATACATTGTATGATACCGTGTGTCAGGACTGTAGCTGGTATATAATAAAAGTGAATGAAGGAGGAACAACTATAGAATCCGAAGTAGTAGGCGACCATCACAAGAACTTAATAGATAGTTTAGCAAATTTTATCATCAAACGTTCAAGTAATATGCAGAACAGAGTTGATTCGGCTTATACTTTTGAATTAACCTCAAGGCTTGTTCCCAACCTTCCACCACCTCCGCCTACTAAAGAATAAAAACTAATATTGCCAACCCAGTTCAGCCGCAACCCTCGCTACGCTTCGGTCTTCGGCTGCACGAGTAACGTTAGGAGTAGGTAGTAATTGATAGAGAAAACTAAAAAATGTTTATGGGATTACTTGACCTTCTATCAGAGTTACCGATTCTTCTTTCATCAGATGGTGATGAGAGAAACAGAAAAAAGAAGAAGAGCGTTCTTAAAATTTTTTCTACTATACTGTCTACAGTGGGGGCTATTTGGTTGATTCGTGAACTGCCGAATATAAATGATTTAGTAAATCCATTTATGTTTATAAGTTTGAGCGGGTTAGCAAGTTTGACTGTAGCTGTACTTTTCATTCTTGTACTGTTCATGATAAGGCTGTTGAATTCTATAACACCAACTGACTTTGTGCTAATAGTTTTGGCTGTTTCTATTAACTTGTTCTGTGCCATAAGCTACATGAACAGGAAGAGTGATTATAAATTAATGAAAACTTCATCAGCAGAAGTGACAGAAGAATACCTAACCACTAACAAGGTATAGCAGCAAGCGTTGCTGACGCTGCGACGTTCTGCTACACGAGTACCGTTATGGGAAATTATAATAGAAAAAATATTCACCGATATTTCTAATGAATATTTACCACTTAATCTTCTTACTGTTTATCCCAATTGGAATCATAATAATGACAAAACATAAGTTTTATAAATATGACTCCAGTGATATGATGTTTGTGGCAAAGTTGAAGGTCTTTTTGAGTGTATTTTTTCTCTTTGTATCTGGTTTATTTGGACTTGTTGATGGAATTTTGAAGCTTTTCAAGTGAGTCAGTGGTGCTACAGGGTTAAGAACAGCCACCAGTCGTTTTAGTTGGGAAAGCTTATTAGATTATGTAAAAAAACTTTAGGGTTAAATTAATAGATAACACACTTTTGAAATGTCTGTATATGTTTGCTTACGCAAACACAGGTAAAGGATTAACTAAAAATAATTACCCATAACCCAGCACATAAATTAAGCTTCAGCTACACCTTGCTCGTTTTATGTACAACCCGTTCTCTGCAACTTAAAGTATGAAAAAAGCTTTCCCACTCTTTATAACAATCTTCTTAATAACAATCTTCTTACTTCTGCTCTTCGGGTGCCAAGAAGAAAAGAATAATGAAGAGTGCGAGAACTTCCAACTCCTTGGGTCTCTTAACAAAGGAGAGAAAGTGTCTATCAAGTTCAATTCAAAGGTGATTTATGAAGACTTCTTTGAAGATAAAAGCTGGACAGTTTCCCAGTTGTTTTGTGTAGATTATACAGATACTTTCAGTGTTGATTTTAGGGTTGTAAAAAACGGGGAGGTGGTGTTGGATACCTCGATGGTAGGGTATTCAAAGTTCGGGAACTACCTCCTTGCTCTCCCAAAGGGAAGACCTACAGGAGATTTGCTTGAAAAAGTTCGTGCAGATATTGACTTTTATGTGACCATTCCTCCTGATTCTTTAGTTAGAACTGCTGAACTTGAACCTGGATTGATTGTCTCACATTAACACCAAAATAAACTCTGGTTTGTGACATAAAAAGCATCAGAGAACAAAGTTCAGCCTTAACCCTTGCTACGCTATAGGCTTCGGCTGCACGAGTAACGTTTGCAGTGAAAGAAATTATGAAGAACTCTTTGCTATTCGTGTTTCTGGTGCTTCTAATCTCCTGCGGGAGTCGTGAAGAGAATATAAATAAAAGCACTGTCGAAAAAGCTGCCGAACCAATTTCAACCACAAAGCAAAATGTTCGTTTCGAACGCATTAGCTTTTCTATATTCCCAGGATGGAGCGATGAAAGGTATAGCAAGGACGTAGAGATAAATACTGATAGTACCGTCTATTACCGTTTAAGAGAAAGGCATGGCGAAACTGTGGTCGAAAATTATAAAGCAAAGCTTGATTCAGGGAGCATGGGAAGAGTGTATGGATTAGTGGACTCTATAAATTTCAACAGCTTGAAAGAAGGCTTTTACTTTGAAGAAGATGGAGCATTTCACTCATTGCAATTCGTGTTCGACAATGGAGAAGCAAGAATGGTTGGAACTATGCAAGGTGAGTTAAATGAGACGCTATATGAATTACTTGATATTGTTGAAAAACAAAATCTAATTAGGAGTGAGAATAGGCATTTTAGCACTACAGAAGACGTATTGATTCCTCCTCCGCCAGCCCCAGTTAGTGTACCCTATGACAGTCTAACCAGAAAATGAATACTACCTCTGCCAACAACACCTTTACGGTAGCTACGCCACAGCAAAGCCCAGCCCGTTGTGGGTGATTGGATTAATAAATAAAAAATCAAATGAGACAAATTCTGTTAGTCATCAGCCTTTTCCTGTTTTCCTGTTCTGACCAGATTACAGAGAAAGCAGAGAAATTGAATGAACAGAATTTAACGGAAGAAGCAAATCTGTCTCCGCCACCACCCCCATTAGGTGAACATATTGACCGCAACGATGTACTTTGCCTTTCTGAAATAGAAAGGGCAAAGGCAGACGTTAAGAAAGGAATACTTGTCTATTCAAAGTATGGTGGAATAAGAAGACATGATGATGAATTAGAAGAGTTATTGAAGAAGTTCAACGTTGCCTATAAACCTTTGGGTATGAACTGTGAAGCCGATTTAAACTGCTATGGGGTGTACATGGATAGTCTGATTGCTGAGAAGTACGGAGACTCCTTTATCCGCAGTCTTGGTGAGATTGCTGACCACATGTTCGAGGCAAGATGGGCAACAAAAACCTATGAGTACTGGGACGTTGATGTAGAGCCTAAGTACAGCAGTGTTCCTCCAGACACTTTTATACTAAAGAAACTAACATTCCCCAAAGGGTGGGATTACGAGCCAATGAGAAGTGAAAGGCAGTTTTTCTTTGCTGAATTTGTCATAGATACAACAGGTATGGTGTCAGATATCAAGGTAGGTAACTTTGGTTACAACCTTAAAGACACCAATGAAAAGTATTTAGCGTATTTTAAAAGAGAAATCAAAAGCATCATAGAAGAAATGGAACCATGGGAGCCAGCTTTGTTTAATTCTCACAAAGTGAAAAGCTGGTATCTTGTCGACATCAACTTAGACAAAGACAACCTCCCACAACAAAACCTATAAGGTAGCTATGCCACCTCATAACAGAGCCATTGGTTGTAAGGTAATTTTGAATATGAATCAGAGAACACCTATAGAAAAAATCAATCTTTCTTTTGTCTGTGAAAGGAATTGGAATCAGATGCTGCCTTGCAGCAGTGGCAGGCACTGTTCAGAATGTGACAAAACAGTAGTTGATTTCACAAACAAGAGCATGGAGGAATTGCATGCTGTGCTGGAAGATGAGGGGCAGGTATGTGGACGCTTTCATCATACTCAATTATCTCAGATTCCGAATACAAAGCCATTCCAATTTAAACGTATTGCTGCCAGCATTTTATTTGCAGTAGGGTTTAGTACCTTTAGCAGAGAACTCCACGCTCAGGCAGTTAGCTGTACTAACAATAATCACGAACATGATAAAGCGCAGTCAGAGATGGCATTTGGTATGGTTGGTGAAATAATGCCCATTTATAAACACGGAGGTGAACAGGGTATGTTGAATTTCATACAAAAGAACCTACAATACCCTGTTAATGAAAGTCTAAATGGACTGGTAGTTATTTCTTTTGTCATTGACACAACTGGGAGCGTTGTCGAACCTGAGATAATAAGGAGCCTTTCAGATGGAGCGGACAAGGAAGCGCTAAGGGTTACTGAACTTCTGGAATTTTATCCAGGTATGCAGGCAGACAAGAAAGTACCTGTGCGATACACGTTGCCTATCAGGTTTAGTAACGACAAAAGAAAGAAGAAATAGAAGTCCTGCTGTCAACAACACCCTTACTGTAGCTACGCCACCCCATCGCTTTATGCTTGTACAAAGTCAGAATAGCTAAATCTCAATCATAACTACCAAACTGACGTAGTTAGAAACATGCATTGTGTTCACATCAAGTTTCCATATATGAGAACATTCTTCAACCTGTTGATACCAGCAATCTTCATAGTGTATATTCCCTTCCGAATTTGGGAAGAGGTTAATCAGTACAATCCTAATAATTCTGGAATCCTGATTTTGTCTTTGCAGTTACTCGCTGCCTTAGGGTTTTTCATCTACCGCTTTAACAAATTCATAAAAAGGCAGAGTAGATAGAAGGAGGTTTATCAGATTGCTTTTGAAGTAAACTCAGTACCTAAGGCTGTGTATCAGTAACAGGCTCTGTCTTCTGTAGTAAGGCTGTACTACCTGTGGAAGCTAAAGCACTCACAAATGACTTTTGACCATTGCAGGTAATTTCACGAAGAAACACTGTGTGATGAAGTTTGAAATAGAAAAACCGAAGACGAGGAAGGGGCTTAGCTATGTTCTTAAGTCTTCTTTCCTAAAAGACGCAATCACATCCAGAGGACTTGATTGTAATGTTGTTCTGGTATACAGGACACCAGGTGGTGGAAATACAGAGGACTGCTCACTAATTGATGCGGAGTATTGGGTACCCAATCAGAATGTAGACGAGTACCGCTTTTACATTCGGGCAGGAGTCGTGCCTTCCACTGAAAGGAAAAAAGTAGAAGCTATTTTACTCGATGAGGTTTTATCAAGACTTGTTGATTGGATGGCAAGTGAGTTAAACCAACCACCTAAATCTACTAAATTGCCAGGTAAGTTCAGGGCTTCCTATAGAAATGGAGAACTGGTCCTGAATAGGTAAATAAACATACACCTTTCTGTTAATTAAAAGATGTTTATCTTCTACCTCACATAAACGGTCTGAATCTCACTCAGCCTGGTGGTATAGCAAGGAGATTTGAAATCGCTTCTGAGCAGCCATGCCTTATCTACCCCCTGTGTAGCCACGGCTACCTTTCCTCTACCGAAGCGGTCAGTCATGCTATCTATGACATCCATAATTTTTGCATGCTTATCCCTGTCAACCGTATCCAGCAGGTCTAACTGAATCTGGTTCTCTGGCACTATCTCAGTGACAATCACACCAGACTTCTTATACCAGTAGCCATCACGGTAGATGGTTCTCAAAGCTATGTTAGCATAGTGGATTAACTCAATATCAGAGTTGGTAGCAACAGGCATGCAGATAGTCTTGCTGTTGTAGTACTGTCTGTCGTTCTCAGAGAAACTGTTGGTATGGATGAATACCGTTATCAGTTTGGCGCAACTCTTCTGCTGGCGCAGCTTCTTGGCGCACTTTGCAGCATATGATGCAGTTGCTTCTTGTAACTCATCAAAATTGTTCACCTTCTTACCGAAACTTCTGGATGTGCATATGCCTTTTTTCGGTGGTGCAACCTCTTCCAATTCCAGACACGATTCGCCACGCAGTTCTTTCAGCAGACGAACACCAACAATGGTCATATGCTGTCTAACCCAGTTTTCAGATAGGTTGATGAAGTCAAAAGCGGTATTGATGTTTCGCTTCTTTAAAAACTTAGCATACTGACCACCGATGCCCCACACATCTTCGATTTTTGTGGCTTCTAACGCTTTCTGGATATGGTAGGGGTCAGTAAGCACCAATACTCCATTCGCTTTCCTGGACTTCTTAGCAAGCTTGTTAGCCACCTTAGCCAACGCCTTTGTCGGTGCCACTCCTAAGCTTACTGGTATACCAGTCCATTGATGCACTGTTCGCTTAATGTTCCAGGAATAGGAGAGAAGGTCTATGTCGTAAAAATCCCCCAAGTCCAGAAAGCACTCGTCTATAGAATATACTTCCACGTTGGGAGTGAATAACGACAGAGTATGCATTACACGGTCAGACATATCACCGTACAGCACATAATTCGATGAGAAGGCATGCACGTGCTTGTTCTCTACCAGATTTCTGATTTTGAAGTAAGGCTCACCCATCTGTATTCCAAATTCCTTCGCCTCATTGCTTCTGGCTATCACACATCCATCATTGTTTGACAGCACTACTACTGGTTTGCCATTCAGCGATGGGTCGAATACTCGCTCACAGCTTGCGTAAAAGTTGTTGCAGTCGCACAAACCGAACAGCGTAGTCATTGCTTCACTGGTTTATGAAGTATCCAGACCACCACACCCCACACACGCATGTCCATCTCTTCTGTGACCTCTATAGGCTTGTAAGCAGGGTTGGCTGGCATGAGATAAGCTTTGTTACCTACTTTTTTTAACGTTTTGACCGTGAACTCCCCATCCAGGAAGCATACCACAGGCATGCCATCGGATGCCTTCAAGGATTTGTCAATCACTAATATATCACCCTCATGTATATTAGCATCGACCATAGACGAGCCTTTAACACGCATCATATAGGTGGAAGTGGGATTCTGTATGATGTGCTTGAAGATGTCGATGCGGTCTTCCTCATATCCTTCAGCGGGGGATGGGAAACCTGCTGAGATATAGGAAGCCATTAAGGGTATCTCAATGCTTTCTAAGTAATCGAAGTCAAGATGCTCTAAGACCTGTGAACTGATGTGAATAATTTTTGCGCTGCACATATTTCCAACATTGATTAGCTTTTACTAATAGTGTTAGCAAATACGTAAACAAGAATAATAAAAGCTAAATATATTAGTTATATTTATTCACATGAATCTTCTGTTACGATGTAAATATGTATCAACCATGCAGTAACACAGCTTAAGACTGAACACTAAATAGATTTAGTTTTCTATCTTGGAGTCTGTTCAACTCATCCGTATCAATGACCTTTGACTTATACCTTGGTGGTTATGGACGTGACCACAGCTACCGAATCATTTTGCAAAACGAAAGCCTTATTATTTCCGACTACATCAGCATCCCTATGCCAGAACATAGTAAAGTGGTTTCTGTCAATAAGAATAAAGATTGGGGTAGGCTGGTTGAGTTTCTGAAACACTGTGGTTGGAAAAGAAGATATGACAGCGACATACTGGATGGTACTCAGTGGGAACTGAAGGCAAAGGGAGATGGCATCAAGACTAACTCATACGGCTCAAATGCTTATCCAGAAGAATTTGATGAGTTCCTGGTGCTGCTGAATAGAGTTATAAGTGTAGTGGGTATTGAAATCACCAGATAGCAGGAGACCTGCTAATCCCATAGACCCATGTTCTCAAAGTGCAGTGTCTCTCTCTTACACCGTGGGCAGTGCCAGAATTTTTTTTCATCCAGATAATCACCTGATAACACCACCGTTTTTTCCTCTGGCAGATTTTCTTCTACATCATCTTTGTAGAACTTGGCTTTCCTGCGGCATTCAGGACACTTAGAATAGCTTTTGCTCATATCCTTGCCTACTACTATACCACAAGCATCGCAGTGCGCTGGTTCGACTCTAATGCCGTTCTCATAGTACCTGAAGCCGATACCTTGATAGATGGTGTCGGACTCTAATCCGCATTGACATACAGCTTGGATGATGTTTCCCATGCAACTCTGGTTAAAGTGAATTTATAACCTCTGGTACATTGTTCATAGGCGAGTTCACCAACGTAGATACTGCATATGCTTTCATCAATTCAGCATCAAAAGGCTTCAGAAGCGATAGTAAATCCTCCTGTGTCTCATGCTCATCCAGCCATAGTTCTTCTGCCTCAGGTGAGAGAATTACAGGCATGCGGTCATGTATAGGTTTAACTAAGTCGTTGGCATCTGTTGTGATGATGGCATAGGTATGTAATATCTCACCAGTAGACTTGTCAGTCCACTCATCCCACAAGCCTGCGAAGCTAAAGGTTGCCTCATCCTTTAGAAGTATCCTGTGCGGCACCTTCCCATGTGGTGTCACCTGCCACTCAAAGAAACCATCCGCTGGTACCAGGCACCTTTTAGACTTCAGTAGACTTCTGAAAGATGGCTTCTCCGTAAGTGTCTCTGCTCTGGCGTTGATGGACCTCTTGATGGATTTTGAATCTTTCGCCCAAAACGGCTGTAGACCCCATGAGAAGAACTGAATTATATCTGGTTCTGTATTGGTCACCACAGGTAGATTTTGTGTTGGTGCAGCGTTGTAGTGTCCTTCTTTAAGACTTTTAGCTAATAGCTTAGCAGCTTTTGATACGCCCTTTGCTGTTGGTAAAACTGAGTATCTTCCGCACATTTGAGTGAAAATGCTGTATTTTGTCTTCCTTTCTTGCAGTGTACGATTTTAGGTATCTTGTAGCCATCAATAAAGGTCACCTAATCCTGTCACTTAAAGATTTTCCGCCCTTTAGTAACATGCATAAAATTAATCTGCTTTGAATAAGTAAGCTAACCCCTTAAGCCAAAATATAAAATCCGATGTTATCCAATAATAACCTGCTGCTCTTAAGCCAAATACCAGGTGTAACAGTTGCTGCGGTGAAAAGCACTATAAGTTATCTAAGTAAAACCAAGGCTTCATTTTCCGAGGCAGACACTGATATTATTGCGCTACTACATAATGTAAAAAAGCATAATCCCCGACTCAGGTTTACAATACCGTCACAGGAAGCCATCGGGGTAGGAAAAGAAGGACGAGAGCGGGTTGTGGACTGCTCCGCTAAACATGGCATCAGCATCATCGGTATCTTTGATGAGCAATACCCCGCTCTGCTAAAAGAGACGGCAAATCCGCCAGTTCTCCTTCATTGCAAAGGAGACATATCAACGTTAGAGTCGCCTACAGTAGCTGTTATCGGCACCAGAGAGCCTTCTGCCCATGTTGTTGAGACGGGACCTAAAATAGCCGAGTCTCTCATAGGAGAAGGTTTGACGTTAGTAAGTGGTTTGGCAAAGGGCTGTGACACAATCGCACATCAAGCTTCTGTAGATGCCGATAAACCTACTATTGCTGTGCTTGCTGGAGGGCTGCATAGCGTCTATCCAAAGGAGAATATGGGGCTGTCGGAAAAGATTCTTGAGAAAGGAGGGGTGCTGATAAGCGAGTTGCCGTACGGTCAGGAGCCACAGAGAAGCAGCTTTGTAGACAGGGATAGGATTCAGAGCGGCATAAGCTATGGAGTGGTAGTATTGGAGACAGGGGTTAAGGGTGGTACGCTTCACACGGTCAAATTCGCAAGAGAGCAAGACAGGATTGTGGGGTGCATGTACACTCAAGCTTCTGCTGGTTACGGTGACCACGAGAAATTCCAGGGAAATAAAGTCCTCGTTGAAAGTGGTCAGGCGGTGAAGCTTGGAGACAGTATACTGAATGCTGAATTCATAAATAGAGTAAAAGCGAGGTATAGGAGCAAAAGGTAAGACTGAACAGCTAATTAGGATGTGTCAACCTCCTGATTAGCTGTAGCTATTTGGTCAGGCAAGTTGTTAAAACTTTAAAACGGAAGTAGCTCTTTAAGTTAAATGTAGTGTAGTAAATTAACAACTAACTTTTGCATTTGGGATACGGTAGGGGTCGTAAGGCATCTAAAAGAAGAAAGTTAATAGTATCCCTTACCAGCCACACTATGCCTTACACCACCTCTTGGGTCTTCCATGTCACCTCTGTATCGTGGGATGAGATGGCAGTGGAAGTGCATCACTGTCTGTCCTGCAACTTCACCGCAGTTCATGCCGATGTTATACCCATCAGGAGCGTATTCCTGCTCAATTAGCTGCTTACATACCTCAATGACTTTTACCAGATTAAGCTTTTCATTTTCTGTCAGGTCAAAGTAGTCAGACCTAAGTTGGTTAGAGATGATAAGCGAGTGACCAGGCGAAACAGGGTATTTATCCCTAATGATGAAAAAGTGGTCGTCTTTGTAAATGATTCTGTCCTCTGGTATCTCAAGAAAAACACTCATTGCTTAAAATGTAGATGGTAACTCTATTTCTGGTTTCCAGGTATGTATGGAATGATTTAATGCTATATTATAATGATGCTGAAGAAACTGCCTGCGCTTTTCAGGAGTATCACCAGTCTGATTTACAATAGTCTCTGATAAAGGATGCTTACTCTCTATAAAGAACTCGTTTCTGTTGTAAAGACGATGCAGGTATTTCACATCAGGAACTGTAGCATTTTTCTTTCGATTGACACTTTTGTCTGCTAATACCAGATTCCATACGCCATTGATGTTAGCTGGGAAATGATTCTGTTTATTAAGATGTGGTAGAAAGTGGTCTACATCACAAATGTTGGGGGAGAGGCTGTTTACTGAAATATCCTGGAAACTGTAGAAGCACTTACCTTTCTGATAACCGTTCAGGGAGTCACGAACAGAAGTAATGTTAACCCTGCGCATGATGTTGTTCTCGATGAAGAACAACTCCTTATCCTCATCATACTGCACTTCCAGCAGGTTTGGGTTGATGTTTAGATTCCATGCTGTCTCCACCAAATTCCATCTGGCTTCAGTTTCCTGTCCGAAGTTCTGAAAGTGGAAAGACTCTTTCAGTTTCAGCAGGTTATCAGTTATGATAATTTCCTTCTTTCCGCTGGTGTAGTTCTTCTGGTAGAACTGGTCTGGAATAGTGCCTCTGTTTACCATCTGGAACGCATCCACCACGTTTACAAACCCGAGTCGTTCAGTTTGTACCAGAAGTTCATCTTTCGTGATTTGGCTGTTTATATAGCTTCTGCACGTATCTAAGAACCTGCTTGATGCTGAACTACCTTGTTTATCGTTTTGCTTCAGGTGGTCTACTATGTGTCTTGAAAAAGGCTCAGCAAGGTCAGATAGTGTAATAGCTGTTCTTTCCTTCTCGACCAGTTCAAGTAGTGCCTTGGCAAAGGCAAACTTATAGGTAGCTGTATTCTTACCGAAAAGGATAACTGCTCTCCATTGAGATTCAAGTGATGGGTCGTTTACCTGAAACTTTACCATTGTTGTTGTGTAGCTTCTAATAAATTGTTAAAACAGGAGTAAACTGTGACACCTATCTTAGCTCCTGTATGCGGCAATCATAGAACAAGTTGCCTTGGTGCTTTCGCCTGAACTGACATAGCTCATCGTAATAAATGATGTTGTCGTTGATACTGTCAAGTGGTATGATAAATTCCTCATCTGGATTATCAGGGTAGCCACCAAGACCCAAGGCGATGAAAACAGGCATACCCTTTTCTTCCGAGAACTTAGAGTAGTTATCCAGTTGGTAAGGTTTGGCTATTTCAACGGCATCATCAATGAGAGATGTCCTATACTTGCACTCTATAGCGAAGCGAGAGGCGATTGAGTTGTGGCTGTACTCTACTTCTAAGTCTGGTAGCATGTTGGACTCAGCGTATCTGCCATCAACGTACTTATCGCCACGCCATTCCTTAACTGTGAAGTAGGTTTGGTTCAGGCTTTTTACAATATACTCTTCGAACCTATCGCCTTTGCTTTTAGAGTCATTTCGGCTACTTCGCTTGTTGGAGTAGCTGGCTCTATGGGAACGGTAGCTTCTATTGCGCTGGTGGTACTTTATGTGCTGTTTATTCCCTTTACTCTTTTCTTTTTCCCAACCAAACACACCTGCAAGTATGTGATAGATAGCCATCAGAGTGGCTTTGGTGAGAATCAATGTGAACTTAAGTGCTTTACCCATAATAAGCAGGGTAACGGAAAGAAATTTTTTAAGACTGTCCAAAAGCTATTGTTGTTTAACTGAGAAATGAATCGAAGCTGTTTCGCTAACAGGAAACATCAGTCAAGTCAGCGAATTAGCAATATAGCTAATATAATATTTATACCAGAATCCAAACCATATCCACTGTATCGCTTTTAGAATATGATACACTTTATACATCAGAAAAAGGATAAGTTTAAAAATTTAGGATATTATTTTTTCAAACTTCAATGAGCAGTATTTAAACCACGTTAACAGCGTATCAAACCACTCTATTTAGGCTATATTAGCCACTACAGCAGTACCAGCAAAACAAGAAGGTGTTTGGTAGCGATAGTATAGATGTCCTCTTATAAGTGATGTAATGCTCTTATGAGAGTTAATCTTGAAGAAGGTATGTGCAGGATATGCTGATGAATCAGTTTTATACAAGTTAATGATATAATATACTTACTTATTTATGATACCTTTTACTGGTAGGTAAAGAAGCTTTCTTAATCATTCTGTCTCTATTTATACATCTGATAGAAGTCATTCTATAACCTATTTAACAAGCCTAAGTCTTCATCCATTCTGAAAGCTACCTGCTCGCTTCCGCTCTCAGGTAACTGTTGCACTCGCTCATCGCTCATGCATACAGAATATGTGAAAAAATGTGAAATTTTAGGTGTTTGAGAAGTAGTCTAAAAACTGTGAATACAGTTAATAGAGAGGGTTTTTGATAAATAATATCTTACAAGTCATTAACCATAAGATATAGAATAAGAGAAAATATTGGAAATGGAATTTGAGCCAATTTTATACAAGTTAATGATATATAATACTTACTAATATTAACTAATACTTAAAGACAAAGAAATTCATCATCAAAGTATTTCAACATCATTATTGGGTATGATTTCATCTTTTATGAACGGTAGTGAAGAACAGATAAGATTATAGTTAGTATTCAGAATGATGGAATATGGCTTCATAGAAAATATATTGCTATCAATCTTTAAACTAATTACTGATTTCTTATAAAAGCTATATCAACAGATATATAAATAAGAAAAAAAGAATTAGTTAGAAATGAAGATAAAGAACAATGAAAGAAAGCTTTACATACCAACAAAAGTCGACTTACCGCAGCTAATATTAGCTAAATACAACAGTGAAAGATACCGCTTAGACCACCAGGATAAATATGCCTATGTGCTGTCTAAAATAATTGAGCAGAAGATATTCTCCACTTCAAAAAGAAACGGTCTTGTACCTTTGAAAGCCACAACTCTACGAGATGTTTTGGGTGCTGACTACTACCAAATAATAGTTGACGACCTGCTGGAATGGGGTGTTATCGTTACGGACAATCAATACGAGCCTGGTGTGGTGTCAAGAGGATACGACATCTCCCAGGCGTATAAATCGAAAGCGGTGGAGATAATGATATTGAAAGACACTTTCGCAGCTAACCTGCAAAGAAGAAAATACAAAGCAGCTTCCAAACCAGAACACTATATTTGGTCGCAGTTGAAGTATATCCAAATACGCCAAAAGGAAGCCCTGCAATACATTGACGAGAAATATGACAGAACTATCCAACTGATAGATTCGCTGCTGCCAGAGGGCTTGTATGATAGCTTTAAGCAGGCGATAGATGATTATCCTGAAGTTGACTTCTATTCTATTCCATTGAAATACGAAGGCGAGTTTGATGAGGTCTTCCTGAACGATGTCAAGTGCCTTAAGTCAGTTATGCAGGATAAGCGGAATGCAGATATAGTTTCTGTTCAAAATATCGTAAACAGAAACTATTGTTTTTCTGTGGATGCTAATACTGGACGTGTCTACACTTTTATTACTAACCTGTCCAGGTCACTGCGCCAGTTCCTGTATCATAAGAAGCATCCTAATGTGCCACTGGTAAATATCGACATTAAGAACTCACAGCCATTCATCTTCTGTAGCCTGCTGGTAGACTACTATCAAAACAATCTTCCAGTGGATGTTCAGGAATATGTTCAACTATGCAGTAATGGCATGCTGTACAACGTGCTGATGATTGAGATGAATTTTATAGGTGACAGAACATCTTTCAAGCAAATGCTATTCGCCACCTTGTTCTATTGCCGCAACGGATGGGCTGACAAAAGTAAGGATTCTGAATATTTCAGGCATAGGTTTCCTAACGTATATGCTGTCATAAAACATTACAAGGCTAATGATTATACGCTTCTGAGTCGCCTGATGCAAACCACGGAAGCCGATATCATGATAAAGAAAGTGGTGAATAAACTGATGCGTAACAGCACGTTTCTTTCGACCATACATGATTCAGTACTAACGCTCCCAGAACATATTACTGTGGTCATGGATGAGATTAAATATTACTTTAACAAAGAGTACAGCATAGTGCCATCACTGGATGTAGAGCAGATTACCAAGCACAATAGTACTGAAGCATGTGTGCCAATGGCAGCATAATCAGGTAACATTAGCAACATAATCAAAAAGGAACAATGAGCAGTTTATTCACTCATTGTTCCTTTTTGATTATGTTGTTTTCTGATGCTACTCATCACAGAGTAGGGTAGCAATCTTCCTGCTCCTGGTCTCAGCTTTCACTTTCTGCTCATAGACCTGAGCATATACTTTCTCCTTGACCCACATGTAATATCCTTGAACATGCTTTTTGGCAAAAGAGTACCCGAGACCCTTTTCCCTTATTTCCTGTAACGCATCCGCTACATCTTCTGTGTTTAGTAGAAAAGCTTCTTTTCTGTACTTATTAATCAGTTCTTCTATTTCATCAAGTGTCAAATTTTTAGGGTGCTTATGTTTACGTGCCATATCTCTTGCATTTGTTTATATTATATATAAACTCCCTGCTCTTTGTAAATACATCGTATGGCTTCAGGCTACAGTGTTTTTCCAAAGCCATCAGAAGATTTTAGGAACCGCCTTTTCCTAAAAGTACATGTGTGAGTATGACTAAAGCGAAAGAGTGTTACCACAGCCACAGAAGAAACTCTGTTTGCTACAGTAACACTCTTTTGTTCTATCAGTTGTTAAACAATGAGTCCATGTCTAAACTATCTATAAACCCAGTGTCCAGCGAGCCAAATTCCGTGTCCAGCTTATCGCTAAGTATCTCACTGATTTTCTTGTTTCGGTTCTGTATTATGAGTCGCTTGCCATGTACTTCTTCAGCCACTTTCCATCGAATAATATACTCGTTGGCTAATTCGTGTTTCCCATACTTTATATAATCCCTTGCCACTGAATAGAAACCCTCCACATAGAATTCTAATTCAGACATAGTTGCTCTATAGCAATGTTCTGTTTCTTCTTTCACTAAGTCAGTGAATTCCTCGTCACTCATAAAGTCTGTGTTGTTCTGTATCATGTTATTCTGTTTTTACTATCTGATTATTCAGTTTTACAAACTTTATACATTTAAAAAAGTGAATGTTTTAAATCAGGAGCAGGAAAATTTTCAGGAATGTTTAAAAAAGGTAGGATGAGGAAAAGCAGACCATTAGCGGCACCCTCATAGTTCACCGTTTACTATACAAAACTTAATCTTGCTTCTGGTATGGTAAAAGCCACACTGCCTCTGTAGGGATAAGAGTTTAGTTAGATTCTTGTTCTGCAAGAATGCTGGCTGTCACACTAAAAGCGTTCAATACTCATGTATCAGCCTCTCTATTTTACCGACCCTGATGGTCATTAAATCCTTTATAACTTCATCAAAGGCGCAGTTCTCATCTGCATCGAAAACGTGCTGTGGTAGCTGTTTACAATATCGTTTGAGATAGCTACAGGCGTGCTGAAGTTTCATCAACCTGTTAGTTTTCTAACTCACCATCCACATGAACACCGTTTTTCAAGACTTAAGAAGTTAGAATATTCTGTAAATCTTGCGTCTTTTCGTATACTTGTTCGTCTTCATATTATAAAAATAAAACATATATCATGAAGACAATTAGCAGACTTATATCGCTTTATATCAAATATTTATCGTGTTCAAAAATGTTTACCGATAAAAGTTATTATTATAAATAAACATTCACTTTTGCCAAAGTATAATAAGGGAGGACTCATTCGGGTTCTCCCTTATTATTTTTGATTAGTCAGGATTTAAACTACTCGAATACCTACAAGATAATATGTATAAAGTCAAGACAAATAGCATCGGAAGTAGATAAAGAGACTGCTCAAATGATAATGTATAAGTAAGGGCAAATGCCTGCTACATAGTAATTGTATAGCACGTTGCACAGGAATGGCATCTGCTTTTTTGATGAGGATGGTTCTTTTAGATATATAAATTCAAAAAAGACATATGCCACGATTTACAGAATCAGAAGTAGAGAAATATATAGATGATTTCTTCCGTTCACTACCTGATAATCACCAGTACCAAGAGAGATAAGTGGGTGCGGTTTATTTTGCTCTGCTGGACGACCAGTTCAGAGAAGAGATTGCTGAGCCAATGCAAGATGTTAAGGAGTTAATTGAGCAGGCAGAAGAGTATATTCAGAGCAGGATTAAAGGTTTAGGGTAGTGCCTTTTCATGTTGCTTCCTCACTTATCAATTTTTATAGTCACACACCAATCATTTTGGTAAATAAGGATGGTATTGCCGCAGTAGTTACTATATTGTGTTAGCGATATACTATGGAGGAAGCCACTCAAATAGCCCTAACAGCTTCAAAAATGAGGAAAGAGCAGACAAGACCACTTCCGTACATAGTGCAGGTAAGTCGAATAACTCCGTTTAGCCGATAGTTGGCATGCATAAAAATCATAAAATGAAAAATTTACTCCTTCTCTGCTTCTTGCTTACACTAATCGCATGCGATAACCAAGTTGCAAAAAGTAATACAGAAACAGCAAGGCAAGTAGATTCATATAAGCTATCTGACACTCTTCACCTAAAAGACTTTGAGGTTGTATATGATGATAATGGGAAGAGTAATTTCTTTTCTTCGTCTGATTCAGCATTCTCTCGAAAGTATATGGGTGAAGTTAAAAGAGTGAGTGTGGCTTTAACCGTGGAAGAAAAACGAAGGATTTATAATGTGATAAAGAAGGAGGATATTTTAACCTTGCCTGATACAATAGAAAGAGGAGATAGAAGGTGCATATTACCATCCTTTAGTACCGAAATTATAGTAAGAATTGGACAGATGAAGAAGAGAGTCTATGATAACGGCTTCTGTGAGATAAATGACAAAAATGTAGAGGAGAGGTTCCTTAGAATAGAAGAAACTATAAGGGGAATAATTAATAACAAAGAGGAAGTGAGAAGCCTTCCAGCTTCTAATAGGATGTATATGTAAATTACATATGCCAACCCCACCTTTACTGTAGCTACGACACGGCATAGGCTCCATACTCGGCTTTGCCTCGTTCAAAGCCTCTCCTAAACGTTGTAAGAAACGACTGTGCAAAACTGATTATCATATATAAAAATTGTAAAGTACTTGGAAACACCAAATAGGCATAACAATCATATTTTAGAAACTGAATCAAGTAAGTTTTTTAATTCTCAAGTTCCAAACGATTGGTATGTTGATAAGCCTGAGCATGATTATGGTATTGACTATGTGGTTAATATTGTTACTAATAATCAAGTGACTGGACTTAGCTTTTCTGTTCAATTGAAAAGCAAAATCAAAGAGAAAAGTGATGACTTTACTATTATATCATTAAAGCATTCAACCTTAGGATTATATCATACAAAGTTAGAACCTGTATTGCTTGTTTCATATGTGCAAGAGGAAAAGGAAGCATACTGGTGCTGGTATAATGAGTTGGAATTTGATTTAACATCATCTCAAAAAACGTATAGGATAAAAATTCCTAAAGCAAATAAACTTAGCAAAATTGATTGGGATTCAATTTCAAAATACGTTCAGAATATTTTTAGTATCAAAATGCTTGTGGAAGGTATCAAATGTTTTGAGTATGATGAAATTTCAAATTCACAGATTCTTGCGTGGAAATATTACTTTTCACAAGATTATGAGAAATCAATTTTCTATTTCAAAAATCTTTTGAAAGAAAATCCTAATGATATTATAATATTGGAAGGTTTGGCACAGAGTCAATATAACACTTTTCACTACAAAGAAGCTATCAATAATATTAATAAAGCCATTGAACTTTCAGGTACATCTAACCAATACTTGACAAAAGCTTGCATATTGGCAGAAGATGGCATGCAAAATAAAATTAAAGGCAAAATTATTGAAGCTAAAAATATATTTAAGGACTATTTAAGTAAGGATAATACACAATATATTTATCACTACAATTACGCAAATACTCTGAGTCGATTAGGATATAACCAAGAAGCAATTACTCACTTTGAATTGTGCTTAAGGCTAAATCCGAATTTTGAGCAAGCTTGGAAAAATCTTGGACAGGTCTACTTTGATATAAAGGAACATGAAAAAGAGCTAAATTGTTATGATAAGGCTTTAAGAATAAATCCCCAATTACCTCAAGCTCTTTTCAGTAAAGGTGTTACACTTTCAAGAATTTTTAATAGAGACGATGAAGGTTTATCACTTATGTTGGAAGCGATTAGAAATGATGAAAATATGCTATTTGAATATCAATATAGCTACTTTGGGATTGCTTATGCTTATGAAAAACTTGGAAATGTAAAAGAGGCTTTAAATTGGGTTAATAAAGGATTAGACCATTATTCAGATGATATTGTTTATTTAAATTTTAAAGCAAATTTACTGATAGAAAATTGGAAGGACAATGAATGGTTAACAGATGATGCGTTGCGCTTTTTTGAATTTCGTCTTGAATTAGAAAATGATTTTAAAAGTTTGTACTCAATACTTTTAATCAAGCAATTGAAGGATGAAAAGCAAATTTTTGATTTAATAAAAAAACATACTTCCATTTTCAGAGAAATTAGTTTTGAATCAATTAAAGCTTGTGAGATAAAGCTAAGTGAGAACATTGTTTTCTTGCTACAGTTTGATAGATATCTTGATTTTAGAAATAGTCTTTCAATTTATAGATATTCAGACCATTTGATTTCTGAATTGTATATAATTTCAACAGAATTTTGGGAAGTTCTTGATTTCATTTTCGCAAAAAGCTTCAGTAATGCGATTGCTCAATATTTTAGTAACAAGGATTCTGGCGTTATAGCACGGACTATTTTAAATGACTTAGGAATAGCAACAAAGGCTATTAAAATGATTTTTCCTGATACAGATTTTCCACAAGAAGAAGCAATTAAAGTAATGGCTCATGTTTGTGCTGAATTTCCAATAATTATAATCCGTGAATTTGGGGCTCAAATTGGAATGATAACAGGTTCATTAGGAATAGATAATCCAGAACTAACAACAGAACTATCTGAAGAATGGTTTGGGAAACTTCATGAGCGGAGTTTAATCGAAATAAACAAAAAATTAAAACTATTAAAGGAAGATTGAAATCAATACCGAAACGCTAACATCGTTTATAGTGCATCATCAGGTGTTGTGGTGGACGTGTAATAGTCAGGATGTAAGCTGACTTTCTCTGGTATTAAACAGTAGTTTACCTAACATTTCCCTCTTAACATTTTTCTTTCGTAATCCCCTCTCACTAAATCATGGAGGGGTTGCGAAAGAAAAATGAACCTGTAAGCCTTTTGCTACCAAGGTTAGCAGTAGTGTTAGGTCAAATAGTGGCAATCACACTTTAATAGAACTTATATTACCTTTCCCTTATCCCAGACCTCAATCAACTCTTTGAATTCAATCAAGTCTGCTGGTTTCCCAAAGAACTTTTCTCGCATTTCGTCTCTGTGACCGATACAGAACACCTCTTTTATAGGCATTCCTTTCTTT
Organism: Pontibacter brevis; assembly: GCF_054779655.1. Classification (NCBI taxonomy): domain Bacteria; kingdom Pseudomonadati; phylum Bacteroidota; class Cytophagia; order Cytophagales; family Hymenobacteraceae; genus Pontibacter; species Pontibacter brevis. The sequence continues at coordinate 50,793 of NZ_BAAGXV010000029.1, forward strand.
CCAGCAGAGCGTACGCTGTATCTTTCGTATTCCTGACCTTTTGGGATAAGCTTCTTGCAATGGTAGCACTCATAATCTTTGCCTGCCTTCTGAAATGCCAAGCCTCTGTCGTGTCGCTTCTCTACTTTGGGCAGTAAATCCTCATTATATTCTTTCGTTTCATCTGCGTAACTCCATGAGTAATTGCCAGCACATCCGATTTCTTTGTAGTCTCCAACCTTCCCATAGCCGAAGTCCTTATAGTCCTCTGAAAGCGTATAGGCATCACAGTACCACGCACCAGCCGAGAAACGTATGTTATCAATTTTATCTAAAGTAATTTTTAAGTTCCCCCAAGAAAATCTTACAATTTCGAAAGGCAACTGCTTTTCATTCATTAAGTAAAGTTGGTAGATGTTATACATGTGAACTTTATCTTTTAAATCTTATCTGTGGCTTTTTAAGAACTTATTTAGCTGGCTTGTATTTGGAATAGCCGTTAGCTTTTCTGTGCCAGTTTCGTGTGCATAATATCCTGTTACAACTCTTGGGTTGTGCAGGTCATGTACGATGTATATATGATATTTATCGGTAGCGGTATAAGTCTTTGCCTGCCCCCAATATATCATTTCATGTATGTTTTGGAGAGTGTATTTTGGTAGTGCCATAAATATTATTGTAGTTTTATTGCCTTAACTGTCACGATACTGCCATCAATACTGAATTTAAAATTTATGGGTGTATGTTCCACTACCTTTGAGTTTCCATAGTGCAGTTGCCTGTGGTGGTTCGCACATACAGTAATTAGGTTGTTTACACTTAAAACGCCTTTCTTCAGAGTAGAAACAGGTTCAACATGATGTGTCTCAACATAATGTTCTCCGTTGGGCTTCTTGAAAGAATAAGGGTTGAATCCCATGGCTTCACAGACGAGGCACCGATAGTTGGTTAGCTTCTTAACTTTGTTGGCAATTGCTCCCCGCTCTATATATGATGAAATTCTCTGTTTTACTTCTGGCTTAGCCTTTTTCATATTTTTTTCTAACTCGGCTATTCCCTCTACTGTATCTGCGCTACTGTCACCAACAGACAGGTACATATCATCAAGCGTATTCCTTTCCTCGATAATATCCACTAACAGTGGGAATTTAGCAGTGAAAGAGTTAAGCTTTCTATTATCTGGGTTAAGTTTAGAGGCTAATAACAGTAGGTTCTGGACGTTATCAGAACTTAAGTAGTTAAACCCCTGCTGAGAAATTTTTCTGTCTTCAGGCAGAAGATTATGGTGTTGCACAAGGTCGTTATCAATAACCAGGTGATTATCAAAGTAGATAATATCATCAGGATTAGCAGCAATGTTACCCCAGTCGTATTCTTTATACTTAGGGTGCTGAGCCTGGCGAAACCATTCTCCAAAAATTGGGAAACCATACAGTCCTACAACAGATTTCCTGTTGCCATTTTTATAGTCGCTGCTAAAGAGAAAGAGTATATTTACCGTTTTCTGCTTATCAGCAGCAGGAAGTCTGTTCAGCATAGGAGTATAGCCAATATAGTAGCCATCAGCTTCGCTTGGATAGATATCATGTCCAAAGTTTAGACTTTCGTGCATGTGCTTCTCGTTCTTCACGAAGTTGTAGTTCGATGCTTTCAAGTCCTGCTCCGTTGGGTCATTAGCCCATTTGTTGCTGTTCCATGACATTGAAGCAAGGATGCCATAGTTCTCAATCACAGTAGTTTTTGTTTCCATATATTACATATTTAGGTGGTTTAGATTGAAGTTGAAACAATCAGAACCTATCTTCACCATTTTGGATGTTCCATGTAATGCAGTTTAATACACCTCCTTGTTGAGCAATTTCACTACTGTTAATGGTTGAAATCTTACTCTTAGGAAACAGTTGTTCAAACTGCTTTACCACAATTTCATCTTCTTTCATACCGTAGGAAGGCACAATAATTGAATCTTTCATTTGCAGATAATTGATATAGATTCCGTTTGCCTGTATCAATCTCTCATTTCCGTAAGGGGTGTATGCTACCTCCACCCAGTCCAAAGCAGCATTATGAAGAGCCATCCTGAGGTTAAGCTGGAACTGTGGCTTCTCTTTTGAATAGTCGTTTATTAGTACTGTTCTTTCATCCAGGAAGCGAACCATGCCATCGGCATGCCCAATTTTATCTGAAGAGTCGGTAGGTATGAATATAATCTGTTCTACTGCTAACTGCTCCTGCAATTTCTTTATTAGCTGTTTCTCAGGTATCTGTGGATTTTCCGTGAACACCTTATCACACATGATAGCCTTATCTGAGGCACGTACTACATTTCCGCCATCTACCTTGATAGCTGACTTTACAGGAACGATATTTATTGATGAACAAATAGCATCAGTGTCAGAAATAGTCTTTTGCCACTTCTTACTTTGAAGATAATCAGGGTTGTAAACGAACTGCAAAAACTTATTATTAGCTATCTGTATGGGCATATAGTCTCTTGCCCAGATATCTTTTGTGCCAGGTAGCAGTTCATAGTTGATTCCGCACTCATCCAGCACCTTTTCGACCCTTTGATAGAACTGAGGGTACTTCTTCGGGAGGGTGTCTGCCAGATACAGAAAGTTGGTCTGGTCGTCTGTTATCATAGTGACAATGATGGTGATGTACTAACTAAGAAACTGAAACTTCTCCCGATAAAAGTCTATCTTGAACTGCTTTACAGGTGCCTTAAACTGTTGGTAGTGCTGATGTCTGCTGCGGAATGGCAAACAGCGTGAAATACCTATGTTCGCAGCGTTAGATGGGGAGTATAACACAACACATCTGATTTTTCTTCCGAAGTAGCTTTCTGGAATTATGAACTCACTTTTATTTTCATCAAAAGTTTGCTTGTAGTCGATTCCGAAGGCTTGTGTAAAAAGGTTTCCAGCGCTATTCTTCCCGAACCGTGATGTAAAATAGATTGTATCAATCTGACTGTTCAGCAGAGCATGGTGAATTTGCTCTTTATTCAGGATTATATTGTAGAGTGATTTATCATCAGTCACCGCTGCACTCTCCCTGTCACATTGCCTGATGATATCGGTAATCCATACATTGTTCACCCTGAGCATGGTGTTAATGCTGTCAAAGGAAACCAGGTTATGGTGCGGATAAGCATTGTGAAGTATATCCCAGAAGCTACCAACGTTTCCGTAGAAGAACGGAATCAGAAAATCATCATGTGTATGAGGGTGTATTGTTCCCACAATCATTCTTGTGTCCGTATGGCGAACAGGGTACTGGTCTATAAACTGATGAGTAGTCGTTACAGGCATGTATGTGTTTTAATTTATGTAGGGTGTTCAATCTTTGCTTCTATGGTCTTATTTCTATAGGAGTACCAATAGCAACAGCATCATAAAGTTCATCCATTTCATCGTCAGTCACAGCAACACATCCCTGAGTCCAGTCGAACCATCGGTGAAACTTTGAGATGAAGCCAGTGCCGTTTCTAAGCCCATGAATTTTGATGTCACCACCAGGTGATTTACCAAAACTCTTTGCATGACTGATATCATCGGCATTAGGGTAGGAAACACCCAAATTCTTATGGTATGCACTATTGGGATTCTTGTCGTTAATGATATATATGCCTTCTGGCGTTTTTTTATCACCCTCGTATTCTTTGTCACCCTCTGGGATTCTTCCCAAAGCGACACTGTAGGTTTTAATTAGCTGACCATCAGAATAAGCAATCAACTGTCTCTCAGATTTCACTACCACCAGTTTGTCTATTGTTGTACCAGCAGGTAGTTTTTGCTCGGGGTAGAAGTAATAAACAGATGTTGCGATGAAGGCAGCTACTGTAATAAAACCGAGTATCTTCTTCCTGTTCATTATATCTGTTGAAGTGCCTGTGACAGTTTAAAGTGGTAGGGGATGTCTCAACATCTTATAAGCACAATATAGTAACAAAAAGATGCAATCTGTTATACCTGTTGAAGATTTTCCTTAAGTGCTAATCTGTGACATCACGTTTGATTTGCCGTACTAAATAAATGACTACTCGCATTGCATTAGGCAACCTGCCACAGAAGTGTTCCTATGCACTATAAAAGCATGATTATGAGAAACCGTTTATACATTATTTTATTTGTTTTTTTAGGCTTACAGGCTTGTTCGGAAACTGAGGTTGCTCCTAAAAGTTCTGTTGATACATCCGTAAGTGAGCATGTTGCATTAGGGAATCCAAGTAATGCAACTGCCGAAGTCTCAGATTTCAACAACTACCTGATGGTTAAACCTCAGTATGTGCTGTCATACAGCAGGGATAGGGGAACACCTAATTGGGTAAGCTGGCACCTTAGCGAAGATTGGTTAGGTGCTGCTCCACGACAGGATGATTTCAGAGCGGATATGACTTTGCCAGCAGACTGGTACAGGGTAGGAGCATCTGCTTATACAGGAAGTGGTTTCGACAGAGGACACAACACGCCCAGTGCCGACCGAACCAGAACAGAAGAAGATAACTCTGCCACCTTCCTTACGACTAACATTATACCGCAGGCTCCCAATAACAACAGAAACACGTGGGCTAATCTTGAGGACTACACAAGAGACCTTGTTGACGAAGGTATGGAAGCCTATGTGATAATGGGCAACTATGGCATTGGTGGTATAGGTAGTGAAGGTGCAGCCAACACCATAGACAATGGAAGAGTTACTGTTCCGAAGAATATCTGGAAGGTGATAGTGGTATTGCCTGAAGGGGATAATGATTTAAGCCGCATTGATGCCAGTACAAGAGTTATAGCCGTGAATACAACAAACGTTAATACTGTTGATTCCGATTGGGGTATCTATAGAACCTCAGTAGATGCTATAGAACAAGCAACAGGATATGATTTGCTTTCGGCTCTGCCAGACCAGATAGAAAACTCATTGGAAGCAAGAGTAGATACTGGACCAACCAGATAAATCTATTACAAATCACCACACGATATCTATGGCAATGACAAACGATGCTATACTACAAAGATTGCAGGAACTTACAGATGGCTTATACTATATGAGTGAAAGTGACTATCTTCTTGAAGTTGTTCATTTCAAAAAAAAAGAGCCTTCTGAATTGTCTGATGCTGAGGTAAAACAGTTTGCTGAACAGCCATCAGATGCAAAAGTAGAGACAGTTGACTTAGCTTACTTCCTTCGTAATATGACGAGAACAGAACCTGAGGCAGATGATGAAGCCAAACAGGTAGCTGAGCGATACCAGGTACTTCAGGATTTCATGGAGCAGCACCTGTCAAATGTTAAAGTTTACAGAGTAGGCAGGAGAGAGGTGGCAGCACTGGTGTTAGGTCATATGCCAGAAGGTGGCATAGCAGGACTGAAAACAACACTCATAGAGACTTAAACCTGACTTTTGGTGATTTTACACGGCAATCACCAAGCTGCTTTTGTTTCACCTAACTGTACCAGCTTCTCCTTTATATATAAGTAAAATTGATAAAGGATATGCTTATACTAAAATACAGTTACCTGGACAGGGAAAAGCAACTGGTCAAGCTGCTTTCTAATGGCAGCTACGGAATATTTAACCTTTTAACAGATAGTGTTCTTGCTGAGCCAGTATTTGACCTGCTGCAATACCACAGCCACACGGATTCTATTTGGGCAAAGCAAAATGGCTTCTGTTTTTTGATTGACCACACTGGCAAGAGGTTAAGTGATGCGGCAGTATCAGAGGATGAATGGATGTTTATAGATAAGAATGACTACTGTCCTGGCTGCCATGGCAACGGCTGTAGGAACTGCCACGGCTTCGGTATAGTGCCTTTGGGTGGTGATTATGCCAGTTACTATGATGAACTATAGTGGCTTAAGCAAGGCATGGTAACAGGTATAGCTGGAAATTCTATACCTGCTTATCTAATATCTTATAATGCTTTCCCGTTACTGTTTTTGAAGTCGTTAAACTTCAGGACTTTATTGGTGTTATCCACTTGTAAGTAAGTTGCAACGCTTACTATGTCGATGGATACTGTGCATGGAACCAGTCGCACCGCTGGTGAGTCTTCACAATGAATTACCACACAAACCATTAAATGTTCTTCCAGTTCATAAATCTGTTCCTCATAGGTGTTTATGATACCTTTTACGCGGTTTTCCACTTCCTCCTGCTCCCACATGTAATCAAAGGTCATACTTTGATTGTCTTCACACACAGTCAATTTAATCGTGTAGCAGACTTCTTCGGTATCATAAGTAAAAACTTTTTGAAATGCATCATTGAAAATTGTTTTGAAATTATAGCTGTTTTCAATTTTGCCGAGTACGCATAAATCGCACCCAAACATTTCGTCAGTACCATTGCAGTTGCACCTCGAATCGCCTACCCTTAAAACTTCCCAAATTACCCTGCTCAAATCATCCATTTCGGACTCGTTCAAATCAGTGTCAATCCACATCCACACCCACTCAATCCCACCTACAAATCTCAGCGCAGCGGCTCTCTGATTCTCAAAAGGGTGGATAAGGGTGTAGTGATATTCCGACCTCCTGTAGCCATCAGGTGATGTCCAGTAAAGTCCATAGCTGTCTTCCTCTTTATTATATGTCTTATAAATTTCTATCTCGCCTGCTTTGTATAGCAGTTCGTTTTTCAGTACATGTTCCATGATTTTTATTCCTTTTGAAGTATATATCATGGTAGAAAAGTGTAAAAGTGTAGAAATCCGATTCTAAATTCTGATATATAAGATAAATCAACATACCCATAAATGAGAAGCTTAAAGATATCAGAAGATACTGATTACCAGATAGAACTAATTAAGATGCTGCTGGCTAAGGACTACAAAATCAGAGTGACAAAAGGAAAAGTGGTGCGTTATGCGCTCAAAGCACTGAAAGAAAAAATGGATAGCAAAGAAGATGGAAACGAGTAGCTATCTAAATCCTATGATTTATGACTTGGACAGCGACATGTATGAATTAGATGTTCCGAAAAACCTGAGGGTTGTAACTAAAGATGGAGTCTATGATGTAGTTGTCGAAAGCGTAATCAAGGACAACCTGTTTGATTGTGTCACCAGCTTTGAAGATTACGATTACGTCATGGAGCAGTACGTGAAAAAGCAGATGCACATCTTCTCTCCATCCATAAGGGTGCTGGTTTTATTTTATGATGAAGAACTTGCTCTGCATGCTACAATGCCTGTTCGAGTGAGTATTAATGGAATCAGTGAAGGAGTTTCGGTTGCTGATGTGTCTTATAGGGTCAACAGATTAGTAATGTCGTTTCAGGAATGGCAGCTTAAATCATAAAGCTGTGGGTTTGATAACTTCCTGCGCTATTTGGCACATCATAATAGCATATTTGCCTATATAATGTTCTAATTATCTGATTAGTAATAAATATTGCTGATTTTTACATGACTGGGTGGTACACTTATCTTGTTTTGGCAAGTATACACCTTTTCTTGTGCAGTGATTATTTTATATCTTATAAATTCCTGTGCTACTATAATCTTCGTAGTTTTCTCACTCTATTTTGTCTGTGGTTGATTTGCTATATTATTACAATAAGTAAGCAAAAAAACATTTCACCTTTTACTATTCTTAGCCGATATTGGAAACCTGATTACCTTAGTATAGAATAACACATTGTATGAAAGAAACAGAAGAAGAGATAAATTTTGCTAACCTACACGAACTAACCACTATGTTAGATAAAATTAGGAAAACGGGGTTGAACAGAAATTTACTGTCTGAGTATGTAGATTTATACCTAACACTGAGAGTGAAAAAGTTTAATGAAGGTGATTTACAGCGGCAGTTAGAAAAAAGTGTGGATGAATTAGATAAATATCGGTTGGCATTACACACATTCTACAACTGCCTCAGCAATGTTATTTTGGAGCGTAAGCATGAAATTTATTCAGGACAGAAAGCTAAAAACTTCAACCAGCCAAAGTACAAGCTAAATGATTGCGCTAAAATACTTGGAGTGTCAAGACAGACGCTGTACAATTGGGCAGATGGCAAAGGGGGATATATCACAGCGTATGATGCTGGTAAAAATAAATTTGTTTTGGAATCTGATTTGAAGGCTAAGTATAGAGAATTCCATAAAAAAGAACTAAATACAGACGATAATTTCAGGTCTACTTATGAGTACAAAATTAAGCCTGAAGTTATCAAGCCCGAAGTCGTTAAACCTGAGCATGTAGAAGACTTTGATTGGGATTCGTTAGAAAAGTTAGAGTTTGGAGTAGAAAAAGGGGCAGAATAATCTGCCCTTTTTTTGTAGTACTGTTTTTCGTTACACTCTACGATGTCACCTATATCATCATATAAATCAGGTATATCCACATGAGTGGAGAAAATGATTTAAATGAAGCAGAAATTATTCTGTTATTACTTCTGGTTTGAACCCAATAACGCTCAGGTTTTAACTAAGTCCACTGAAGTGTGAGTTTTGAATATAGATTAATGAAGCACTTCTATAACTGGATAGAATATGTTCATAAGATGAAGATGGTAAATCAACAATTATAGGATTAGCGGTTCCCAATGTTGGTGCTTAGTAGTAAAGGCACCCATGTTCGAACAGCTTTACCACTGGAAGGGATAGCGCATCATAAGATTTTTCGAGTATGGCATATTGAACACATCATGCTATCAGAAGTAGATTATGTATTTGTCGTGTCTGGTTCGCCCTTTCAACTTAAGAAACCATTTATACCAGAGGATGTAGTGACTTTTTAACCCACCTCAACCCCAAACAATATATTTGTAGAAGCACCTCAGAAGGATATTTGTTTACCCTGACCTTTAAAAATAATCCTGAATAGCCTATAAGGGACTTTTATACACTTTCATAAATTGTACTTTAAAAACTTTATTTAAACAAGTGTATCGCACTTGCTTTACAATATATCGTTATGCTTTACAAAATAAATAAGCCGATTTATTCTAATTAAAGCTTTTAAGCGTCTTTTTACATTTAGTTTACAATATTATTCACAAGCCTATAACATCAATCTTTAATGAACATGTTTTGTACATATCAAAGATATGATTTTTTGTTACTACCTTTGTGATATGATAAATGCAAAACATATAAAAATCACACCAGATGGAACGGTTGAAGCAATCAGACCAGGTAAAAAACTATTTTCTGTGAAAGAATTAAGAAAAATTGTGGGTGGTAATCTTGAAGTCTATTTTACCACTGACAAGCAAAGGGCAATCATCATGAACGATAATGGTAATCCACACAACATGCCTTACAATAAGGTTGCTTCGGACTTCTTCAACGCAAATACACCATACATGAATACGGTGCAAATTAAAGGAACAGTGGCAATAATAGACATCAATGCTTATGACCCTTTGTTGCTTGCGAAAGAGAAACAAATGCTCATAAAGAAGATGTTCGGCAACGCAGCAAATATTTCACACATAATCATTCGATAGCAATTGTAGATACATGCAGTAGGTGAATGTCACTTAGTAAAGCCTCACCCAAAATATCTTGCAAGCGGGGGAGGTAATAGAAGTGCGCAGCTTTGAAAAGGCAGGTTATACCAGAAAGACAAAAAAGCTGTCTATGGCTGCTTAGCTAAAACAGTAAACGATTTTCAACACTAAAATAAATCAAATATGACTGAAGAATTACAGAGAAAGCTACAGAAGCTGCTTTGCACACTTGCAGATGCTTCCGCTGAGATTGAACAACTGGCTTTTGAGCATAAGCTTCCAGAGCTGGAAAAGCTGATGGAAAAGTGCGAGAGGGAAATTGAGCGTCCTATGCAAAAACTAATCTAATTTTCTTAAGGACAACCATGCAATATTCAGGAAACTCCGAGTGAGATTCCTAACAGGACTACATATTATAAACACTTAAATGTATAAACATGATTAGAATTATTAACGGAAAGCGGTACAATACCGAAACGGCAACAGAGGTTGCCAGCTACAGCAATAACCTGAGCGGTTACCAGTATATGAAGGAAGAACTTTTCCTAACTAAAAAAGGAGCATGGTTCCTGTATGGCGAAGGAGGGGCTATGTCTAAATACGCAGAAAGTGCTGGGAACCAAAGCTGGGGCAGTTCAAAAATCATCCCCCTGACACCTGAAGAGGCATTCGAGTGGTGCGAGAGCCACGATAAAGTTAAAGCCATCGAGCAGTACTTCCACGACAGGGTAGAAGAAGCCTAAGCTGTAACTTAAATTATTATCCACTACATATTTAACCTAATGAATGTAAGCACATTTACAAGACACCCGCAAACAAGTAGCTTTTACAAGAGCAAACAACCAAAACAGCCCTTTAACCCAGACCATATCGGCAGGGTGAAGTTCTTCGACACCATCAAAGGTTACGGATACACCTCAACTGATTTCGGTGGAGATGTTTACTTTAAGGCAAGAAATGTCTGCTCTATGCCAGTCCAGGTAAACGATGAAGTTTGCTTTCACCTTAATGCATCCAAAAGGTACCCAAGTAGACTTGAGGCAGTAGCCTTGCGCAAAGTCTATCGCTCAAAGGACGGACATCCAATCTTTAACAGGGTCAACAGCCACCTGCACACAGGTATAGAGTCAATACTCGAAGATGTAACTCGACAGGTAAATTGCCAAGGCAGAGGGTATGTACAGGAGGAAGTCAACTTTAATTATAACTTAGGAGAAAACATCCTTGTCCGCCTTAATGCCGAAGATAGTGTGGTTTACGCTATCAGAAAAGGTCGGTCTGGCTATACCAAGTTCGTTTTGAACCGAGAGCCTGAGGAATGTAATACAGCTACCATCGTATTGAAAAAGGTTGAAGTAGGCTACTTGATAATTACTGCCTACATCGGCAAAATTTCTGCCCCAGAACCTTGGGATAAGAATGCCACGTCAGCATCGCTGCCATTCTGGGAAAATCACGCACTTATCTATGGGCATGAGGACGTGTATGAGGACACACTTACTGATGTTTGTCCTTGGAGATTAAGAACAGCAGCATAGTACCGTGTGATTCTATCTCACCAAAGAATACTTTCAGTTAAATTATTTTTAAACATTTAAACCAATAAATCATGAAAAAACAAAAAGTTTACAAAATCAGAAAATCAGGCACAGACGAGTATTTGGGATACTCGAAAGAAGAGTTCTCCGAGGACTTCAGCAAACAGAAGGTGTACGTTTCGGAAAAAAGCGTGAAGAAGGTCTGTGACGAGTTAACAGCTAAGGGCTATGACGTGGAGGTTGACGGCTTTGAACTTAACCTAAAGAACAGGAAAACTGTAATTGCTGACCTGGTAGAGAACCTGTAGTGAGAAGACTCAGAGGGTAAGGAGGATATATTTTTTGCCTGAATCTGTTACGTAACTTATCTAAGTCAAGTTAATAATCAGTGTATGCGGAATGTATCCTCCTTTAACAACCAATCTTTGAAAAGAATCTTCAATATTAACACTAAACCAATTACTTAAAAATTAACATCAATCAACTAAACATCAATTATGGGATACACATTTAGAACATTAAAAACGTTGCCTTACATCAAAAAGAAGGTACGGGCATTAATCGAAGATTATGAAAAGCCACTGTGGGATGGTGCTGAGCCACGACTTCTTACTATTGTTTATTATGGCAGTGTGTACGGTGAAGATGGCGGTACTATATCATTAAACCATTGCCAAATCACAATACCAGGTAAAGTGTTTGAGGATGAAGTCCTTCCTGCAATGGAATGGATTCATGAAGGCACAGATATGAAGTTTGGAATGGGTGATGGTCCAGGTTACTATTCTTTAAAGGAGGGCTTGCAAATCAACACCAGGCTTAAAGAATGGGCGGAGCTTTTTGACCGAAAAAGGAAAATCCAGAACATCCTGAATTCTCCCGATAGCTAATGCCTCAGGATAGTGTTAATGCACCCTGCACAGGTGGCAGCAAAATATTGCTACTTTAAATCATTTGTAATCCTTTAAATTAACATGAATATGATAAACAGAAAATTGAAAAAGAAAGAGTTCAGCGATTTACAAACCCTGAAGAGCATGCTGCGGGGCTGTGTCATGAGAAGAATGGAAACTCCTTTGACTCCCAGGGCAAAAGGCAAGCTGGTGTTTGAAAGCAGGTTTACTCAGGAGTACTTCTGGCTTGAGTTTGCCGATGATATCATCCAGGTGTTCAAGCCAGCGGTGCAACCTCATCCGTTCAACACCGCCAACAAGTTCTTGGTGGACCCTGCGGCTTTCGATGCTATCCTGACACGACTGCTGAGGGAGCTGAAGATAAAGAACCCGTTGAAGTAGAAGCGCCCTTAGAAGTTTCCGAACCTGATAATATATTTTTTGGCTTTTCTTGTTACGTTAAGTAACATTAACTAAATTAGTATCAAAATAATGTGATATCAAAAGCGATGAGTCATGAAATACACAATTGATACGGAGAAGGAGCTGCCTCCTGCACAGTACGCCAGGCGCATTGGCGTAGATGTGCATGTGGTCAGCAACTGGATGAAGCGGGACCAGATAAAATTTAGAAAAATTGAGGAACTGGGGCTGACGCTCGTGGAAATAGGAAGTGAAAGCGAGAAAATCAGGGAAAGGAGAAAACGCATTATAGACGCCTTTTTAAAAGAAGAGCGAAGGAGTAAAGGTTAATTTTTAAATTTCAAAACAAAGAAATGATTATAGGAAATATCAGGAGCATCAAAAGTCTCTCGAATAGCAACAGGAACATCTTTGTAATAGCTGGTGGAAAAACCTGCACCGACATTGATAAAATTGATGAGCTATTCGAATCGCTGAGCGAGCAGACAGTAATAGCAGGCGATTGCTTAGAACTTAACTATATCGTCAGTGGTAGCGTGTACCACTTCAAAGTGTTTGAGGAAAATGGGGGAGTCTATAAGTTGGATACAAACCAGAGTCTTTGTGTTGACTTTTCCAAAAACCCAGCGGGTGACATCGAGTACTGTAGCAACATTACCGAGAAACAGTCCGCTGAGGATAGGAGGCAGTTGAGGAAATCAAAAATAGATGCAGTTCTAAATGATGATGGTATTTAGTAAATGCCAATGGTTATATGTTTTAACTAAAAGTCCACTATGAAAGTAGCCCTTTATTGCAGAGTTTCCACCTTTACCCAGTCGAATGACACCCAAAAAGCCATATTGATTGACTATGCCCAAAGAAATAGCTTAGACTATGACCTCTATGAAGAGGAAGAGAGTTCTCGTAAGACACGACCGATAAAACAGCAGCTACTGGCGAAGCTTAGGTCAGGCGAGTACTCGGCAGTCTACGTGTATAAGCTGGACAGGTGGGCAAGAAGTTCGACAGAGCTTATCCTGGAAGTGACCGAGCTATATAATAAAGGAGTTGGCTTTGTCTCCCTAAGTGACCAACTGGATTTCTCATCAGCTACTGGTAAGCTACTCTTCCAACTGCTAAGCTGTTTTGCTGAGTTCGAACGCTCTCTTATCTCTGACCGAACTCGTGCCGCACTTCAACGAAAGAAGGAGTCAGGTGTGAAGCTTGGGAGAAAGGTGGGTTCTAAGGACACGAAGAAAAGAGACACCAGGAACTACAGACTTCGGGAGATGCGTAAGCGAAAAGCCGCTGATGAGGCGAAGGGAATCTTCAAGCCTATCGAGGAATACATAATGTAAGAGTCATGAGACCACGAGTAACATGAAAAGTCTGCTTCACCTGGGGCAGACTTTTTGCTTTTAAAGCCCTACCAAATAATACTCCCCCCAAACAATTCGGCATTGCCCAAACCACGTTTTTTCGCTCCTGCTGCTACCCAACCTCCCCTGTAAAAATCAGCCAAATATTCGAACGTTTATTTGCTGCTATAAGATTTGTTTGATGCCGCCAATAGAGTACTTTACACCAAATTTCCATCTACTAATTCCTAAATACATTATTCTGATTAATCTGATAGCAATATTCATTTTTAGTAATTCTTAGAAACTATAAACAACAAACCGCAGGTGCAATGAATGAAGTTAATCTCTCGAAGAGTATAAGAGAGACGGTAGAAGTAACTTTTGTTAATGGTCAATTATATTTCCCCTTCTCTGATACATATGAAAATTTCAAAAAGGGTGAAAGGAATAACCCAGAATATGGTTATATATATGTAAAGAGTTATAACTATCAAGATGAATTAGATACGATTGCTCATGACAGCATTCATCCAGAAAGAGATTGTAAAGTTTATTCAGTCGCTCTATACGGGAAGCTATCTGACCTACAGTTACTGCTCCATACCAATAGTTCCAACGTTAGAATTCCTGGAAAAATCGTTGGTGGAAAATATGTAGGCAAAATACCTCACAGGTTCATTAATAGAATTAAGAACAAAGAAATGGAGTACTACTGTGTACGTGATATCAAAGGACACAAACTTTGGTTAGAGGGAGAACCCATTTATAGATTAGCTGAATATGTATTAACTGAAACGCTGTACACCGACAATGTTGTCAAAGTCATAAAAAACTCACAAGGTGAGTTCATCAACTTGTATCGAAACTCAAATTTTGGTTACATCGATGTTAGTGATGAGGTATTCCAAGTAGATAACGGGCATTTAGAGGTGAAAACCAGATTTGCACAAATAAAGGGGGCTGTTAAGTTACTTGAGCAACTACTAAAAAGTACCACCGTGAATGACCAGCTACCTGGTCGTATCATAGTGAAAGAGTTTGTAGAAAGCGAAGTTCCTATGAAGTATGATGAAAGATACAAGGGTGGTGAATATAAAAGTTATGAGGACAAAATATCCCCGTATATTAAAAGGGAAGGTGAAGGCATTGGTTTATTAAGTAAATATTCTGAAAAAATTTTATCATTTCCAGAATATATTATGGCTGACTCCACAGAGAAAGATACTCTTGTTCGGCATCAATTTCTCCCTGAGCTTGAGGATTGGCGTAACGAAAAATACTTTACTTACAAGCAATATCCTGATTATGAAGAAAGGTGGGAGTATGAAAACAGTGATGAGTATCGGAACCAAATTTCTCACACTGAATGGTTGAAAGAAATAGAAGGAGATGCATTTGACAATGACCCCATGAACTATTGGAATATATATTAACCAATTATTTGCAATAGTCAGGATGTAGGCTGATACTCCCTGGGATTGAACAATAGTTTACCTGATATTGCCTACTTCATTCTTCTTTCGTAAACCCCTCGCACTAATGAATGGAGGGGTTGCTAAAGAAAATGAACATGCAAGCCTTCCGCTACCAAGTTTAGCAGAAGTGTCAGTTCAAGTAGTGGCAATTTCAATTTACAAATCTTCCAACCCACCCTCAACATACATTTTAATCACCAGCTAAGTTGTTAGCACCGTTCTTCTTGAGATAGAAGTAACAATACTCGTCCAGTCTCCCCTAAACTTTACATAATTTACTTTACTAACTTTCTTTACTGGCATACTCGCTGGATATGTGAGTAAGTAATTCATGTAAATAGCTGTAAAGAATACCTTCGTTTTATTTAATTAAAATTTCTATATATAATATTTCGCAAACTAATCAACATAGCTTATCTTCAGCATGAGCTAATGTATTCCATGAATGGATAAACAGAATCCTTTCTCCCTATATGATTTTTTAGGTTATCTAATACCTGGTGGTTTGTTAATCTATGCCTATTTAACCATCAGATACATTGATTCGACTAAGGAATTTAATGTTGACTTGTTCATTGAAACCTTTTCCAGAGTCAAACTTGAAGGAGTGTTTGTTTTTATCATAGCCGCATATTCTCTCGGGCATTTGTTAAGCTTTGTTTCTTCTATAACTGTAGAGATGTATGCTAACTGGCAGTACGACTACCCATCAAAATATTTACTTGGTCATAAGAACAAAAACTACTGGCAGGACTTTGATAGAAAAAATTGGAAACAAAATTTTTGGAGGGTAGCATTAATTATTATACTGTTACCTTGTGTGGTGTTGGATTATCTCTTAGGTCAGTTCTTCGAGTTTAGAAATTTCTATCAGAAGCCTCTCGATAGTTCCCTAAGAAATGCAGTAAACATAAAAGTGGTAGCTTTAATTAAGAAGCTAAGCTTAGTTGGTGAGGAAGGTTTAAATAAATCAGATTATGAGAAGCATGACTTCCATCGGATAGTTACTCATTACACCTTTGAGAATTCTAAGCAGCACCAGTTTCGGATGGTCAATTATGTAGCACTATACGGTTTCCTAAGAAACTTTTCTTTTATTTTTATCATACTATCTTGGTATTGGTTGTATCAGTTAATCTATGTACAAGGTTTGAATTTCCGACACGAATTTAGTGTAAGTAAATTATTGATATTGATTACTTTGATGGCAATATCCTACATTGCTTTCATGGCTTTTATGAAGTTCTACAGAAGATATACTCTTGAAGGATTTATGTTACTTGTGGTTGATGAAAACTTAAAGTAGGCTTTTGGATTTGAATGAATTTCATAGCAATCTGCTAATAATTCAACTTCGCCCAAACCACGTTTTTCTGCTCCTGCTCCAACCTTACCTCTTTTGCAAATATGGGGGAAACAAAATGCTGTTGAATATGACAAGCTTGACCAGGAGGTTAAGACAATTAATAGACTAAATATTAAGAGATTGTATGATGATGAAAATACAATTAGTATCCTTCAGTCTTAATCTTACACTAAGTGAAAAGCGAAGTTCAATATTAGAAGTTTTCAACAACTCTGAGGCTGATGTGGTACTGTTTGCAGGGTACAGCTTACTTATCTAAAAATGGCAAAGCCTATTTCTCAACACAAAACATGGATAGAGAAAAAGGTTTGGAGACACGTAAGCTGCAACATGCTTATGATAATGGGCAGGAAGTTGCAGTTGAATTAGTGATGTCTACACCAGAATACGTTGTCAGGGAATATCAGATATAAGTTTGATTTTATTGCTAACCCATAGCTGTATTGTAATATGGAAACTTATCTTTTTACATGGAATCCTGATAAATGGGATTGGTCAGACCTTGAACAAGGTATTAAGCAACTTGAAACAATAGGATATTTTGAAAGACAATGGAGTTGTGGAAATTCAAAGAGTATTCAGAAAGGCGATAGAATTTTTCTTATTCGACTTGGGGTTGAACCAAAGGGTATAATAGGGAGTGGCTACGCAAAGTCTTCATACTATAAGGGGCAACATTGGGATGGAACTGAAGGGAAGTTCACTAATTACATTGATATAGAATTTGATGTTTTGATTAACCCAAAGTACAATGATATTCTACCTGTAGATGCACTGGAATTCATTGACCCAAATGGAGTGCAGCTTTGGTTTCCACAACAAAGCGGTATCTCTATCAAATCTGCAATAAGGGACGAACTGGAAACTGTCTGGTTTAATTTTTTTACGGAAAACCTGTATGTTAAAACCAGCTTCATCTCTAATGATTTCCAAGGTCAAACAGTAGAGTCTTATTTTGAAGGTAAAGCAAAAGAAGTTACCCAGACACGATATGAGAGGAATCCCAAGGCAAGAAAGGTTTGCTTATACCATCATGGCTACTCGTGTGTAGTGTGCGGCTTTAATTTTGAAAATGAGTTTGGAGAAATCGGCAAAAACTTCATACACGTCCATCATCTAAACCCAGTTTCTGAAATCGGTCAAGAGTATCTGTTGAATCCAATAGAAGATTTAAGACCTGTTTGCCCCAATTGCCATTCCATGCTGCACATGAAGCGTCCTCCTTTTTCAATTGAAGAAATAATGCTTAAAAGAAAAGCCTCAAACACAAGTGTGACTTAACATGGTTGAGACATTTTTACTCATATACTTCTATTTCTTATAACAATTCGTAAGGAGATATACATTCAGTAGCCAGTAAGTGTACTTTAAAGCCTGCAAACACTTCGAACACAAGGTCAAATTCATCTAAATAACATCTACCAAAGAATACATAAGTTAAGAAACGTTTTCATGTTTATAATTGATAGAAATAAGAACAGAGTATCCAAAATACAGGAGATGAACTTTGTTGAGTTGGGGCTGAAAGAAAGAGAAAATTTGCAGGAGTGGGTTGCAAATGACCCAGCTTTCTTCGGTGAAGAATTACTTATAATACAAAAGGAATTTGATGGCTTTAATGACACACGTGAAAGACTGGATTTGTTAGCTATAGATAAGGTTGGTGATATTGTTGTCATTGAAAACAAACTTGATGATAGTGGGAGAGACGTGACATGGCAGGTTCTTAAGTATGCCTCTTACTGTGCAACTCTTTCAAAAGCTCAGATAAGGAGCATATATCAGCAGTATCTCGATAAATGTGGTGTATCAGAGGACGCTGAGTCTAATTTATCGGAGTTTCTTGAAGCAAGTGACTTTGAAGAAATAGAACTGAATAAGTCACAAAGGATTATAATGGTGTCAGGTAATTTTAGAAAAGAAGTAACCTCAACAGTTCTGTGGTTACTAAGTAATAAATTAAGGATTCAGTGCTTCAAAGTTACTCCATATAGCCTGCATGAGCAGTTGTTGCTTAATGTTGAACAAGTGATACCTGTAAAAGAAGCAGAAGATTACATTATTAGAATGGCAGAGAAAAAGCAAGAGGATTCTGATGCGCAGGAGGAACTAAAATCTCGGCACAAGATACGGCTTGAGTTCTGGAAGGAGCTTCTGGAAAGGGCTAATCAATCTGAGACAAGGCTATTTCAAAACGTAAATCCATCCAAAGATAGCTGGATTTCAGCAGGAGTTGGAATGAGCGGAGTGGGGTTGAACTTTGTGATATCGAGGAACTACGCACGTTCTGAATTGTACATATCACGTAGCGCAGCCGATGTGAATAAATTTATTTTCGACCAATTATTTGAGCAAAAGCAGCAAATAGAGTGTGAGTTTGGGGGTGACCTTGTTTGGGAAAGACTTGATGATAAAAAAGCTTGTAGGATTAAGCATGAGCTGACTGAAGTTAGCTTATACGAGAGAGAAGACTGGGATAAAATGATGAAGTTTATGATTGATGGTATGATAAGAATGGAAAAAGTTCTTGTTAAGCGTTTACAGGCTATCAACTATAAGCTTAAAAAAGAAGGAATAGATTAGTAAGATAGAATGTCTTAAGGGTTAGAATATCTTCAATATTGCTGATGTTGTTTCAGTAGCAGGTTAGCTTCGACCTCCTTTTCAAGTTTCACTATATTCTGCCACAGACATAGTTTTGCCTATTGCGTAATGCCCCTTAAAAGCCATTGAACGAATCTTGTAGCTTGTCAAATATAGTATTGCTAATACTCTTGATTATTTAAAGGGAAAGGTACATTGGAAATTTTAAAATCGTTTTGGGAGTTACTTGTTTGTACAGCACTTGTTGAAAAACAAACGGATATAATAAATAATTTATTCTTATAATTGTATTATAAAATATCTCTGTGGAATTCTACGAAAACAACTTAATAACAATAAAATGAAAAAACTTTTACTCACTCTATCACTAACATGTTTTTTGGGGCTTTCAGCTTCTTTCGCACAAACAGTAAATGATGTTCCTATCAAAGATGTCGATGTTGAATACATACAAATCGTAGGAACATCTAAGATTCTTAGTAATAAGGTAACTATAGAGATTGATTTCGGACAGGAGAACAAGTTTTGGAGTGCTAAAGACACACAAGTTAAAGATGAGAATGGTAAGCTCGTTGTATTCAATTCAATGATTGATGCTTTAAATTTTATGAGCAAAAACGGGTATGAGTTCGTTGATGCCTATGCTATTACAGTAGGCAATCAAAATGTCTACCATTATATGATGAAGAAGAATAGAGGACTTGTGTCACGTCAATAGTTTTATAAAAAGGAAGGGCAGTAGCTTCTGTAAATTATTTTGAAATAAATTATTTTTGAAAAAAAGAAGGAATTAGTAGCTGATTCCTTCTTTTTTTAGGTAGGCATCAAAGAACTTCTAACCAAGGTGATTGATGCTTTCTGTGCTACTGATAATAATTTTGATAGAAAATGGCAGCTTTACTTCTCAATTCTTACCACATTCTTCCACTGACCTGACTCAGCATACTGTTTTATCACCCTGTCTCTCTCAGACAGTAACCGAGTCATATAGCTCTTCAGAAACAACCAATCTGCCATTTTTCCCATGAAGCCGAGAGGGGAGGTGTAGTCGAACACGTCCAGCATCAGTGTGCCTTCTTCTATTTTGCTAAAATGGTGTTCATGCCTGAACCGCTTGAAGGCTCCACTTACCATTTCATCAACAAAGAAGTAGGGTCTGTCATACTCCGTAATTTTGCTCGTCAGGTGCTGCCACACGCCAAAATGCTTTGCTTTCCATGTAACTGTTTCACCCAACTCTATCAGACCAGAAGTAACGCCAGCAACGGCACGTTCACCTGTGTGCTTTGTGGATATGGTATGGAGGTCAATGCTCCTGGATAAGTCGAAGCAAACCTCTAATGGAGCATTGACCGTGGTTTCGATGGTGATGATGGGCATGATGTTCTAAAGGTACTATTGGCTTTGTGAGCAAAAGGAATATGTAATTTTGGTGTTACTTTGGAAGCAGCAGTGACAGGTCATAGAGGGGCTATTACAACATAGCCCCTTTAGTTTCACTTACTCATCCAATTTTTCTACGGCACTTCTTAATCTGCCAGAAGTTGATTTTGCATAGATTTCTGTAGTCTTGATACTTCTGTGTCCAAGAAGGCTTCTAATATCTATAATGTGAGCATTCGTATTCAAAAGATTACATGCAAAGCTATGACGTGAATTGTGAAAAGTAATATGCTTGTTTATACCTGCTTCTTTCATCCAATTATTTATTATAACATTTGATTGGCTATAGCGCAGACCTTTAAAGAGTTTGTCGTTAGGTTTACCGTTTAACTCATCTTTGATAAAATCTATGGTTTTACGAGTTATTGGTATAGCAACAGACTCTTCAGTTTTGCCCATTTGAATTGAGCATTCAAATGATTTACCATCAATGGAATAAATATCCTTTACCTTTAATCTTAGTACGTCACTAAAACGAAGACCTGTAAAGCAACTGAATATGAAAGCCTTCTTCAGTACTGTATGATTTTCAAATGAGGTCGCTTTAAGTTTCTCTACTTCCAGTTTTGACAAGAAGCTTCTTTTGGGTTGCTTATATTTTCCACGTCCTTTTATGTGATGTGTAGGATTAGAGGTCATAACTTTATCTTCGATTGCGGAATTGATTACAGCAGAAAACTTCTCAAAGTATGCAAGAGCCGAATTATTAGCAAGTCGCTCATTCTTGCGAGATATGGCTTTAGTAAAAAGATAGTCATGATAGCTTTTAGCTAACTCAACTGATAACTCACAAAATCTGACAGTTTTAGAACCAATAAATTTTTTGAAATGGTTGAAGGAAGAGATGTACTGCTGTTGGTTTTCATCCCTTTTTTGTTCAGCATATAATCTAAAATACGTTACAAAATCAGAAGTTGCAGTTAAGTTAGTCCTCGAACTGAAGCAATATGGATTATTGCCATTTTTGAAATCATCAACAAACTTCATAGCTTTTTGCTTCGCTGCATCATTCATCACTTTAACTTGAGGGTTACCTTCATCTGGATAGAGTTTCCCCAACTTAACATATTCTCTTTGTCTATATCCGTAGTAGATATCTGCATAAATGCTCGTAAACTTTTTATTCTTGCGTAATCTTAATTTTATGTTCATGATAGACGATTATTATAGGTAACTGTTGAATAGCTTCTCAGTGGTGCTGGTATTAGCTGTATTATATCTTTCTGTAGATGTGAGTGCTTCACGTAACTGTTTAGTAGAATAATAAATTTTGTTCCCATCTCTTATCTGCTTGTATCTAACGCCTCTCTCACGCAGAGTTTCTTTGGTGATATCTAATAGATATGCAGCATCATCCTGAGTGATAATATCCGTTTCCCAAAGTATCTTTTTAGTCATGCTTTTCAGATGAAGCAATTGCAATTCATATAGTGCTTGTTGTTGTTTATCTGTGGTATTCTTTTCCATTTTAATAGAGTTAAAAAATTTCAAAATCCTCCATTATGGAATCGAGAAAAGCATTAGTTTAAAATATTTTTAATTCTTCTAAAGATTCTTTCTTTTGTATTACTATTCTTCGGTTAAATCTAATTATTGGCAGCTTTTTGCTTACTATCATCCTCCTGATTGTTTTTTCAGAGACACCGAACAGGACTGAAGCTTCTTTTATGGACAGGTATGCCTTTTCGTGAAGATTATTTTCGATTACTTGGAAGGTGGCACCAGTTTCTAATTCAGACGTTGTAATCTTTTGTTCTTTTAACCTCCGTTTGTAGGCTCTTTTGGCGCAGTAATCTGAACAGTTCTTAGTGACAGTAGTCTTTGCTACAAACTGTTTTCCGCAGTACTGGCATTTGCGAGTTATTCTGATGTTGCTGCTCATGTTAATGGACTACTAAGGTCTATGGAGGTCAGCAACGGACAGGAGTGGACTGTAGTGGACATGATTTCGCCACTACACAGCATTAAAATGAAAAAGGAAGAATTCGTAACAAAAACGTCACAAATTCTTCCTTTAAAACAGGTTAGAAGCCTGTCGAATTCTTCTAAAATCGTGTCATACGCTCTAAAAAAGGAGTTTTTGAGTCGACCTATTTGCCGATGCAAAACTTCGTAAATATATTCTCCAGCAGATCATCTGTTGTAATCTCACCGGTGATCTCACCTAAGCTATAAAGCGCCCGACGAATATCAGCGGCTACAAGGTCGTTGCTGACGCCGAGGCTAAGGCCGTTGAGCACATCGTCGAGGGCAGCGTAGGTTTTATTCAGGCTGTCGACGTGGCGGAGGTTGGTGACGATGGTCTGGCTTTGGGTGTTCAGCTTGCCGAGGTTCACTTTTTCTACCAGCGCCTGCTTCAGTTCTTCCAGGTTGGCTCCTTCGGCGGCGGAAATGGTCACCAATCCTTCTATACTTTCAAAGGCTGCTACTTTGTCGGTCGGGGCACGGTCTATCTTATTGGCTACAGCCACCAACGGCAGCTTCTTCGGGTTGAGCCTGTCCAGTTCTGCCTGCACTTCCTTTGCTGTTACTTCTGTGATATCGAACAGGTAAATGATCAGCGACGACTGGCTGAGCTTCTGCATGGTGCGCTCCACCCCAATGGCTTCTACCTTGTCAGTTGTTTCGCGGAGGCCGGCAGTATCGATGAAACGGAAGGTGATGCCTTCGATGTTGATTTCGTCTTCAATAAAATCGCGGGTAGTGCCAGGCACATCCGATACGATGGCTTTTTCTTCGTTCAGCAGCTTGTTCAGGAGGGTCGATTTACCGGCATTGGGATTGCCCACAATCACAGTCGGAACACCATTCTTGATGACATTGCCCAATTCAAAAGACTTCAGTAACTCCCGGATGATGCGCTGGATGTTGCCAATGAGGTTTCGTAACTGATCGCGGTCGGCAAACTCCACGTCTTCTTCACCAAAGTCCAGCTCGAGTTCTATCATAGAAGCGAAATGCACCAGCTCTCCGCGCAGCCGTTTTATTTCCTGCGAAAAGCCGCCGCGCATCTGCTTCATGGCTACCTCATGGGAGAGGGCAGAGTCGGACGCAATCAGGTCAGCTACGGCTTCGGCCTGTGCCAGGTCGAACTGCCCGTTCAGGAAAGCGCGCTTTGTAAACTCCCCGGCATTGGCGAGGCGGGCACCCTGCTTCAGGAGCAACTGGATAATCTGCTGTACAATAAAGTCGGAGCCGTGGCAGGAGATCTCCACCACATTTTCTTTGGTATAGGAGTGAGGCGCCACAAAAAGTGACACCAGCACCTCGTCCAGTACCTTCTCCTCGTTTCGGATGGTGCCGAAGTGGATAGTGTGGCTGGCCTGCCTGCTCAGGTCCTTTCCTTTGAAAACCTTATTCGTTATAGTGATGGCCTCAGGACCAGAAAGCCGGATAACAGCAATCGCACCCACACCAGGTGCGGTTGCCAGGGCCACTATTGTATCGTTGGATATATTTAGATTTATCAAGTTCGTACGCTTGTGCTTCAGTTGAAGTACAAATTTACGATTTTTAAGGTATAAAATGGGGAGAAGGGTATTGAGGTTTTACGGTGCCGGGTCCAACCACCCCTAACCCCGCCTTGTCTAAGGCGGGAAGTCTGCTATTCGGCAAGAAAGGTATATGTTCTATGGGCGCCAGTTGTCTAAGAGTATACATATTAAGTAACTTGGCTAAATAAAAAAACACCCTCTCCTGTTCTTAGGAGAGGGCGGGGGTGAGGTTACTTCTTCTTTTCATACTCCTGCCAGGTCATCTTCTTGTGATGGTCTTCACCGAAGTAGCGCAGGATGGGAGTGATGCTTTTGGCGTCGAGGTAGCCGGGCACAGGGGTGAGCATGTTCATCTGCTCGTCGAGGTAAACCGTAGTCGGGAAACTCATCTGGCCGTTTAGCAGTGCTACCGCCAGTTCATGGGCTTTGTACTCTGGTTTGAATGTAAAGGTGTGGCCTTTTAAAGTGATAGGGGCCTTGCCTTCAGCATCCAGTTTTACAGCATAGTAGTGCTTGTTGATGATGGCGGCTACTTCCGGATCCGTAAAGGTGTTCTTGTCCATCTTTTTGCACCAGCCACACCAGTCGGTATACACGTCAACCAAAATTTTGCGTGGCTCCTGTTTCATCTTTTCTGCCGCCTGCTCCATCGTGAGCCACTGAATCTTTTCTGCCGGTTTATTGGCTGGCGTTGCCGCCGTAAAGGTAGCTGGAATCGCTGCAGTTGTGGCTTCTGATGTAGTGGCAACTGGCCGTGTGTCCTGCTGGCAAGCGCTCAGCAGGAGGGTGGCAACTATAGGGAGCAAAAATTTCTTTTTAAACATAACGAAGTCTATACTATACATAACGAAACAGGATGAAGCCTTAACATGCACCACTGAGGTTAAATATAACGTTTTTAGCGTTTATTTCCTGCAGGGCAAACTTTCGGCAATGGCAGCTTCATGTTTAGTTCTTTCTGTATTCATAAACCATGCCCAAAACCTTTATACAAATTAAACGACGAAGCAACTCCACTAAGGCTGTGCCACCTGTACCTGTTTGCGTCTGAAAAGGATGCCTCGAGCAGGCGAAAATAAAAACGCCAGCAAAAATTCGAAGCCAATGAAAGTGGCAATGGCGCCTGCTATAGAGCCATCCATCCAAACAGCGAGATAATAGCCGGCAAAGGAAGCCAGGATACCTGCCAGCACAGAGAGCACCAGCATGGTTTTGAAATTGTCAGTTAAGAGGTACCCTGTGGCAGGAGGGCCCACCAGCAGTGCCACCACCAGGATAGCCCCCACCGACTCAAAAGAAGCAACCGTCGTCAGGGAAACGGCTGTCATGAGGGCATAATACCAGGCGGAGGTAGAAATACCAATGGCTGTTGCATAGGCAGGGTCGAAGGCGGTCAGGAACAGTTCTTTATAGCCGAGCACGATGAACAGCAGGATAAGCAGCATCACCACTCCCAGTATCCAGACGGTGCGGGGACCGAAGCTCAGGCCGCTTTCTGTTATCCAGAGGTCGAGGGGCACGTAAGCAATTTCTCCATAGAGCACACAGTCCTGGTCCAGGTCGACCTGACCAGCAAAAACGGAAAGCATGATGATGCCGATGGCGAAAAGCCAGGTGAAAGTAACGCCAATCGAAGCATCAGCCTGTACACGGGCGTAGCGGTGGAAAAACTCAATCAGGAGGGTGGTGAGCACGCCTAATAGGCCTGCGCCAATCAGCATCGGCACGGAGTCGCGGGAACCTGTCAGCAGGAAAGCAATGACAATGCCTGGCAACACGGCATGTGAAATCGCATCGCCGACCATGGCCATGCGGCGCAGTATCAGGTAGCAACCCAGCAGACTGCAGCAGGTGGCTACTAAAGAACCGGTTAAGATGATCCAGAATGCGTTCATGGTTTATTTATCAGTTAACGTTGGTCATTTATCAGTCTCAAATTTGTTGTGAGAAGCTGTTGTCGCTGCTTCTGTTCAATTTGTCCAACCACCCCTGACCCCTCCTTGTCTAAGGCGGGGAATCTGCTTTTTAGTATGCACACTGCCTTTTGCATTGCAACTCTTCGCCCTTACTGTGTCTTTTGACCAGCAAGTATTTGTTGGTCAAAAGACACAACAACGGCAGCGGGTGTTGCTAAAAACCCCCCTAGGCTGGGTTATGTGTGCTTTTAACTATTCGTTTTTTTTATTCCCATTTGTCTTTGCTCCATCTTCTATCACGGAATTTTAGAACTATGCGGGTCGAGGACCGGGAAGCTCAGTTCTTCCATGAGTTTCTGCTCCAGTTCCGGGGTAATGATGTGCTCTATCGTTTCGGCGTCTTCGTGCACGTGGTCGGAGGCGAGGTGCAGGTACTGTGTCAGGTAGAGTTCCCAGAGGCGGTGCAGCCGGACCACGCGTTGGCCACGGCGCTGGCCCTGGTTGGTGAGCTGCCAGCCTTCCGGTGTTTTCTTTACATAGCCCTGGCTTCTGAGTTTTTGCAGCCCTGCCCTGGCCTGTTTCATAGGAATCGCCCGGCGCTCCAGGAGGTCTTCCAGGGTGTGAGCCGCCATGTGCGCTTGCTTTTGCTCACCGGTCTGGTAGAGTAATTTCAGCAGGTTTTCTTCCAGCACCTGCGAGCGGTTGCGGCGCTGCCGGATGATGCGGGCCACCCAGCCTTTGCCAGGGGCCAGCGCGAAGGACAGGATAGCAATCATGGAGATGATGAGTACAATCCAGGGACCGGTTGGCATGGCCGGGGCGGTATACGACACAAAAGCGCCGGCTATACCGGAAAAAGCCCCCATCAGTGCTGCCAGCACGAGCATCACGGGGAGTCTGTCTGTCCAGAAGCGGGCGGCGGCCGCCGGGGTGATGAGCATGGCCGCCATCAGTACCACGCCCACTGCTTGTATACCTACGACCACGGCAAAAACAGTGAGGGTGGTGAGTAGCAGTTCGAGTGCCCGTACCGGGAAGCCGATGGTGCGGGCATAGGCCTGGTCAAAACATAGAAGTGTCAGCTCCTTGTAAAAGACGATAGTGGACACAAGCAGCACCACTGCCACCACACTAAAGGCTATCAGGTCTTCTCCTACAAGGGAGGCCGCTTTCCCGAACAGGAACTTGTCGAGTCCACTTTGTGCTGCGTTGCCGGAATGCTGGATGGAGGTGAGCAGTAGGATGCCGATGCCAAAGAACACGGACAGTACCAGGCCAATGGCGGTGTCTTCTTTGATGCGGGAACGGGAGGTGACAAAATCGATGCAGATAAGGGAGAGCCAGCCGGTAATGAAAGCACCGATGAGCAGTATGAATGGGTTCTTGGTACCTGAAAGAATAAAGGCCAGGCAAACGCCCGGCAGCACAGCATGGGCTACGGCATCACCTACCAGCGCTCTTTTTCGAAGATACGTAAAGCAGCCTACCACAGCGGAACTGGCAGCCAGCAGCACGGAGCCAATGGTAACGTAGCGGACATTGGCATCGGCAAAGGAAAAGAACTCTAAAAACGCTTCCATGGCCGTATCAGCTTTTAACTTCTCTGCTCGGAAACTCCTGCTTCCGTAGTAAATCCCCAACCTTGGACAGCACGGTCAGTTTGCCGCCGTACGTTTGCTCCAGCAGCTCCTGCGTAAGGGCGTGCTCGGTGGGGCCGGAGGCAACCAGGCGCATGTTCAGGAGCACCACCCAGTCAAAATACTCGGCTGCCGACTGCAGGTCGTGGTGCACTACTACCACGGTTTTGCCCTGCTCCCGCATCGTGCGGAGCAGTTCGATGATGGCAGTCTCCGTGGCAATGTCTACACCGGCAAAGGGCTCGTCCATAAAATAGATGTCGGCGTTCTGGGCCAGGGCCCTGGCCAGGAAAACACGCTGCTGCTGCCCCCCGGAGAGCTGGGAAATCTGCCTTTTGGCAAAGGAAGCCATGCCTACTTTTTCGAGTGCTTCCATGGTCGCATCCTTGTCGGCTTTGCGGGGGCGACTGAAAAGCCCCAGCTTGCCATAGCGCCCCATCAGCACTACATCGAAAACAGAGGCCGGGAAATCCCAGTCCACCGACTCGCGCTGCGGCACATAGCTGATACGCGTGCGAACCTCGTTGATGGATTTTCCGAAAATGCGCACATAGCCGCTGCCGGTTGGCAGCAGGTCCATCATCGCTTTTACCAAGGTCGACTTACCGGCACCATTCGGTCCGATAACGCCTACCAGTGATCCTGCCGGCAATGTCAGGTCAATACCCCATAGAACAGGTTTACGGTCGTAGCTTACAGTCAGGTCATGTACCTCTACTACCGGGTTATTTACTTGAAGTATCATGATGCAAGCAATTTATTTTAAAGAAGATACAATAGTATTCACGTTATAACGTACCATGCCTGTGTACGTGCCTTCTGGTGTGCCCTCCTCACCTAAAGCATCGGAGTATAATGTGCCCCCGATTTTTAGCTGATGCCCTTTTTGCTCACTGCCAACCACTACTGCTTCTATGGCCTTTGGCGATACGGAAGACTCTACATACACGGCCTTCACCTTATTGTCTACTATAAAATTTACAAGCGAGGAAACATCCTGCAATCCAAATTCTGATACAGTAGAGATTCCCTGCAGGCCGCGAACCCTGATGTTGTAGGCATCGGCAAAATACCCGAAGGCATCGTGGGCCGTAATCAGGATGCGTTGCTGTTCAGGAATGGATTGTATCTGCTGTTTAACCCACATATCAAGCTCCTCCAGTTCCTGTAAGTAGGACTGTGTGTTCCGCTGGTAAACAGATGCGTTGCCAGGGTCTTTTCGCTGCAGTTCCTGGCTCAGGTGCTGCACTACCTGCTGCCAGAGTGCCACATCAAACCAAACGTGCGGGTCGTGGCTGCTCTGGAACTGCGGCGATTTGCGCAGCGATGCTTCGGGTATGCCCGCCGTAGCGGCCACAATCGTTTTGTAACGACTCAGCTTTTCCATGACTTCTCCCATCTTACCTTCCAGGTGCAGCCCGTTGTAGATGATAACATCTGCATCCGTCAGTTTTTGCAGGTCTCCCTGTGTGGCTTTGTACAGGTGAGGGTCTACGCCGCTGCCCATAATGGCAGTAACATCGGCCGCATCTCCTGTTATATGCTGCACCGCATCCTTTAAAATGCTGGTGGTGGTAACTACTGACATACGCTTACCTGCAGGCACGGGTGCCTTGCTGTCGGTCTGCATGCAGGCAGCAACAAACATGCTGATGAACAGCAGCAGGAAAAGGATAGTCGGTTTCATTGTTGGTGCTGATGTTACTTGTGTTTTATGTCCCAGTCTGACTCTTATCATTTGCTGATAACCAATGAGCACAGTGCTTAAATTATCATTTCGCACATGCCTCCGACGTGAATCGGGAGGGATTTGCGAAGCTGTGAGGAAGTTGAATTAGTTCATATCCACGCCATAACTCAGTTTTCTCACTGCATTCGAAATGACATCGTATCTGATAAATCGATGATCATGACTTTTACTCAATCTCATTTAGGCAGATAAAAAAATGTTTTTCGTTACTTCGCTTGAGAGCAGCAGGTTTCTATCATCCTCCAGGATGATCTCATAGGAGTTGTCGTAGGCAATGCGATCGATCACCTTTATTCTGGAGCCGAGTGAGATACCCATTTTGTCCAGGTATTGCAGAAAAAGCGGCTGCGAATCATTCACTCCGACGACTATGCCAGCCTCATTCACATCCATTTCAGCCAGCAACCGCTGCTTTTTCTGTTTTATTTCCCCATTTTCAGTCGGAATAGGGTCTCCGTGCGGGTCGAAACGCGGATGCCCCAGGAACTCGTCAAGGCGTTGGGTGAGCAGGGGGGAGGAGATATGCTCCAGCTCCTCGGCCACCTCATGCACTTCGTCCCAGTTAAACTTCAGTTTTTCTACCAGGAATACTTCCCAGAGCCGATGTTTCCGGATAACCTGTAGGGCAACACGTTCTCCTTCCTTTGTCAGCGATACGCCCCGGTACTTGATATAGTGTACCAAATCTTTCGCACTCAGCTTGCGGAGCATATCTGTGACGGACGCCGCTTTGGTCTCCAGCGCCTCGGCTATGGCATTGGTATTCACTTCCTGCGTTCCGTTAGCAGAGAGTTTATAAATGGCCTTTATGTAGTTCTCTTCTGTATAGCTGTGCACAATTCTAATTTTGAATGATTGAATAACTGAATAACTGAATGATGTTAGCTGAATCTGTAAAAGGGTTTTCCTTCTGCTTCTGTTATTCAGTTATTCAAAATTCAGTCATTCAAAATTCCTCCAGCTACCAGCGAATCAGCGCTGACGCCCAGGTGAAACCGCTACCGAAAGCTGCCAGACACACCAGGTCTCCCTCCTTAATGCGGCCTTCTTCAACAGCTTCACTCAATGCAATTGGCACAGAGGCAGCCGTGGTGTTGCCGTACTTGTGGATGTTGCTCATTACCTTCTCAGATGGCAAGTCCATTTTCTGCTGAATGTAGGAGGTGATGCGCAGGTTGGCCTGGTGTGGCACCAGCATGTCTATGTCTTCAGGCTTATAGCCATTCTTTTTCAAAGCCTCTTCTATCACTTCCGGAAAGCGGGTAACAGCATGCTTGAAAACTGTGTTACCGTTCATGTAAGGGTAGATAGCGCCGTTGTCTATCATTTCGTGTGTCAGGCGCTCTTTTTTATTGGTGTCCGGAGCCAGCACAGCCAGTTCTTCGGCAAACTCACCGTCAGCGTGCAGGTGCGTCGACAGGATACCTTTGTCATTGCTCTCAGCAGGTGTGAGCACTACAGCACCGGCACCGTCGCCGAATATAACCGAAACACCACGGCCACGGGTAGAGAAGTCAAGTCCGCTGGAATGGATTTCGGCACCTACCACCAATACTGTGTCATACATACCTGTTTTAATGAACTGGTCACCAACAGACAAGGCATAGATAAAGCCGGAGCACTGGTTGCGCACATCCAGCGCCGGGATTTCTTTCAGACCCAGCTCACGCTGCATCAGCACGCCGGAGCCAGGGAAGGTATAGTCGGGACTAAGCGTGGCAAAGATGATCATGTCCACCTTTTCTGCCTCTACGCCTGCATTTTTCAAAGCTCTTCGGGCAGCTTCGGCACCCATGTTGGCAGTAGTATCTATTCCTTCCTGAAAGTAACGACGCTCTACAATACCCGTTCTCTCGCGGATCCACTCATCCGAGGTGTCTATCACCTTCTCCAGATCCTTGTTCGTTACCACATTTTCAGGTACATAGTGGCCTACACCAGCAATTTTTGAGTTACGCATATGTGTATTGTTAATAAAACAAATATAATGATTTAAAATGAATTTAGGCAAGCCTAAAAATATAATTTAGTTAGCTGCTTCTCTAGTTTAAGATGCCTTTAATCAGCTGTAGCAGTTTTATCTCTTCACTTTCCCAAAATACGCCTGCAGGCACGCCGGGTTCATAAAATGGAAATTCCCTGATTTTCTGGAGCAGTTGCTGTGGGTTTGGCTGCATGAAATTGGTAGAAACTCCCGCCTGGTGCTGCTGCAGGAAAGAATTCCACAGTGGGTTGTGCTGCACCACCATCGGCAGGGCATGTGCCGCATACTCATACAGCTTCGTCGGAATGCAGCGGAAGGTGCTCTCATTGGGCTGGTAAGGCAGCAGCCCAACATTGCTTTCTTCTATGGCAGCTATTATCTGCTGGTGCGGCACCAGTTGGTGGCCACCTATAAGCTTGATATAAGGTTTGTACTCTATCTGCTGCAGCACTTCCCGGAAGGTTGCTTTGTCGGCACAATAACCGATGATGGTCAGGGTAGTCTGACTGTCAAGCTGGTGCAGCTGCTCTGCCAGGGCAATAGCTTCAAAAATGCCGTACACGCGGCCGATGGTGCCGGAGTAAAGTAGGCGAAGAGGAGTGTGCCGGAAATTTACGGGAGTGGAAGGAGTGTATCCAGCGGCTGGCTTGTACTTGTTTTGAATGATTGTGTACCTGTCTCCGAGAAATGGCAGTTCTTTGGCGTAACTGCGTTCAGCTAAAATGAAATGATAAACCTGGCCCGACGTAATGCCTTCGATACTTCGCAGCCCGAAGGCCATTACTTGCCTGAGCAAGGGAGGGTAGTTGTCCTGTGCGCGTATGTTCAGGGCATAGTTTTCCTGGACATCATATATCAGCTTTGCTTTCTGCTGGCGGCAATAGAGGTAGCTTGCCGGTAACAGCTCGTGTGTGCAGGCGATAATCAAATCCGGCCGGAGCTCCTGCAGTAGCTTATAATACGTGCCTTGTGCTTTGGCCCGGCCGGTGCTGAGGCGGTCAAAGCGAAAGACAGGGTGAAAAGAGACAGTAGCAGGTGCGCCGATAGGAGCAGGGGCATCAAACCCGCAGACATGTACCTGCACCCCTGGAAGCTTGCACAGCGACAGGGCTAGTTTTTCGTACATGCGGGTGTCGTTTACAGGCTTCAGCAGCGAAGCAATCAGGATTCTCTTTTCAGACATCGTTTAAAATTAATACTTTTGCGCATCAATTGTATTTAACCTAAACCAGATATGGAACTTAAACAAATTATAGAACAAGCCTGGGACAACCGGGAGTTACTGAAAGAGAGCAATACCGTAGAAGCCATTCGGTCTGTTATTGAAGAGCTTGACAAAGGCAGGTTGCGCGTAGCCGAGCCAAAAGGCGAGGAGTGGCAGGTAAACCAATGGGTGAAAAAAGCAGTGCTGCTTTACTTCCCTATCCAGCAGATGAAGACCATCGAGGTGGGCCCTTTTGAGTTTCATGACAAGATGGACCTGAAGCGCAATTACGAGCAGTTGGGTGTGCGTGTAGTTCCTCATGCCGTAGCGCGATACGGTGCTTTCCTGGCCAAAGGCGTTGTGATGATGCCTTCTTATGTAAACATCGGAGCTTACGTTGATTCAGGCACCATGGTAGACACCTGGGCTACAGTAGGTAGCTGTGCGCAGGTAGGCAAAAACGTGCACCTGAGCGGTGGCGTTGGCCTTGGCGGTGTGCTGGAGCCTGTGCAGGCTGCTCCGGTTATTGTAGAGGATGGTGCTTTTATCGGCTCCAGAAGCATCCTGGTGGAAGGTTGCCACATTGGTAAAGAAGCGGTGATTGGTGCAGGTGTTACCATTACCGGCAGCTCGAAGATATTTGACGTGACAGGCTCCGAGGAGAAAATATACAAAGGCTATGTACCACCTCGCTCTGTGGTTATTCCAGGTTCTTACACGAAGAAGTTCCCGGCAGGTGAGTTCCAGGTGCCATGCGCCCTCATCATCGGCCAGCGCAAAGAAAGCACTGATCTGAAGACATCCCTGAACGACGTACTGCGCGACCACGCCGTAGCTGTTTAGTTTGTTGTTCGAAAAACGAATATAAAGGAGACGCCTCTGCTGATGAATCGGCAGAGGCGTCTTTTTTGTCTGAATCAGGATTTTCATGATTATGAAGATACTCAAGATTGATGTGAATTCACAAGATTTAGGGTTGCAGAATATTTATTTGCTACTACTCATCCTATCAGTCTTATTAATCCTGATATTTTAATCCTTCAAATCCTGATAAATCATGTAAATCCTGATTCAAATTACTTCTTAAACCTGTCGGCTACTACCAGTTCTTTTGTGCCGTGAGACCAGGAATAGAATCCGTTTCCGGATTTGATACCTTTGTGGCCGGCCTGCACCATATTTACCAGCAGCGGGCAGGGAGCATACTTCGGGTTGCCAAAGCCGTCGTGCAGCACATTCAGGATAGACAAGCACACATCCAGGCCAATAAAATCGGCCAGCTGCAGTGGGCCCATTGGATGCGCCATGCCTAACTTCATGATGGTATCTATTTCTTCTACACCAGCCACACCTTCATACAGGCTGTAGATGGCCTCGTTAATCATCGGCATCAGGATGCGGTTGGCTACAAAACCAGGGTAGTCGTTAGCCTCTGCCGGTACTTTGCCCAGCTGCTTCGACAGCTCAATGATTCTACTGGTAACTTCATCCGAAGTAGAGTAGCCCCTTATAACCTCCACCAGTTTCATGACTGGTACCGGGTTCATAAAGTGCATTCCGATTACCTTGTCAGGTCGATCGGTTACGGAGGCTATTTTGGTGATAGAGATGGAAGAGGTGTTAGATGCAAGAATGGCTTCCGGTTTGGTAAAGCTGTTCAGGTCGCGGAAAATCTGAAGCTTCAGGTCTACGTTTTCGGTGGCGGCTTCCACCACCAGGTCCACGTCCTGCACGCCTTCCTGCATGCTGGTATAAGTAGTAATGTTTTGTAGCGTCTGCGCCTTTTGCTCTTCTGTCAGGTTGCCCTTCGAGATAATGCGGTCGAGGTTTTTAGAGATTGTTCCGATGGCCTTCTGCAGTGCCTCTTCAGAAATATCTATGAGTGAAACAGGAAAACCGTTCTGCGCGAACACATGTGCGATTCCGTTTCCCATGGTTCCAGATCCAATAACTGCAACTTTCTTCATATTGCTCTTTATAAGGTTTGGTTATCAATACAAAGCTAACAGAAATGAGGCTATTCTGTGGCTATGGCTGACGCTTCTTCAAATTCTTAAATTAAAGGCACCCTCCCTAAACTGCTTAAGAAGATAAGGTTGTAGAGGTCGAATAGAACTATATTTCTGCAGCAAAAATAATTGAGGCTGGTGTTATTATATTTAACAGTTTGTATATCAGGGAGAAGGAAATTGTTTTGACGGCTCGTGGTATGGCGATAATGTTAATGTTCTATAACATAATAGATAATTATAAATCTTTTATATAGGAGTGCCGTAAAAAGCCTTAATTATAAAAAGTACAAGAACGGCAGGCTGTTTTGTGCTGATAACGAATAGAGGCAGACAGCAGGCTTTTAACAAAAACTAAAAATAGAACGATGGGAAATTTGCTTTATTTAATAGCTGTAGTACTTGTAATTTTCTGGCTGATTGGCTTTCTGGGATTCCCGGATTCCGTTGGCGGTATCATTCACGTACTACTAGTACTGGCGGTTATAGCAGTATTGCTGCGGCTTATACGTAGTGCTTAACCTGAATTAACTATTTCCGTAATATAAACTTGAACACTTAATATTCGAATCACACTAAACAAATAAAACTATGGGAAATTTATTGTATATTATAGCAGTGGTACTTGTGATTATCTGGCTGATTGGTTTCTTAGGATTCCCTGATGCTGTAGGTGGTCTAATCCACATACTACTCGTAATCGCTATTATTGTGGTATTATTAAGACTCATAAGAGGCTGACATACTACGCACTATATGAAATAAAAAAAGCGGCTGCCAATATCTGGCAGCCGCTTTTTTTATGGCAATTTTAAGTGTGTTTACCTGCTTGTGAAAGGTATATTGAACCCGACCCTGAAGACAGGGTTGTTGTAAGGGTTGCCTGCTACACCCTCGTTCACGTTGTACAACAGCAGCATGTCAACTGATGCATTGTCGCTGATGCGCTGCCTGTAGCCAACACCCGCCAGGGGGAGTGTAATATTCGTTCGGTTAGTACTAAGGCGTCCTCTGTCTTCGAACTTGGTATTCAGAAACTCAACCTCCGCATGCCCCAGCACAGCACCGTCCCCGATATTAAACAACTCTAACTGTGAAAAGGCACGGGCACCATAGCTGCTGTAGGCATAGCTGGCGAATTTAGAGAAGTGATAAACTAGTCCCACTCCCAGGCTGAATTTGTCCGTGAGCCTGTAGCCTAGTATAGGCAGCAGGGAGATATTAGTATATGTACCAAACTGCAAACCAAAACTGCCACCTGTGTACATGCGGTCAATGGGCCGGCGCGGCAGGTCCGTTGCAGGCTCCTGCTCACCGGGGAACGGCAGCCTTGCCGGCTGTTGCTGTGTAGGCCCTGGCTGCACGGTCGATTTTCGTTCCTGCTGCTGAACTGGCCGGGGCTGTTCAACAGGCACGGTAGGGCCTGTTGGCAACACTGGCTTTGTTCTTTCTGTAGTATCCGGTTCTACCTGCGCCTGGGCAGTAGTTCCGGTAAACAGCATCAACAGGAGTGAGCAGAGAAAGCAATAAAATAGACGCTGTTGTTTTAGCATAATCAGGTTTACGGGGTGAAACAAGTTTATTTATTAAACCATTTCAGTGGCATACATCTTCTTGCGCAACTCCCTGATAGTCTCGTCAGACAAATACTCCTCATAGCTCATACGCTTATCGATGATGCCGTTAGGGGTCAGTTCAAGAATACGGTTCGCAATCGTATCCACGAATTGTAAGTCATGCGAAGAGAAGAGGATGGTCCCATCAAAGTCTCTCAGCGCATTGTTCAGGGCCGTGATGGATTCCAGGTCCAGGTGGTTGGTAGGTTCGTCGAACACCAGCACATTTCCGGACTGCAGCATCATGCGGGAGAACATACAGCGCACTTTCTCGCCACCTGATAAAACATCTGCCTTCTTCAAAGACTCTTCACCTGAGAACAACATACGGCCCAGGAAGCCACGGATGAAGCTCTCGTCCTTCTCAGTAGAGAATTGGCGAAGCCAGTCTACCAGGTTCAGGTCTGTTTCGAAGAATTCAGTATTGTCTTTCGGGAAGAAAGAGGCGGTAATGGTGGTTCCCCACTCATACGTACCGGAATCCTGCTTTTCTTCTCCCATGATGACTCTGAAGAAAGTAGAGGCTGCGATATCGTTACGTCCTATCACAGCAATCTTATCACCCTTGTTTACCATCAGGTTTACATCTGTGAAAACAGGAACCCCTTCAATGGATTTGCTCAGGTTAACGACATTCAGCAACTGGTTTCCTGCTTCACGCTCCGGCTTAAAGGCAATGTAAGGGTACTTGCGCGACGAAGGCCGGATGTCTTCCACCGTCAGTTTCTCTAGTAATTTAGCGCGGGAAGTTGCCTGCTTTGATTTGGAGGCGTTGGCGCTGAAACGGCGGATAAACTCCTCCAGCTCCTTGCGCTTTTCTTCTGTTTTCTTGTTTGCATCAGAGCGCTGCTTCAGGGCCAACTGGCTGGACTCATACCAGAAGCTGTAGTTACCGGCGTACAGCTGGATTTTACCGAAGTCAATATCAGCCACATGCGTACACACAGAATCCAGGAAGTGGCGGTCGTGTGATACCACAATCACGGTATTCTGGAAGTTGTCCAGGAAGTTTTCGAGCCAGATGATGGACTCTGCATCCAGGTGGTTGGTAGGCTCATCGAGTAACAGGATTTCGGGGTTGCCGAACAGGGCCTGTGCCAGCAGCACGCGTACCTTTTCGCTACCACTTAAATCCTTCATCAGGGAATAGTGCAGGCTTTCGCTGATGCCAAGTCCGCTCAGCAATTCAGCCGCTTCGTACTCTGCGTTCCAGCCTTCCAGGTCGGCAAATTCACCTTCCAGTTCGGCAGCACGCAAGCCGTCTTCCTCATTAAAATCAGGCTTTGCGTAAATGGCATCTTTCTCCTGCATAATCCCGAACAGGCGCTTGTGGCCCATGATAACGGTTTGCAGTACCTGTGATTCGTCATACTCAAAGTGGTTCTGCTTTAGCACCGCCAATCGGGCATTGGCCGGAATATCTACAGTACCTGTGTTTGGCTCTATTTCGCCAGATAATATTTTTAGAAAAGTAGATTTACCGGCACCGTTGGCACCAATCAGGCCATAGCAGTTACCCGGAACAAACTTTATTGTTACATCTTCAAATAATGTGCGCTTGCCGTATGCCAAGCTGACATTGTTCGTACTGATCATAAAGGTTTATGTATGAATATGAAAATTAGATTCGTGTGCAAAGCTACGAAATTATTGCATGGTTTAGCACGAAACCACTACCTCACCGGTTCTTTGGGCTTTACTTTTAGTGCTTTGCATGTGTTTCAAATTCAGGATCTTGAGAGCCCTCTTTCAAAAAACATTCGGCAAAGCACAACGCCATGCCACTTTCTTTAGTATATAGTTTTGATAATATACAGGTAGCTAATGAGATAGGAGCACTTACGGCTTTGCTTTATAGTCTCTTAACCATTTATACAGCTAATCTGTTCATTATCATGAAACAATTGATAAATCTTAAACAGAACATAATATGGCATCTTCTAACGTATCTTATCAACAAGTCGCAGTAAAGTATGGGATTTTGGTAGGGATAGTTCACATAGTTTATTTCCTGATCATGTGGGCCCTCGGGCTGCTTGAAATAACCGAGCTTTCTTTTATCAGTGGAATATTTCTGGTGATTGGAATAGTAGTGGCAATCTCAAGCTATAAGAAAGTTAGGAGAGGGGGTATTCGGTATTTGGAAGGGTTTGGTATCGGGGCTACTGTTGGTGCGGTATCCTCCATTATCCTGGCCCTGTTTTTAATGGTGTTCCTGAGTGCTTTCAGAACGGGCTATCTTGAAAACCTGCAGGCCAGTGCCCTGTTCCCGGAAAGCCTGACGCTGCTGTCGCTTTTTGTGCTGACTATCCTGTATGGAACAATACCTGGTGCCTGGGTAGCCTTTATCGCCATGCAGTGGTTTAAGCGCCAGGACCACAACACCATGCCGAGCCAGGACTAAGTCCAGGCTTCAGTTACTTAAGCAAGAAATTCACTGCAACAATCCTCTTCACCCATGGAAAAAATAGGCCTGAAGTATGGTTTACTGACAGCAGCCGGCTTAATTCTTTACTTTTTCCTGATGAAAATTTTAGGACTCATTCATATAACGGAGTTACGGTTCCTGAATGGCCTTATCATGGCAGTTGGCGTTGTACTTGCCATCCGATCCTATAAAGCATTGACGGCAGGAAACATAAGCTACCTGAAAGGACTAGGCACCGGCATAATCACAGCTGTGACCGGTACTGTGCTCTTTGCTGCTTTCATGGTAGCATACGCCAACATAGCAGGCGATGCAATGACTGAAATGCTGACAGCAGAGCGGTACTTCGGGGAAAGGGTAGAGGCGACCCCAGGCATTGTTATATTCTCCGTACTGATGCTGGAGGGACTCATTTCCGGTTTCCTGATATCATTTATAGCCATGCAGTATTTTAAGCGAGACGATTTTCAGGGCACCTGATAGTCCGTGATGCCAACGCTTTAAAAAACAGACAGACACAAAAAAGGCGGCTGCATTATATAATGCAGCCGCCTTTTTCTCTTCAAACTTTGTTTTATTTAATGATATGATCAGGCCTTTGTATGATCTGTACAACAACTTCGTGTATGTCGCCCTCTTTATCTTCTAATCTGTAAATGACCAACGGGTTGTCAGCATCAAGTACCGATTCTATATCGATTACCCTTTCACCTTCATCCAGCTTTCCCTCCAGTTGTGGGGTTAGATCTTCCAATGCCTGTGCAAATTTAACTTCAAGTGTACTTGGGTTGTAATACGTTGTCCTCATGTTGGTTTATTTAAATCAGAACCTTTGTGGGTGCTGCGTTTCTATTTATCTAAAATTCAATTCTTTGCTATACTTAAGTATACCCGTCAGAACTGTTATTGTTTCGGAAGACGGGCTATACTTGGATAAAAATATTATATAATGCTCTTATTCTATATTTGGTTTGATTGATGTTTTTAGTAGCTATAATTTATATATAAATAGTATAAAATATTTCCGGGTGTTTTCAACCTGTGGCCCCAGAATCCGTTAAAGACAAAAGCTGAATTGCTGAATTTGTGAAGACTTGGTTTTAACCTTAACGAGATATATGAAAAACACTTTACTCACCCTTATTTTTCTGGCTGTTGGTGCTGTAAGTTTTGCCCAGAGTGTCAGAATCACCGACGACGGCCTTGACAAGGTGGTGCTTGCCACCAACCTGGATGGTCTTGCTATGGCAAATCTGGAGATGAAGCAGGAGCTGAACCTGACGGAAGAGCAGTTCAGCAAAGTAGAGCGTGTTAACGAACAGCGCTTTCTGCAAATGCTGGAGGCAGAGCAGGTTTATACTGATAATGAGGTGCTACGCTCTAATTCCCTCCGCAGAATTCATGTAGTTTGCGACCAGATTCTGAAGGAAGTACTGGACGAGCAGCAAATGCGTCATTTCCTTGAACTGGAGGGGCGCTTTCATATGCAGCTAATCTCTGAAAACGAAGGCGAATAAAAATCTAAAGCCATATTATAACAGCAAAGCCCGATTTATTCGGGCTTTGCTGCGTTTACAGGTCTGGTGTACGTTATTTCGGATACCTTGCCTAAAGAATTGATACGCACTTCAACACGGTTTGCTTCTGAAAGCATCGTTCGGTCTGTGCACTGTGTACCGGGTTCGAGGTAGTAAAAGTAATTGCGCTGGTTGCGTTCCAGTAGCTCCTCATGGTCAGGTTTGCCCAGGAGGTTTCTCAATACATACTCTTTCCTGCCATAAAGGGCTTTCCTGATCTCTTCGAAATCATCTGCCAACTCTACGCGTTTTCCCTCACAGGCATATCTATCTTCTTTCCAGGTTTCGCTGTCGAAACTTCGCAATTCCTCCGGTGTGCTGCAGGCGTTTAAAAAGCCTACTACAACTAACCCGGGCATTATGAACAGGCGCTTTAACATAAGTTTAAATTGATACCCTAAAGTTGCAGCCCCAAACTTTGCCACACAAGTATCGGTTAAAAAAACAGCAAATACAGGCTTTTGCTCGATAGCAACATTGTTCCTAAAAAAAGCCTTTTCGCTTTTTATGGCTTGGTTTTATGGGGCTTAAGCTGTATTTTGGATGCCCTGACAACAGCGGAAAGTAGCTTTTGTTCAAAATGAACGGAACAATTTACTTCTGATTGCCTGTTGCCAATATAGAACGAATCAACTGAAGCCAAAGAAACTTATGTTAAGAGTCACCCTAACTTCATTAGCCGTCGGTTTATTTTCCTTTACCTCACCAGCTTTCAATAGTAACGAAGCTGCTCCTAAACCAGTCCCTGCAGCGGATAAAATAGCCACTGTGGCTACTGGTACAATGCTCACGTTTGCTGAAAAGCAAGCTGCATTTGAGGACCATCTGCTAGACATATACAATGAGGCCAACCTTGAAAGCAAAGGATTAGCGCTTGATGTGTTCAGGAAAGCCGCTGTAGGATACCAGAATTTCAAGCAGAAAGGTTTGGTGTCTCCCTCTAAGTCTGTTATCACTGTTATTGATTTCACAAAATCGAGCAGGGAGAAGCGCCTGTGGATCATCGACCTGAAATCAAAGAAACTCCTTTTTAACACCCTTGTAGCACATGGCCGCAATACCGGTCAGGACAAAGCTGTGAAGTTCTCGAATACACCGAACTCTTACATGAGCAGCCTTGGTTTTTACCTGACGGATGCAACTTACTTCGGCAAACATGGGCTTTCGCTGCGCCTGACTGGTAAAGATGCTGCTTTCAACTCCAATGCTATGGCGCGTGCCATTGTAGTGCATGGAGCAGACTATGCTACTGCTGCTTTTGTAAAACAGAATGGCAGGTTAGGCAGAAGCTTAGGGTGCCCGGCTATCCCACAGGAGGTGTCAAAAGAAATCATCATGGCTATCAAAAATAATACGGTGATGTATATCCACGGCAACGATAAAAACTACAAATCAGACTACCTGAACACTACGCTTGCTGTAGAAGCCTTTGCCATGGAAGCGCTGTCAGGAACAGTTGCTACCATATAGACAACATATTTCTATAAACAGAAAGCCCCTGCAGTACAGCTACTGCAGGGGCTTTCTGTTTATAAACCAGTTTTACCTGGTATCCGTGTCACGAATAGTCTTAACCAGGTTGATGCCGGAAAAGAAGAAAATCAACCCCACCACAAATGGTACGGCAGACGAGAATTTTCCTACCAGGGCACCGTCTCCTCCCATCAGAAAAGCATATGCTCCCCATATGATGCCGATGATTCCTAAGATAGTCAGTACAGCACCGAATGTTCGCTTCATGTTCATCGTTTTATCTTTAGTTCTCTTTTATGCAATGCCATGCAGGCAGTGTGCCTTTGTATTACGATAGTGCAACAAAAAAGATGTAAACAGCTTTGTTTTGTGAGTTAAGTGCAAGTGTTTGTTTTTCTTTTTCAGCCCTGTTGATAAAACCTGCAGGTGCCCTGAGGAACAATTTTGCCACTGAGCTTTGCTTTGCCTGTGCTGCAACCGCATTACTTCCTGTGCCGTTCACTTGCATATTACTGCCTGCACCTGTTGGTGCATTGAAAGCATTTCTTTGATGAGAGGACTCTTAAAGTTTATCGTGGGTATACTGCTAGCGGCTGTGTCGCTGGTTATGTACTGGTGTAACACACAGGAAAACGAGTTTACCGGCGAAAAGCAGCATGTTGACATGACGGTGGAGCAGGAGATAGCCTTAGGTTTGCAGGCAGCTCCTGAAATGGCAGACCAATATGGTGGTCTGCATCCGGACAGGGAGGCGGCGCAGGCTGTAAAAGACATCGGGCAGCAGTTGGTGCAAAGCGCACGCGTAAAAGATTCCCCTTATCAGTTCGACTTCCACCTTTTAGCTGATGAACAAACTGTTAACGCCTTTGCCTTACCGGGAGGGCAGATTTTTATTACTGGTGGCTTGCTCAGGCGCCTGAACTCGGAAGCACAGCTGGCAGGCGTGCTGGGGCATGAGATTGGACACGTGGTGGCCAGGCACTCTGCTGAACAGCTGGCAAAGGCCAAGCTGACGCAGGGGCTGACTGGTGCCGCTGCCATTGCCACTTATGACCCGGAAAACCCAGCCAGCAGGGGAGGAGCTGTTGTGGCGGCTATGGTAGGCAAGTTGTTGAACATGCGTTATGGCCGGGAGGATGAGTTGGAATCTGATAGGCTGGCGGTGCAGCTAACGGGCTCGGCTGGTTACGATCCAAGAGACATGAAAGAGGTAATGCGGATTCTGGAGGAAGCCAGTGGCGGAGCCGGTGGTCCTGAGTTCTTGCAGACCCACCCTAACCCGGGTAACCGCATCAACCAGATTGAGCAGGCAATCTAGGAGGAATATCCAAATGGCTTGCCCGAAGGCCTGAAGTAGTAGGCTATTAATTGTTCTTTCTCCAAAAATA
Source organism: Pontibacter brevis (assembly GCF_054779655.1). Taxonomy (NCBI): domain Bacteria; kingdom Pseudomonadati; phylum Bacteroidota; class Cytophagia; order Cytophagales; family Hymenobacteraceae; genus Pontibacter; species Pontibacter brevis. The sequence continues at coordinate 93,795 of NZ_BAAGXV010000029.1, forward strand.
CTTTACTAAAGTTTTACCGTATCAAGAGGCAGGCATATATGCTCCACCCGCAGCACCATGGAAATAAAAATGCTCAGGCACCTGCTCTTTGTCATTAATCCTATTGCAGGAGATATAGATAAAGACGAACTACAGGAAGAGGTAGTGACCATTTGCAATGCACATGGCATTACGTATGATATTTACCGGACCACCGGCGAAAATGACAAAGAGGTCATAAAAGCTAAGCTGGACGAAATAAAATATGACGGGGTCTTTACCGCAGGCGGTGACGGTACAGTGAGCATTGTGGCGTCGCTGCTGATTGGAACCTCCATCCCGTTGGGCATGATTCCGCTTGGTTCAGGAAACGGGCTGTCCAAAGACCTGGACATCCCACAGGATATAGAAGAGGCGCTGGAACTGATTCACCGGAACATCATCCGTAACATCGACACGCTTACCCTGAACGGGCATCCATCCATTCACCTGAGTGACCTGGGATTTAATGCGCTTGTGGTAAAAGGATTCTGTGAGGGCTACACACGTGGTCCTGGAGCCTATGCCCGCGTGGCACTGCAGGAATACCTGGGGTATGAGCCCAAGACGTACCGCATAGAAACAGACAAGGAAATCTTTGAAGGCAAGGCCTTTATGGTAACCATCGCTAATGCAAATGCCTTTGGGAGCAATGCCAACATAAATCCCAATGGTATACTCAACGACGGCCAGTTTGAGATATGCCTGATTGAGCCCTTTCCTAAAGCAGCAGGCATTGCTATTCTGTATAAACTGTACACCGACAGTATCGACACCTCTGTTTATACGCGCCGCCTTTCCTGCAAAACCGCTACCATTTATAATCCCGAACACGAAGTAATGCACATCGACGGTGAGCCAGTTGACCTGGGTGAAAAGGTGGAAGTGCAGATACACCCTAAAAGCCTAAAGGTGATTCTGCCGGTGTACCAGGATGATAAGGAGCTTTAGGAGTCAGAATCTATCTTTACCTGCTGTTTTGGCTGTAATATACTTTTAAGTTTTTTGCGGAATACAACCATATCTTCTTCCGGTTCAGCCACGGCAAGCGCTTCCATCCACATTTCACCGTTGCTGTAGTAGTTGAGCACGAAAAAGCCCAGTTCTTCGAGGGTGAAGGTCGCTCTGCCTCCTTTCTTTACAAAAGCTGTTTTACTGGCAGAGCCACTCACAATGTAATGGTTTTGCTGTATCTCGAAGTGCTGCAGGTTGTGGTCATGCCCGGCCACGTAAATCACGTTGCTGTACCGGTTCATAATCCGCACCAGCCGTTTCCGCATTTTTTTGTACTTGCGGTGCGACATGTCTTCGTAAGCTCCGAATAGCTTGCGGTAGAAGGGGTACAAAGAGCCGAAAAGGGGCAAAGGGATATAGAAGCGTTTGTGGGCTGCAGTGAGGGGGAATATGTGTTGCTTCATGGTAAACTTGCCGCCATGCATGGCATTGCTGTACAGCGGGTGGTGGGCTGCCACTAAAACACGTTGGTGCTGGTTTTTGCGCAGAATGGTATTGAAGCTGATGAAGAACTCTTCTATATCTGAATAAGGACAGTCGTACTTGCTGCCCAGGGGCTTCTCGCCCCGCTGCACAAACCATTGCGTGTTAATGACTACAAGCAGCAGCCCCTCTGCCAGCTGCAGGCTAACAGGGCCGGGGCAGCCGTTCCGTGGCAAATAACTGCTCTCGTCCTGAAGTTTCTCCAGCACATAGCGTTCCTGCCGCAGCATTTGCTCATATCCACCTTTCCGGCCTTTAAACCAGTCGTGGTTGCCGCTCAGGAAGATGCCTTTCCCCGAAAAGTCCCTGACGCTGTCTATGAGTACATCCAGGCGCCTGACCGCGTTCTCGCGTAAGCGGTGGCCTGGGGCTGGCAAACCAATTGGATAAATGATGTCACCCAAAAAAACTACTGTGCCTGCTTCTCCAGCGCGCTCTTTCCATACTTCCAGGAGTTGCATCACCGGGTCACTGCCATCAGTGGCTACAGCGCCCGGATCTCCCACCATGGCCACAGAGTGTACAAGCACAGCATCAGAAGGCGGCACCTGCCGCTGCCAGCCGATGTCTGCCAGTTTATAAAAGGGCTTACGCCGGTACTTTCGTTCCTGCCAGTAGCTGAAGGCTATGAAGAAGAAAAGCAGTGTCGGGATGATAGTGAGAAAATATATCAGCATATATCTTTATGTTGTTCGGCAAGGGTGAGTGGGAGCAGGAACACGCTATGTATAAAACAGGGAGAACGGCCGGTAAAAACACTCCTGTTATTCATTCATAGCAATTGAAGCAAATGATCTTTGTTCTGGTATACCCTTCTCTCTTGCATCCTACTAAAAGTCCGGCGGCATCAGGTTTTTAAAGTGGCCATTCAGCTTCACCCTGTCTTTCAGCCGCTCTGTTTCCTGCACTACCGGCAGAATCTGTTGCAGGTGCTGGTAAATCGCCTCCTGTCGCTCCGTTTCGCTTTCCAGCTGCAGCAGGGCATACTCCTGCTCCGTTGTCAGGCCAAGGTGGTGCGCAATGTCAAAACTCTTATAATTCTCCGGCAACTCTAAAAACAGCTTACTGATGCCAAGCGCCTCGTACAGTTTTTTCAGGCTCTCGGTTATGTTCAATTTTGTGACAATGTCCCCATCATCCTTGTTCTCTACTTCCTCTACTTCGCCGCCAGCGTATAACCTGCCGGGCGCCATCCTGTCGAAGTGCAGAATTTTAAAAATCTTTAGACCCCTGGTGCGTATGTCCATTTCCCCGTTATCGTACTTCTTTTCGATGTTCAGGATTTCTACTTCGGTGCCGTACACCCCAACTCCGCTCTGTATGTAGGTTGGTATACCAAACGTTTTCTCGTTCTCCACACAATCCAGCACCAGTTGCTTATAGCGTGGTTCAAAAATGTGCAGGTTGAGTTTCTCGCCCGGAAACACAACAATGCTGAGCGGAAAAAGCGGGAGGTATCTCGTCATCCAGGTTGTTTATCTATACAGTAACAGCAAACATTGCCTTTTGTGTTGGGCAAGCCAGCCATTTAAACTCCCTTACGCACACAGGGCAGTAGTGTTAGCGAAATGCAAATACGAAGAAGCCCTGCCGGCTTGATTAGTTTCCTAAACTCATTACCTTTGCGGCCATAGAATAATTGTGCAAAAATGGCTAAGAAGCGTTTGGGGTTCAGAACGGTGAAGTTGCTTTTCGTGAAGCTGGTGCTGTGCCTGTTCCTGCTGAGTATTGTGTGGGTGTTGTTGTACAGGTGGGTCGCGCCACCTGCCACTTTGCACATGGTGCAACGCCGCGCAGAAGCAGGCTTAGCCGGTAAAGATTCCCCACAGATACGCTACAGGTTTGTATCGCTGGAAGAAATGTCGGAGCAGCTTCCTTTGGCTGTGGTAGCCTCAGAAGACCAGCGTTTCCTGGTGCACAATGGCTTTGATGTAGACGCCATTCTCGATGCTTTCAAGCGCAACCGCAAAGGAGGTAATATCAGGGGCGGAAGCACCATCAGTCAGCAAGTGGCCAAGAATGTGTTCCTGTGGCACGGGCGCAGTTATTTCAGGAAAGCGGTAGAGGCTTATTTTACCATGCTCATAGAGGTGCTTTGGGGCAAGCAGCGTATCATAGAAGTTTACCTGAACATTGCAGAAATGGGGGATGGTGTTTTTGGCGTGGAGGCCGCCTCACAAAAGTTTTTCAAGAAGCCGGCCAAGGCAGTAGGCCGGCAGGAAGCGGCCTTATTAGCAGCTGTGCTCCCGAACCCAATTCGCTTTTCTGCACAAAATCCATCAGCCTATACCAGAAAGCGCCGTGGCCGTATCGCCCGGGCCATGGGTAGCCTGGGAGGCGCGGTATATATTAATGACATTCTTCCGGAAAAAGATGAGAAATAGACTGCTGTTTTTAGTGGGGCTTAGCCTTGCCTTTGCAACGGCCTGCACCAGCAACCGAACGCCAAAGGCTTCTGCTGATGCAAAAGTTGCCGTACGGAAGGTGCTGGAAGAGCAGAGTGCCTGCTGGAGCAAGGGCGATTTGGACTGCTACATGCAGGGCTACTGGAAATCAGACTCCCTGCTCTTTGTCGGTTCCCGTGGTCTTACGTACGGGTGGCAACAGACGCTGGAGAACTATAAGCGGGGCTATCCGGATGCCTCAGCCATGGGGAACCTCACTTTTGACCTGAAGGAAATGCGGCCCCAGTCGCCTGAAACAATGCTGGTAGTAGGACAGTGGCATCTAAAACGTACTGTTGCTGCAGGAGACCTGGAAGGCCATTTCTCTGTCATCTTCCGGAAATTCAGTGATGGCTGGAAAATCATCGCTGACCACTCCAGTTAAAGCTCCGCTGCTTCCGTTACTCTACAGTACTAAATAGCCGGTTCCAGCGCACTTTGTCCATTAACCCGGCACCCTCAGCATCCATAGACATCCAAACGAATACGGCTTTCCCCACTATGTGATCTTCGGGCACAAAACCCCAATAACGGGAGTCGAGGGAATTGTGCCGGTTGTCGCCCATCATAAAGTAATAGTTCTGCTGAAAAGTATATCGTCTGGTTTCCTTGCCGTCAATATAAAGCCTCCCATCTTTAACCAGCGTATTTCTGTTCTGCTCATACTTCAGGATAATGTCCTGGTAGAGGGGAAGCACTTCTGGCGTGATAGCAATAGTTGCTCCTTTTTCAGGAATATAGAGCGGCCCAAAATTGTCGTTGTTCCATTTGTAAAAGGCTGGTACGTTGGGGAATATTCCCGGTTCTGCAACTCCGGCTTTTTGTTTCTGCAGCGTCACCCTGTTTATAAAATCTAACGCCAACAATCGTTTCGCCTTGTCGGGGCTTAGGAAGGCCATGTAACCTCCCTGCACTGGATAAACTTCTGTGATGTCACAGTCCCTGAAAAAATGCTTGTTCAGTATTCTGTTAGTTTCTAAAAGGTAGGCAAACTGTCGTTCTTCAGGGTTTTCAAGCGCTTTGCCATTTACGTACACCTGCGTATCGTTAATTTCTATTGTATCTCCGGCTATGCCCACGCAGCGCTTTATATAGTTGGTTTTTAAATCTGTAGGGCGTGCTTCCTCTGCAGGGTAATTAAAAACTACAGCATCGTTGTGCTTTATTTCAGAGAAGCCTGGCAAGCGGAAAGCCTGCAAATGAATAGCATCAGAGTAGGAGGGAATATTTGTACCCCATATGGTTTGGTGTGTCAGTGGAACCTGCAGAGGCGTAGCCGGTGTGCGGGAGCCATAATGCAGTTTGCTGACAAAAAGGTAATCACCCACTAGCAGTGACTTCTCCATGGAGGAAGTTGGAATGGCATATGCCTCAAACGTTGCCCACCGGATGATGCTGGCCGCAACTACTGCAAACATAACAGCGTTTCCTCATTCTCTGGCTGCGCTCTTTTTTTCAGGTGCATTCACCGCAGTTTTCTTCTTCCAGAATTTTATCTTCATAAGGATAAGTGTGTGGCTTTAGAATATATGTTTTTCATATATAACCGTGATTGCTTCTGGTAAAGTATATGCAGCAAATTATATTTTTTAAGTTAGCTGCTTAATAAAAGCTATACATCGCCCTCTTCGTCTATCTTTACTTCCCGTTTCACTTCCTGCACCTGCTCAGTGAAGATGAACCCACACTCTGCAGCATGTTCTGCGGCGGCGGCGGTGTCTTTCACCAACAGCATCTCGACCTCACCATCCTGCTTCATCTCGTCAGCGATCGTGGTAACGGCTTTGGTACGGGCTTCAATGTTCACGTCCCGGATGTAAATAGCCATAATGCGGCCCGGGTGGTTTTTAACTACTTCGCTGTAGATTTTAGCATCCTGCTGCCCGCTGTCGCCAATCAGAATAAAGTTCAGCTTCGGATACGTCATCAGTAGGTTCGCAATCTCCTTATACTTGTGGCTCATATGGTCTGAAGACAAAAACTTTTTTTCGTCAATGCCAAAGTCGCGGAGCAGGAGCGGGCCCTGGGGAATTTCATTTAGCTCTAGAAAATGGTACAGCAGGTCGTACGTGTTCCAGGGGCTGCTGGACACGTAGAAAAAAGGATTGTTCCGCTTGCCGTTGCGGCCCAGTTGCAGCGAGCGGTAAAACTGAGACACCCCATGAAACGGGATGCGGGTGTGGGCATTGTTCAGCAACACGTTTCGTCCTGTTTCCAGCAGGCTTGTTGCCCCTGTGCGAATAATGGTGTCGTCTATGTCAGAGATAATGCCGTACTCGGCATCAGGTGGTGGCACCAACACATAGGCGGGCTCGCTCACTTCACCCTCAAACGTCATGGGGGCGTCAATTAGCCTGATGTCAATCTTATGCCAGATGTCATCTAATTGAAGCGGCTCCTTCGGCTCCATGTTCAGCACAAAGTAGCCTTCCGCATCCGTGGTTATTTCATGCTGTTGCCCCTGCAGCGTTAATTGTACCCGTGCATTTGGTATTTCATCGCTTTCGAAGCGGCGGTACATGTTCAGGAGGTTCTCCCAGAGGGTATCATTCGTTTCTGAACGCCTGATACCTTTGTTTACCAGTACCCGCCCTTTAACATAAAGCCGGTTGGGGGTGCCGTAGCTCCGGTACGTGACAATGTGCAGTGGCCGGTTCAAGCCCAGCTTGTTCTTGAGCTCAAACGTGAGGTGGTCAACTTTTTCTTCTGCTTTCAGGATGGCTTGGGTGCCTTTTTTATTGAGATTTTTCATAGTGCTCGAATTAAAAATGCCTGCTGGTCGGGCAGGCATTCCAGGTTTATAAGTTTAGCGCGTTTTTCAGTTGGTTGAAATCAGTATCAGGTGCTGAACTGGTTTTGCAGCCCTTCTGCGAGGCCAGCTGCTGAATGTTCTGAACACGGTTGCCCGGGTTAGGGTGTGTGCTGAAGAACTCCGGTATAGACCCTTGCTGCGCCTCCTGTTCTAATTTGATAAAGAAGCCTGCTGCCCCATCGCAGGCATAGTAATCGGTGCCTCCCAGGTAATCCACAGAGGCATTATCAGCTTCCGTTTCAGCATCGCGGCTAAACTTTAGCCCGGTCAGGTTGCCCGCTACCTGTGCCGCTATCTGCTGCAAGGTGCCGGGGTCGTTGCCCAGCGCTACCGAAATCAACAGCGAGATGCCGTAGTCACGTTGAAGCTGCTTGATGCTGTGGCGTTTGTCAGCGTGCGCAATTTCATGGGCGAGCACTCCGGCAAAATGGTCCTCATCTTCTAAATACTGAATAAGGCCGGTGTAGACGTAGATGTACCCCCCTGGAGTGGCAAAAGCGTTCAATGTTTCATCATCCTTGATGATTTTTATTGTCCACGGAAACTCCCGCTCATACTTAACAGCTCCTGAACTCAGAATGCGGTCTACAATGCGATCCAGGTTCTGGTACGCCCGCTGTACGTTGGCATTGCTGCTGTTGCGCTCCAGTAACTTGCCCTGGGCCCTGTAAGTAGAATCCACTTCCCCGGATACCTGCTGCCCCAGGTTTATATCATCCTGTATCGAAAAAATGACGCCGTCATTGTCTTTGCAGCTGCTGAAAAGGAATATGCTGAGGAACGTCAGTAACCAGAAAGTATTTTTGTTGTTTTTGTTCATAAGTATTTAAGCGTGTTTTAGTGCAACGTTCCGCCTGTCCCCACTCATATAGTTCTTTTCAAATATTTTGATGATAAACGAAAGCAGCTACACGTGCTTCTGCCATACGCCGGTTTACGCAGGTATGGTTACACCAGTTCCGGGGGCGGTGTAGCATAAAGGGTATAAAACAAAAGAGCCCTTGCACAGGCAAGGGCTCTTTTCATATCAGCTGAAAAGTGTGTTACTTCACAGAAGAGCTTCCGATGGGGTTACCGTCGGCATCCACTTCTACCACCTCATACTGCAGGGCTTCTAACTTTGGCAGGACAGTTTTCTTGTCGCCCACCACCACAATGTGCATGTTGTTTACAGGCAGGTTTTTAGCTGCCAGTGCATCAATCTCCTTCTTGGTGATGTTGTTCAATATTTCTGTCTGCTTTTTCACAAAATCCTTGCTCAGGTTATGCTCAATGATGTTGCCCAGGAAGCCCGCTTTCTGGTAAGGTGTTTCGTATTTGCGCGCTTCAGCCTGGCCGATGGAGCTCTTCATGAAACGAAGTTCATCTTCTGAGATGCCCTGGTTCTTGTAGTTCGTCAGCTCCTTCATGAATTCTGTTACAGACTCTGCTGAGGCATCGGCACGAACACCGGCAGAAGCCGTGAAAGGACCAGCATACTGGCTACCGCCAAAGTAAGAGCGGGCACCATAGGTATAGCCTTTGTCCTCGCGCAGGTTCAGGTTGATGCGGCTGTTGAACGCACCACCTAATACATAGTTCATCAAACCGGTTTTGTAATACTCGCCGGTTGCATCGAAGGGCATAGCAACATAACCAATTCTGATTTCAGATTGCGCTGCATCCGGCTTGTCAACAATGTAGATGCGGGTTTTCTCGATCTGCGGTGCTTTTTGGTCAGCAGGTAGCTTCACCTCTTTCTTTTTCCAGTTCTTCAGGAAGGTGAGCTTTTTCATGATCTCTTTCTCTGAAATGTCACCCACAACTACCAGGTTAGACACCGTTGGAGTGTAGTTCTGCGCATAGAAGTTCTGCACATCCTGCAGGGTGATGTTTTCTACTGTCTGCACTGTGCCTGATGTTGGAATGGCCATGATGTTGCCTTCGCCATAAAGCAGCTTGTTGTACACCTTACCGGCAATGGCAGTAGGCTGTGTGGCCTGGTTGGCAATGGCTTCCAGCTGCTGCTTCTTCAGGCGGTCAAAATCTTCCTGGTTAAACTTTGGTCTGAACAAGCGCTCCTGCAATAGGGCCAGGGTCTTGTCCAGGTTCTTTTTCAGCGACTGTACCTGAATATATGTTTCTTCGGCGCCTGAGCCGATGCGGATAGAAGAGCCCAGTTTGTCCAGTTCGTTGCTGAACTGTTCGGAAGTATAGTTTTCGGTGTCCTCATTCATCATATCAGCAGTCAGTGCGCTGATACCTGCTTTGGCTGGGTCTGCAGCAGACAGGCGGTGACCACCTTTTATGGTCAATTGCAGAGTAACGGTTGGCAATTCAGTTGAATTAGCTCCGATTACCTTTAAGCCGTTCCTGAACTTGTTTGTGTAGTAGTTCGGAACATTGATAACCGGGTTGGCACCAGCGGCCGGACGCACGGAACGGTCGAAGGTGTCTACTGCCTTGGTGTACTGCAGGCCGCTGTACTCATCTGCAGCAGGTACGAAGCCTTCCTGGGAGATAGTGTAGTTATCGGCTTTGGCTAACAAGTCTGTTTTACCCTTTGGTACCACACTCAGGATGACACTGTTCTTGCCTTTGATATACTGGTTGTATACCCGCATTACATCCTCTTTCGTTACCGACTGGACGCGCTTCAGCTCTTCCTGGATATAGTTCGGATTATTGCGGAAGGTCTCGTAAAAAGCAAGCTGGCTCACTTTCCCGCTGACGCTGGCCATACGGTTAATCAGGCTGGATTCTGCACCCGCTTTAAAGCGAATCAAGTCTTCTTCGTTGATGCCGCGTGTCTCGAACTCGGCAAGAGACTTGCGCACCAGATCTTCTGTTTCAGCCAGGCTGGTATTCGGGTAAGCCATTACAGAAATACCGAATTCACCTGCCAGTTCAGAAGTAGAGTTGAAGGTGGAGGCATTCATGGCCTTTTGTGCCTTCACGAAGTTCTTGTAAAAGATAGAGTTTTTGCCCTGTCCCAACACTTCTGCCAGCACGTCCAGTGCCGGCTCGTCTTTATGGCCTGCCTCTGGTGTCGGGAAAGTCATGCGCAGCATCGGGAAACGGATGTTGTCTTCGTAAGAAACGTAACGGTCCTGCGTTAGCTGCGGCATCACCGGCTTCATGTCCTGCACAGCCGGGCCTGCCGGTATAGAACCGAAATATTTCTCTGCTAATTTCACTACCTCTTCCGGCTTCACATCGCCACCTACCGTTAAGGTCGCGTTGTTCGGGCCATACCAGCGGAGGAAGAAATTTTTCAGGTCGTCTAAAGTCCCTCTGTTCAGGTCCTCCAGGTAGCCGATGGTAGTCCAGGAGTAAGGGTGGCCGTAAGGGTAGAGGTTTTTAGAGGTCATTTCATACACCAGACCATAGGGGCGGTTATCGTAGTTCTGACCACGCTCATTCTTTACCGTTTCGCGCTGCACTTCAAACTTCTGCTGCGTTACTGCATCCAGTAAAAAGCCCATGCGGTCTGCTTCCAGCCAGAGGGCTGTCTCCAACTGGTTGCTTGGCACAGTTTCATAGTAATTGGTGCGGTCGCGGTTGGTTGAGCCGTTTAAGGTACCACCAGACTCAGACACAATTTTGAAATGCTCCTCGTCGCCCACGTTATCGGAGCCCTGGAACATCATGTGCTCGAAGAAGTGCGCAAAACCGGACTTACCTATTTCCTCGCGGGCGGAGCCTACGTGGTAGGTGACATCCACATGCACTACCGGGTCAGAGTGGTCTTCGTGTACTATCAGTGTCAGGCCGTTTGCCAGTTTATACTTGCTGTAAGGGATTACCAGCTCGTCGCCTTGCTTCGTTACCTTTTCTACGAGCTTTGTCTGAGCCTCAGCCGCACTTATAAGGCTGGCTGTAAGAACCATGCTCAAGCCAATTTTTTGAACCATGTTTGCTTTGTTAAGGTGGAGTTAAATTAACAAAACAAGATAGGCTTTGAGTTGCAGAAGAGAAAACTTTATAGACGAACGCCTATTTTGTCTCTCTTAACACCTGCTTCCCGAACATAACGGAGACGGCCAGTGTCAGAAATGCAATAACCAGCATAGCGGTTGTGAGAAGAAAAGCCATGCCCGCTGTTTCTGTGGAGAGGGTGTCCTGCGGCTGCTGCATCAATCCCAGGAGTTTCAGAAAGTAAGTGGCAGAACGCCACCCCAGCAGCAGTGTCAGTAGTCCGGCTTCTATGGTGCCAAGCATATAGCCCCAGCGCTTGCCCCGGTTCAGGAAATGCCCGGCCGTAAGACCAATAAGCCCGCCTGCTGCGCCTGTTATCAAGGCTGTGTTGGCCTGTTCACCTGCCAGATCGACGGCCACAACGCCGCAGGCCAGCATAAAAAAGCCGAAAAAAGCATAGAGGTAAGATATGTTTTTGTGCATGGTATCAGCTTTACAAAAGTGTTGAGGTGTAGCAAAGATAAGGCAGAATCGAAAACTTGTTGTACATACAGCATGAAAGCCGCAGATATTGTACAACTTTTGCCGGAAAGTGAAGTATGATGTGCAGGGGTAAGAGAGAAGAGGACGCCTCATAAGATGGCAAAGAAGAACGACTTTCACGAACTATATGCCGATCCATCCAAATCTGCAGCTTGGGCCGGTCTGAGTTATACCACCGATGAAAAGCCCGGTTATACCCGCAAGGGAGCAGGGAAAGGCTTTTATTTTCTGGATGAAAAAGGCGAACGGGTGACAGATGAGAAAACACTGGAGCGCCTGAAGGCTTTGGTTATTCCGCCCGCCTGGAAGGATGTGTGGATCTGTAAATCACCGAAGGGGCACCTGCAGGCAACGGGGCGAGATGAAAAAGGGCGCAAGCAGTACATTTATCATCCGGATTGGCAAAAGGCCCGCAGCCTGACCAAGTTTGGACGCATGATCGAGTTTGGGGAGCACCTGCCAAAGCTGCGGGAGCGCATCCAGCAGGATATCAAATCGCCTAAACTGGACCGGCGCAAAGTTACTGCGTTGGTCCTTTCTCTCATGGACAATGCCCTTATCCGGATAGGAAACCGCCATTATGCCAAGTCTAATAAATCCTATGGGCTCACTACCCTGCGTGATAAGCATGTGAAGATTAACGGGAGCAACATCCGCTTTGCCTTCAGGGGAAAGAAAGGGGTGGAGCATGAAATAGAATTAGAAGACCGCACCATGGCACGCCTTGTGAAGAAGTGCCGCGATATTCCTGGCTACGACCTCTTCCAGTACTACGACGAAAGCGGGGAGCGGCAGACGCTGGAATCAGGGGATGTGAACGAGTACCTGCGGGAAGTAACTGAGGAAGACTTCACAGCCAAGGATTTTCGTACCTGGGGCGGCACCGTCAGGATGGTGGAGTGCCTGGAGAATGTGCTGGAAGAAAAGCCGGATCTGACCAAAGATAAAAGCATCAAAGAAGCTGTAAAGGATGTAGCCAGAGGCCTGGGCAACACGCCCAGCGTTTGCAGTAAGTACTATATCCACCCGGAGGTAGTTAACCTGTTCCGGGAAGACAAGCTGTTAAAGTACCTGAAGCGGCACGATGCTGAGGATTCTGAAACAAGGTATCTTTCTGATACCGAAGAACTGGTGCTGAAAATGCTGAAGAAGGTAGCGAAGGAGAAGAAAGCCAATTAAGTTAGTTTCCTTCCCTGTCATAGGCGTGCACCCGTACGTCGCGGGTGGTTCTGTCCTGCGCTTCGGAACCGAAGTAGATTTCGTTCCCTCTTTCTGTATCGTAAATCCTGGTCAGTTTTTTCCAGCCAGCCACAGCAGAACTGTCTGCTATGACGTCTTCTCCTAAGCCTCCGTAAATTTTTAGCGGAATGGCGTCATCTACCTTTCCTTTTACAACAAATGTGTCGTCGCCTGCCAGTCCGTGAAGAATAATTTCCTCTGTTTCATTCTCAAAGAAGATGCGGTGGTACAGTTGGCTGGCTGGTACCCCAGCGTATGCAGGACGCCTTACGGTTACTTCTGTCCGGCCGTTATCAAGGCGGTTCACAAAGAAATGCTCCGCTGCATCGGAGCCAGCCACAGTGACCCCTTTCGCTAATATCCCGTACATTTTGGTAGCCGCACCGTGTAGCAGGTCACGCCTGCTTTTTAAGTTTTGTGCCAGGTTCTCGCCTATTTGTTTATAGATAGGGTCTGGTAGCTGCCTCACGGCTTTCTCAATTACATCATCCGTCAATGCTGCCTGCATATCTTTTGCTATCTGCTGCCATTCCTGCAGTGTAAGCTCGTTCAGGAAGCGCTCATCCACAAACTCAGCGTTTATCATATAAGCTTTCACATCGCTGAAGTCATCATCGAAAGAATGAAACTTGCGCACCAGGAGTTTACTGGTGGCTATAGCGGGAATTAATCCGTCGCCCATTTCCAAAAAAACCTGGTCCCGGTCTTTGGGAATAGGTACATAGTAAGTATCTGCACCTTCTTTCTGAACGGCCCATTCCCACTGCCCTTTGTGGCGGTCCCAGTCGCCGATGAGCAGGTCCAGTAGCCGCGCCCTTGCAAATGCTTTCTGATTTATGTAATGGGTATTGTTATCAAAACGGAGGCGCAGTGCTTTCTCGGAGCTGACAAAATCAACAGCCTCGTTAAAATCCGGCGTAATATCACGGGGTTTTTTATACTTTTCCTCCAGCATGAAAATCTTTCCCTGCACATCAGGTGCATATTGGCCAAAGCTTGTATCATCGTGGGGCACATAGTAAAGCTTGGGGTTAGCATGATGCACGCCTACAGCCTCAGCCAACACAGGCACCACAAGTGCTCCATAAGGGTTTGCCGCCGATATCTGATCCCGCAGGATGTTTGCAACAAAAGTTTTGCGCCAGAACGGTGGTACAACCTCCACCGGATCTTTATCTACAGAGCGAAAGGCATACAGGCGGCCAGCGCTGTCCTTTAAATCAAAGCTTGTTGTCTGGAAGCCGCCTCCTTTATCAACTACACGAAGTCCTCCGTGTACAGAATCTAATTTAAATACAGGAAGCTTTACCGGAGTAGCCCAAAGGGCACGATTATGGTCGCCCCAGAAAAAGCGGTGGAACCCGCTGCGGTCGTAGTGGCGGCCTGCCACTACCCATACGCTGTCGGGGCCTGCGGGCGCTTTGCCCTCTAACTCCGTACCGGTTGCAAGCGCGTCCTCCTGAAAAAAGCCATCGTTGGCACAGCCACTCAACAGAAAACAAATTATCAGCAGCAGTACCAGGGAGGGCAGTTGCTGCACAGGGGAGTGTGAATGTTTGTTCTGAGTTTTATAAAACATAAAAGCGAGATACACCAGCTTTCGTGGTATACCTCGCTTTTAACGTGACATGCTAATTCTTGTTAGCGGTTATTCCTGTAGTAATTTATCAGGCCTGCTGTAGAGCTGTCGTGGTTAGCCTGCTTGTCCTGCAACAGCTCTCCTTCAATAGTGCCTGCCAGCTGCTTGCCGAGCTCAACACCCCACTGGTCGAAGCTGTAGACATTCCAGATAACGCCCTGTACAAAGGTTTTATGCTCATACATGGCAATGAGGTTACCAAGGGTATAAGGCGTCAGCAGTTTGAACATGATAGAGGTGGAGGGCTTGTTTCCTTCAAATACTTTATGCGGCACCAGTTGCTCCAGTTCTTCGCTGCTCATGTTCTTTTTGCTCAGCTCTTCCCGCACTTCCTTTTCTGTTTTTCCTTTCATCAAGGCTTCTGTCTGGGCAAAGAAGTTAGAAAGCAGGAGCGGGTGGTGCTGGCCTACCGGGTTGTGGCTGTTGGCAGGGGCTATAAAATCAGAAGGAATAAGCACGGTACCCTGGTGAATGAGCTGGAAAAAAGAGTGCTGGCTGTTCGTGCCGGCGGCACCCCAGATAACAGGCTGTGTCTGGTACGTTACTGTTTCTCCGTTGCGGTCTATGCTTTTACCATTGCTTTCCATCATCAGCTGCTGCAGGTAGTCTGGCAACAGGCGCAGGTACTGGTCATAAGGCAGCACAGCATGCGTCTGGCATCCGAAGAAATTGGTGTACCAGATACTTAGCAAAGCCAGTTGCACCGGAATGTTCTGGCGCAAGGGGGCCTGGCGGAAATGCTTATCCATGGCTTCGGCACCTTTCAGCAGTTCCTCAAACTTGTCGTAACCCAGGGCGCAGGCGATAGAGAGGCCAATAGCAGACCATAAAGAGAAGCGGCCACCTACCCAGTCCCAGAAGCGGAAGGTGTTTTCAGGGGCGATGCCAAATTCAACAACTGCCTCCACGTTAGTAGAAAGCGCCACAAAGTGTTTCTTGACATACTCTTTATCCTCTGCTTTCTTCAGGAACCACTCACGGGCAGTCTTTGCATTGGTGATGGTTTCTTTTGTGGTGAAGGTTTTGGAGGCGATGATAAACAGAGTCGTTTCAGGGTTCAGGTGGCGCAGCACCTCCGCGGCGTCTGTGCCATCTACGTTAGAGATGAAGCTGATTTCGATGTTTTCCTTTTTGTAGCTTTTCAGCGCTTCACACACCATCTGTGGCCCGAGGTCAGAACCGCCGATGCCAATGTTGACCACATGGTTGATGGCTTTGCCTGTATAGCCCGTCCACTCGCCGCTGTGCAGCTTCCCGCAGAAGGCTTTCATTTGCTGCTGCACCTCCCGTACTTCTGGCAGAACGTTTTCACCGTCCACTTCCAGCGTTTCATCAGAGAAATTGCGCAAAGCGGTATGCAGCACCGCACGGCCTTCCGTTGCATTTATAGGCTCTCCCCTGAACATGCTTTCTATGGCGGCAGGCAATTCCGTTTCTTCCGCCAGTTCTGTCAGTAAAGAAAGCGTTTCTTCGGTGATGCGGTTTTTAGAAAGATCGAACAGCATGTCCTCTAACTGCAGCGAGAACTTCTCAAAACGCTGTGGGTCCTGCTCAAAAAGCTCCCGCAGGTGCTTCGGTGCTATTTCCTGATAATGTTTTTCTAGTTTTTGCCACGCCTTGGCTTGGGTAGGGGAATAGTTTTTCAGCATAATATTTCTTTTTACAGTGTAGCTACAGCTTGCCCTCCCTTCAAACATGAAGCCAGGAGGTTGTGCGCGTATTCTTCATAAGTTTTCTATGCAATGATAGCTTTATAAGGATAAAGAATCAAAGTTATGATCATAAAATGATTCTCTATCCTTTTGTGAAGGTGCATGATTGAAGGCAAAATCAAATCTATGTTTTCCTTCGTAGACAGGTTATGTATACCCTTAAAAGAGATAAAAGTATAACAATGAAGGAAAATAGGCAGCATCAGGCGGCAGAGGTACAAAACAAGGAGCAGAAGCAGGGCAAAAAGCCTGTTCAGCCTGAAGAACCGGTTGGGAACATCACCAGTAGTGAGGATAATGTCCGGCGGCCTGAGCATGATGCCAACATACCGCCGGAAGAGCAAACGAAAGGCAACCCCTGAAAGAAGCAAAAGCTTTAGGCACCCCCTTGCCAGCACTAAAAAATTCTGGCTCCCTTCGCTGAACCCGTGTGCATCAGGCACAGCTTCCTTGGTTGATGACAATCCTGCCGACTGGAGCTTAGTCTTTCACAAATCCTGTTGCTACCCGGTCATCAGCCGGCTTGGTGCGTGCGCCTTAAGCAGGATGGTTTAAACTGTTCCGAATTTCAGATTCAACCCAAAGGCAAAGCAGTCACTCGCTGCTTTCATGCCCATATTTCATTTTTTGTGTGCCTGCACACCAAAAACCGGCTGAATTAAGTTTAATTTCTAGAGGCCAATCCCGCATTTAAATTAATATCTTTTTATATTTGGTAAGAATGCCGGCAAATGGCCAGGTATAGGAACAGCAGCAAAAGCAGGAAAAGATAAAAGTGCGTTTTTGCGCCTGTAAAAACTCCTGTCTAAACAACTTAATTTGCAGATTGGTGTAAAGCATCAGCACATGCCTGCGCGAAGGTGTAGTTCCGGAATTGAAGGGGAATCAAAGGCAGTTACCAGGAGCAGCCAGGAAATTGTTCCTGCCGGAATTCTGATAAGAGGAAACTATTGCGACACACTTTAAGAGCAGGTCTGTGTTTCCTTTCAGTTATCGGTTTTATTCCGGACCTGTTTGACTTAAGGCGTAATTAAAAGCTAAAGACTAATTAAACGAATATGAGTAACCTGAACAATCTTATAAAAGAAAGAAATATCAAGGCCCTTATCATGGATATGGATGGTGTTGTTACCAACACGTCGGCTTTACATGCGGAAGCATGGAAAAAGCTTTGTGATTCGTATCTGAAGCAAAGGGGCGAGCAGGAAGGCAAGACATACGAGCCATTCAACTTCATGGAAGATTACCGTACTTTTGTGCATGGTGTTCCGCGTCTTGAAGCCATGCGTAATTTCATGAAGTCCCGTGGCATTGAAGTTCCTGAAGGCAATCCGGATGATGATGAAAACGAAAACACCATTGTCGGACTGGGTGAGCGTAAAGACTTTTACTTTCACGAGCTTTTGAAGCAGAACAGCGTCGTGGTGTTTGACAATGCTGTGAAGTGGATAAACGAACAACAGGAGCAGGGTATGAAAACTGCCATAGTTTCTGCCAGCAGAAACTGCCTGACCATCATCCGGCGTGCCAACTTGGAGAAGCTTTTTGATGCGCGTGTAGACAGAGTGGTGGCTGCAGAGCTGAAGCTGAAAAACAAACCTGCTCCGGATATTTACCTGGAGGCAGCACGGCAACTGGGAGTGGAGCCGAAGGAGGCTGCTGTGTTCGAAGATTCTGCTGATGGATTGCAATCCGCCAAGCAAGCAGGTTTTGGGCTCGTAGTGGGCGTGGATCACGGCCAGAAAAGGGAGTCACTGGAGGAGAGTGGTGCAGATCTCATTATAAAAGGTTTTGCCGCTGAGGTACAAGTGAACGACGAAACTGCCGTAAACTCCTAAGGAGGTACTTCCTGTTTTCGTTGCTTCAGGAAAGCATTATATCAAACAAAGCCTCTGCATAAAGAGGCTTTGTTTGTTTACAGGCATTATAGCAGCAGCATTCTTTAGACTGCTCCTGCAGCAAGCTGTCGTCTTGAAAGAGGCAGCTTAAAACAACTTAAGGCAGGTGAATTGGGTAGTATCACTTAAAGTGAACATCAAAATGCGCGTTAAGAACCAAGCCATGCCTTCATCCAACCTCTCACAGCTATTTGCGCAAAAGAATATAAAGGCGCTTATCTTTGATTTAGACGGGGTGATTACGCAGACAGCGAAGGTGCATGCTAATGCCTGGAAGAAGATGTTTGATGATTACCTGCTGCAGCGAGGAGGGCAGGAGCAGCTGGTATACAAGCCGCTGGATATCGCAACAGATTACAGGGACTATATCGATGGGATGCCGCGCTACGATGGTGTGCGGAATTTTCTGGCCTCCCGGAACATCGTGCTGCCAGAAGGTACAGCGGCAGATGCTGCCGGAAAAGAAACAGTGGCTGGTTTAGGCAACCTGAAAAATGATTATTTTCAGGAATTGATTCGCCAGGAAGGCGTTGAAGTATATGCTGATACAGTATCTTTTATAAAACAGATGATAGTGCAGGGCTTCCGTACAGCAGTTATTTCAGCCAGTAAAAACTGCCAGGCTATTCTTGCTGCGGCCGGGCTGGAGGAGTTATTCGAGGTGCGGGTGGATGGTGTAGTATCCATAGAACTGGGCCTGAAGGGCAAGCCTGCTCCGGATGTATTTACAGAAGCCGCCAGGCAATTGGGCGTGCTGCCAGACCAGGCGGCGGTTTTTGAGGATGCCCTGGCTGGTGTGGAGGCAGGCAAGGCAGGTGGCTTTGCCCTGGTGGTTGGCATTAACAGAACAGACGAAGCTTCAGAACTTTTAAAACACGGCGCCGACCTGGTGCTGGATAAATTTCCAACAGAACAAATATTATGAAAGACCAATCCAACAAACCTGTTCAGAAACAGGAGGCAACAGATTTACCTTCCGCTTTGCACGACATCCCCCAGCTGATTCAGGGGAAAAAGCCTGCTGTTTTCCTGGATTATGACGGCTGCCTGAGCCCCATTGTTAAAGACCCTGATAAAGCCGTAATGACGCAGGAGATGCGGGATACGCTGCAACGGCTGGCCAATGTTTGCAGTGTGGCAGTGGTAAGTGGCCGTGACCGCGCTAACGTAGAAAAGCTGGTACAATTGGATAATCTGTACTATGCCGGCTCCCATGGCTTTGACATTTCCGGGCCAAATAACATGCATACTGAACCGGGTGGCGCCAGCGAAGCCGTGCCAGCACTGGACAAAGCCCAGAAAACACTTGACGAAAGGCTAAAGGACATAGAAGGTGTGTTGGTGGAGCGAAAGCGCTATGCCATAGCCGTGCATTACCGCAACGTGCCTGATGACCAGGTAAGCAAGGTGCTCCAGATTACAGAGGAAGTCATCGACCAGCACCCGGAGCTGAAGAAAGGGCCCGGCAAAAAGATAATGGAACTGAAGCCCAACCTGGACTGGCACAAGGGCAAAGCCGTAAGGTGGCTGATGGAGGAACTCGACCTGAACAAGCCGGACATTGTACCGCTCTACATTGGGGATGATATCACAGACGAAGATGCTTTTGCTACGCTGCAAGGTGAGGGCATAGGCATTATGGTGGGCGAACACGATGAAAAAACTGCGGCAGAATACAGGCTGGAAGATGTAACTGATGTGCTTGCCTTTTTAGAAGCTTTGACACAAACAGTGAAGAGCCAGCAAAATGTATGATTGGAATATCATATATGACGCCTTGGTACCGGAGGAGCAGCCGCTTCGGGAGGCCCTGTGCACCCTGGGCAATGGCTATGTTGCCACCCGCGGTGCTTTTGAAGAGGCGGAGGCAGATGGAAAGCGCCATTACCCCGGCACTTATTTAGCCGGCGGCTATAACAGGCTTACATCTGAGGTTGCCGGTAGGAAGGTAGAGAACGAGGACTTGGTAAACTGGCCAAACTGGCTGCCATTGACCTTCCGGCATAAAGCTGAAGCCTGGTTTGACGTAGAGCGGGTAGAGATAGTCAGTTTCAGGCAGGAACTGGATGTAAAGCAGGGTTTGCTGGAGCGCAACATGCGCTTCCGCGATGCCAGTGGCCGCGAAAGCACCCTTCGCAGCAGGCGGTTTGTCAGTATGGCTAACCCACATGTGGCAGCTGTAGAGTGGGAACTCACACCACAGAACTGGACTGGCGAGATAGAGATAAAGTCCGCCCTGAACGGGCAGGTCACCAACAGCGGCGTAGCCCGGTACCGGGATTATGAAAGCCAGCACCTTACAGCACTGCAGCAGGGGCAGCATAACGAGGAAACCATCTTTCTGGAAGTACAAACGGTGCAGTCAAAAATTCTGATGGCGCAGGCAGCGCGCACCCGCGTGTTTATGGAGCCCAATGGGAATGGCTTTGAGCGCACACTGCAGGCGGAAGAGGGGTATGTCGCACACCACATTAAACTGAAATGCGAGCAGCAACGGCCGCTGCGGGTAGAAAAGGTGGTGCAACTGCACACCTCCCGGGATAAAGCCATTTCAGAACCCTTGCAGGATGCCTGCCGGAACAGTGAAAGGCAAGGCAGTTTTGCCCAACTGCTGGAGAAGCACAGGCTGGCATGGCAACGCCTCTGGAAGCGCACAGACATACAGATAGCCAGCAATACCAGAGCGCAATCCATTCTTCGGCTGCATATTTTCCATTTGCTGCAAACGGTCTCCCCCAACACGATGGGCATGGATGTAGGGGTGCCGGCACGCGGATTGCACGGGGAGGCATACCGTGGGCATATCTTCTGGGACGAGCTTTTTATCTTTCCATTTCTTAACCTGCACCTGCCGGAATTAACCCGTGAGTTGCTTTTTTACCGCTTCCGCAGGCTTCCCGAAGCACGATTTGCTGCCGCCCGGGCAGGTTACCGGGGGGCAATGTTTCCCTGGCAGAGCGGCAGCAATGGACGGGAGGAGACGCAGCAGGTACACCTGAATCCTCAGTCTGGTAACTGGCTGGTAGATAACACGCACCTGCAGCGCCACATTAACGGGGCCATCGCCTACAATGTTTGGCAGTACTACCAGGCTACCGAGGACATGGAGTTTCTCACCTTTGTGGGAGCCGAGATGATACTGGACATTGCCCTCTTCTGGTCTGCTATCGCGGAGTTCAACAGTAAGTCCGGACGCTATGAAATCCATCATGTCGTGGGCCCTGATGAGTACCACGCCGACTACCCGGGCTCTGACGAACCTGGCCTTAGCAACAATGCCTACACCAATGTCATGGCGGTGTGGGTGATTCAACGGGCATTGCAGCTGTTTCAGATACTGGATGATGCTCACATCGGGGAGCTTTTGCAGAAGTTAAGTGTCACGGAGGCAGACATAGCCCGTTGGCGCGACATCAGTCAGAAAATGTACGTACCCTTTATTGGGCAGAGCAACATCATAGCGCAGTTTGAGGGCTACGATCAGCTACAGGAGTTTGCCTGGGAGGAGTACAAATCTAGGTATGGCGAATCGATGCGGCTGGACCGTATATTGGAAAGTGAAAACGATAATGTAAACAGGTACAAAGCCAGCAAGCAGGCAGATGTACTGATGCTCTTTTACCTGTTCTCCTCTGATGAGCTGGTACATTTGTTTGATTTGCTGGGCTATGCTTTCAAGCCCGAACATATACCTGAAAACATAGCCTACTATGAGGAACGCACCTCCCATGGCTCTACCCTCAGCAAAATTGTACACTCTTGGGTACTGTCGCGCTCAGACCGGAAAAGGGCCTGGAACAACTTTGAGGTAGCCCTGGTGAGCGATGTAGAAGACGTACAGGGAGGCACTACACCTGAGGGG
Source organism: Pontibacter brevis (assembly GCF_054779655.1). NCBI lineage: Bacteria > Pseudomonadati > Bacteroidota > Cytophagia > Cytophagales > Hymenobacteraceae > Pontibacter > Pontibacter brevis. The sequence goes on from NZ_BAAGXV010000029.1 coordinate 115,356, forward strand.
ATACACCTTGGTGCGATGGCAGGTACAGTAGATTTGATGCAACGTGGATTCACCGGGATTGAAATTCAGGACAACGTGCTGTGGCTAAATCCCGTTTTGCCTGAGGAAGTAGGTTGCCTTGATTTCAAACTCCGCTACCGCAGCCACTGGATTTCGCTCCAGTTCACGCACGACAAACTGCAGATTGTCGTGGACAAAGGGTGGGCAAGGGAAGTGCAGATTGGGGTAAATGGTACCGTCTTCACTTTTAAGACCGGCGACCGGCGGGAGTTTGATATCAGCAGATAAGCGATACTAAATTGCAGTGTGGCGAAGGGGTTCAGTCTCCATTGCCGCTGCTTCACTTTTTAAGACTTTGATTATGCACGAAATACTAACCATTACACTAAACCCTGCTTTAGATAAAAGCACTTATACCGATAGGGTGCAGCCAGAGAAGAAAATACGTTGCAGTGTACCCTTCTATGAGCCGGGAGGTGGTGGCATCAACGTTTCCAGGGCCATAAAAAAGCTTGGAGGAAGTTCCTGTGCCTGGTTCTTAGCCGGCGGACCTTCAGGTGAAAAGCTTTGTAACCTGCTGAAGGAGGAAAACATCAGCTTCAAGGCGATGCCCATTCAGAACTGGACCCGTGAAAACCTGATGGTAATGGAGGAAAACTCCGGCAACCAGTTTCGCTTTGGTATGCCAGGCCCTCAGGTAACAGAAGCGGAGTGGAGGCAGTGTTTTGATAAGTTAGAGGCGATTCCGGATGCAGAGTTGCCGAAGTACGTGGTAGCCAGCGGAAGTCTGCCACCGGGAGTTCCGGATGACTTCTATTTACAGCTGGCACAGATGGCCCATCGGAGAGGATTTAAGCTGATTGCTGATACGTCAGGTGATGCACTGCTTAAGGCTGCCGGAGAAGGAGTATACCTGTTGAAGCCAAACCAAAATGAGTTTGCTGCCTTAGTTGGCAAAGAAGAGGTTTCGGCCCTGGAGCAGGAGCAGATTGCACAGCAGATACTGGATGAGGGCAAGTGTGAGGTGCTGGTCGTTTCCTTGGGGCCGCGTGGCGCCATGGTGGCATCCAAAGAAAGCGGTATCAGTTATGTCATCACACCTCCGGTAAAGCAGAAAAGTGCAGTGGGCGCCGGCGACAGCATGGTAGGGGGAATGGTGATGAGCCTGTTAAAAGGCGACAAAACACTGGATGAAGTGGTTCGGTTTGGTGTAGCAGCAGGCACAGCCGCCACCATGACCCCGGGCTCGGAACTTTGCACGAAAGAAGACACAGAGAAGATTTACAAGTGGCTGCTGGAACACAAGGAACTGACGAATATATAAGCAGTAGCGCATCAGCTATAGCGCATAAAACAGAAAAGGTGGAGCTTCTTGGCTCCACCTTTTCTGTTTTATGGTGTACGAAATATTTATGCGTTACGGTTGATGGCATTCAAATCTTCGAACGCTTCTTTCAGGCGCTTGATGAAAGTTTTCTCACCTTCACGCAGCCACACACGTGGGTCGTAGAATTTCTTGTTAGGCGCATCCTCACCCTCTGGGTTACCCAGCTGGGTCTGCAGATATTCTTTCTTAGACTCATAGTAGTCTCTGATACCTTCCCAGAAAGCCCACTGCATGTCCGTGTCGATGTTCATTTTTATCGCACCATACTCGATTGCCTCAGTGATTTTAGCCTTCTCCGAGCCAGATCCACCATGGAACACGAAGTGTACCGGGTTAGGGCCTGTGTTGTGCTTCTCCTGGATAAACTGCTGAGAGTTTTTAAGAATTTCAGGGCGAAGCTCTACGTTGCCTGGCTTATAAACGCCATGCACGTTGCCGAAAGCAGCCGCAATCGTGAAGCGGTGGCTAATCTGGTTTAGTACCTCGTAGGCATAAGCCACTTCTTCAGGTTGTGTGTACAGGCGGGCGCTGTCTACATCCGAGTTGTCTACACCGTCTTCCTCTCCGCCAGTTACACCTAGCTCGATTTCTACGGTCATGCCCATTTTGTCCATGCGTCTTAAATATTCGGCGCAGGTCTCAATGTTTTCCTGTAAATCTTCTTCTGATAGATCCAGCATGTGCGAGCTGAACAACGGCTTGCCGTGATCTGCGAAGAATTTCTCACCGGCATCCAGCAGGCCATCTATCCAGGGCAATAGTTTTTTTGCTGCGTGGTCGGTGTGTAATACAACCGGAACGCCGTAGGCCTCTGCCATAATATGCACGTGGCGCGCACCGGCAACGGCTCCTGCAATAGCAGACTTCTGCAGTTCGTTTGCCAGGCCTTTGCCTGCATTGAATTGCGCGCCGCTATGTGAGAACTGAATAATTACAGGTGAGTTTACATCTCTTGCTGTTTCAAGTACAGCGTTAATAGAGTTCGTACCAATGACGTTAACAGCCGGAAGGGCAAAGTTATTTTCGTTGGCATACTTGAAAAGCTCTGTTACTTCGTCACCATGCAATACGCCTGCTCTGAATCTTGTTTTTGTTTCGCTCACAGTTTATAATAATTAAGTTTTAGACATTTTTAATTTCTAGTACCCTTTCTTACGAGGCTGGTATGAAATCATCCGAAAGTAAACTTACTATATAGTTTATAAAATAGAAAATTACTCCCTCATATATATTGTCTGCAGCGTTGCACAAGAAGGGAATGCAGGTACAAACAACATGGCTTCTGTTTTCTATTGTACCGGTGCGAGGCACTCCTGCACTTCCTGGAGGGAAAGTGCTCCCTTTAGAGTTCAGAGAGGGAGCACAGGAAGGCAAAATTGAAAAAGCCGTTTATCATTCGCTGGACAAGCTGTTGATACAGCGGCTCAGGCAGAGCCGGTTCATGAAGTTTACAAGTTCACCCTAATAGAGCTGAGATTATATTCCACAGCATGAAATTCCCTAAGATGCACTCTACAAAGTAAGTATACAGCACCAGGAAGCCTTAGCGCCCAAGGTGCTCTTTTAAATCGGAGATGCTGCGGATGTTCAGTTTCGCGGCCTGCTCTTCCCGCATCATTAAGGCGTAGGTATTGTTAAAGCCCAGCGGCGGCAGCCAGACTATATGATACTGCTCCTGAAACTGCTGGACCACGTACCGCAGTACTTTGTCCTTGTCTTGAGACAATGTTTCTGCTACTGCCGGAGGTGTATTCAGTATTACCTGCAAGCCTGTGCCCGTGTACTCGGGGTAAATGTCTATCTCACCGGCTTCCAGTGCATCAAAACAGATTTTAGTGCCACCCAAACCAGTTTGTGCCGCTACCTGCAGATTGGTGTAGCCCCGGATGAGTTGTGCAAGTATTTCAGTCAGAATATATTGCTCGGTAAATATTTTAGAACCTAGCCGGATGGTTTCGCCGGTACCTTTCCGTGGAGGCTGCCAAAGGCCCTGCTGCTGCAGAAACTGCTGAGCTACCAGTGCTGGTGCTGCTTTACCAAAATCTACCTGGTAGTTAAGGGCAGTCATCAGGGAGTCGCTGATGGTGCCGCTCAGCAGTTCCAGTACCTCCCGCAGTTCCGGATGGCTCCTCAGCACCTGCTCCCGTACCAGAAAGGAGGCCTGATAGGGAGGGAAAGAGTGCTGGTCATCTTTCAGTACCCGCAGGTCATATGTTTTTATTTTGCCGTCTGTAGAGTAGCCGTCAATTACATCCACATCGCCTTCATACACCGCTTTGTACACAAGCGCGGGCGCCATGATAACAGTATTCAAATCAAGGGCATATGTCTTTTTCAGCCCAGGATACCCGTCGGCTCTGCCGGCAAACTCCGGGCTGAGGCCTGCCACAAAGCCGCCGCGGTTAGGCAAGAGGTAAAACGACGATAAAAGGGGCATAGTTAGCAAAAGTAGCAGCGCAGCCGGGCGAAGCAGGTGAAGCCGCAGGTGCTGCAGGCGCGCCAGCAGAAAATCGAGAAGCACAGCCAGCAGGGCCGCAGGGATGGCCCCGGCCAGTATCATCGGGGTGTTGTTCAAGGCGATGCCGCCAAAAATGAACTCCCCCAGTCCGCCTGCCGCTATGTATGCCGCCAAAGTCGCGACGCCTACATTCAGCACCGCTGCCGTACGGATGCCGGCAAACAGCACCGGCAACGCCAGTGGCAGCTCCACCCGCGTCAGCAGTTGCCAGTCTGTCATCCCCATGCCCCGTGCAGCTTCTTTTACAGTGGCATCAACTTGTGTGATGCCGGTGAAGGTATTGCGGATAATTGGAAGCAGCGAATAAAGGAAAAAACAAAGATGGCTGGCTTCGGACCGATTCCCAATAGTGGAATGAGGAAACCCAGCAAGGCTATGCTTGGGATTGTCTGCAAAATGCCTGTTGTTCCGAAAACAGGTCCAACGCATCTTTTATATCTTGTGATGAGCAGACCTACGGGCAAGCCAACCAGAATGGCCAGTGCAAGGGAAATAAAGGTGAGGCCGATGTGTTCCAGTGTCTGTTCCAGTAGCTTATCACCCTGTATCTGAACAAATTCCCATAAGTTCTGAAGTAAAGTCATGCGCGCAAGGTAGGTGTAAGTTGTTCTACAGCGGCCATTAGTTCAGCCACGGTAGCCGTCTGTGCCGGGGCTGAAGCATTTGCTGCTAAAGCAAGGCGCTGCTGCGGTGCCCCTGTGGCAGTTAGCGCCTGTGTTGCCTCCAGTACACTGGCCGTTTCAGGCAGCGCAATGGTATCGGATGTGGCATCGGGGGAAGCGTCTGGCAAAAAGGGCCGAAGCTGGTGAAGGTTCAGCACCTGTAACTGCAGCTGGAAAAGGTGCTGCCCTAGGAATCGTGTCACAAAGCCATTGGCAGGACGGAAAATTAGTTCCTGCGTCGTTCCAACCTGTTGCATCTTACCGTCGTCCATCAGGCAGATGCGGTCTCCCAGCGCAAAGGCCTCCTCAATGTCGTGTGTCACCATTACAGTGGTTTTATGCCGCAGTGCTTCAATATCCTTAAATTCACGCCGGATACTGTTGCGGGTAATCGGGTCCAGGGCTCCAAAAGGTTCGTCCATCAGAATCACGGGCGGGTCAGCGACCAGGGCCCGTGCCAACCCTACCCGTTGCTGTTGCCCGCCGCTGAGTTCGTGCGGGTATTTAGAGAGGTACTTCTGATAGGGTATCCTGAGCAGTTCCAGCACCTCGAGGGTGCGTTGCCTGGTTTTTGATTTGTTCCAGTGCAGGAGGCGTGGCACCACAGCGATGTTTTCCTGAACGGTGTAGTGCGGAAACAACCCGGCACCTTGTATGACGTAGCCAATCTTGCGTCGTAGTTCCTCTGGTTTCTGTTGCCGTATGTCTGTGCCTGCTACCTCAATGTTGCCTGCAGTCAGCTCTTCCAGCCGGTTAATGAGTTTGAGGGTGGTTGTTTTACCGCAGCCGCTGGTGCCCAGCAGTACCAGTGTTTCCCCTTTCTTCACCTCCAGCGTCACATCATCCACTGCCATCAAGTCACCGAATTTTTTCGTTACGTTGTGGAGGCGGATCATGGGGCTTAAGGTGTTTATTTCTGTATCAAGGTTCTTCTACGGGAGAAAACTGATTTGGCTGACCTGGTTGATGATATAAGAAAAACCAGCTAATCAAAAACAATTACCTTGTCCTTGTGCTTGCTGCGCATGTGCCCCCGGATAATCTGCTGCACGTCTTTGTTGTCGTTGTAGCGCTTGATGGCCCCTTTGAAGTCTTCCAGGTGATGTGCAGAAAAAGTATCATCCACAAAGCCAAAGCCCAGGTAGGTGCCATGCTCCACCACTACCACAGATTTCTCGCCAGGCTCGCGTCCTTTACCTACTATTACAAAGCTGTTGTGCTCAAATGTAAAAGACTCAATGGCGGCATCCACTCGCTTGTTATATTCTTCCGGGCTCTCTTTGCCCACGCAGGCGCCATTGCACTGGTGCACCTGGTAGTCGAAGCAGGCTCCTGTTGTCTTATATAAGTCGCAGAGCTTCTGGCAAAGGTTGTACTTGCCTACTTTATGGTACAGGAAGCCTTTCGCCTTAAACTGGTTCGACAGTGCGATGATAGGCGTCATGCTTACATTGTCTGCCTTGTTCACGCTGCCAAATGTCAGGCACTTATAGCCGTTGCCGTCTTCATACACATAAATACCGGTGTTAAAGACAGAGCGGCGCTGCTGGCGGTTATACTGCGGCTTCATCCGCTTTATCTCGGCAGATTCGAAGAGAAGCGCCACCAGTTCATTGCCCATCGTCTCGTAGGTGATGTCCGCAATGCTGTTCTTGAAGTCAAGCGATTTCCTGCTTTTGTAGTCGATATTAAAGTGCTGGATAATGCGCTTTTTTATATTGATGCTCTTGCCAACATAGATAACCTCGCCGGCTTCGTTATGGAAGTAGTATACCCCTGGCACCATCGGCAGCGCATCCACCTGCTCTTTCCGGATATTCGGCGGTAGTAAAGACGTTTTAATTTCCTCCTTCAACACCTGCGTGGTATTGTCGGCGGCCATGTGCATGTTGCCGTCCACCACAGGGCGGTTCAGTTTAATGAGTTTGTCGAACAGAACAGCCGTTGCTTCGGCATCGCCAATGGCGCGGTGGCGCTGTTTCAGTTCAATGTCGATGCTTTTGCAGAGCTTGCCTAAACTATAGGAGGGAAGGCCAGGAATAAGGGCCCGGCTCAGGCGCACGGTGCAGAGCGTTTTGCGCTGAAAGGTAAATCCTAAATCTGCAAATTCCTTCTTAATAAAGGAATAGTCGAAGCGTACGTTATGCGCCACAAAAACTTTCCCTTCCGTAAACTCTACGATGTCTTTGGCTACCTCATAGAACTTCGGAGCGTCCTGCACCATCTCGTCGGTGATGCCGGTCAGGTTCGATATAAAGAAGGGGATAGGGCGCTGGGGGTTTATCAGCGTGTGGTATTTGTCTACAATTTTCTCTCCGTCGTGGATGAAAATGGCAATCTCCGTTATTTTGTCCTGAGCCGGCTGTCCGCCTGTGGTCTCAATGTCTATAATAGCGTACAAAATGCTAATGTTTAGTGCTTACAGAAAAGGTGCCGTGGCGGGTGCCATGTGCTAACACTACAACCAATGTTTTTAGTATTACGTTTCATGTCAGCTTTCTCTTCTGCTAATAAAGCAAATTATATTAGCAACTTCTTTTCATTTGACATCGTCTTCTTTTTTTCCGCGGCCAATGCCATTCACAATTTCATCAAACCAGCTCTTAATGCGCCCCTGTTTTTTCGGTTTCAAGTCGTCCACGTCAGCCAGCAAATAGCCGAAGGGACGCAGCGGGGCATAGGCATCAAAAATCACTTTTAGCATGGCAATGACAGGTATAGAAATAATCATACCGGCAGCTCCCCAGATTTCTCCGCCAACCAATAAGGCAACAATGGCAGCAAACGGATTGATACTCACTTTGGAGCCGACCACAAAGGGTGTGATAAAGTTACCCTCCAGGAACTGTACGAACATAAAGATGAGCACCACCACTACAGCATTGAAGAAGTTACCGGTGGTGGCCAAAATAAACAGGGCGGGCAGTGAAGCACCAATCATGATGCCGATATAAGGGATAATGGTCAGGATAGAGGCAAAGACCCCAAAAAATATGGCATACTTAACGCCTAAAATCAATAATCCAGCTGAGTTGAGCAGCGCCACTACTACTATTACTATCATCAGCCCTGAGATATAGCTTTGAACAACGTGCTGTATGTTGGACATAGCCCTCGTGAAATCGCTTTGGTGATCTTTCGTGGTGAACTTAAATATAAACTGCTCCAGGTGGTCGCGGTAGTAAAGCAGGCAGAAAACGAAAATAGGGATGATAGTGAGCAGCGTTAGCACCCCGGTTGTAACGGAAATCGTGCTGCCCAGGAAAGTAGTGGAAATATCCTGAATGCTGCCAATAGCATTACGGATGATTTGGTTTCTGTTGGAAGGTGGAATCTCGAAGTGCGTGTAGAGAAACTCCTGTACATTAGCCAGGAGTGCTTCCAGGTTTTGCCCTACTGTATCCAGCTCGGAAGTAAGGCTCACCAACTGCATAGACAGAAACCAGATGACAAGGCCCAGCACCACCATCACGAGGATGATGCTTAACAGAATGGCCAGCGGACGCGGGATGCCCCACCGCTCCATGTCGCGGTTAATAGGCAGCAGCAGCAGCGAGAAAAGCAGCGCGAACGCCAGGGGCATCAGAATAGGCTTGAAGGTTTGAAGGCCTAAAATGAGCAGCGCCAACGCCAGTAAAATAACAGTAAACTTAAAGTACTTGGGTAATTTTATTTCCATTTAATCTTGATGTCTTCTCTTACTTAAGCTCCTGAGGTACAGTTATTGCACTTAAAGAGAGGCAAATGTAAGGCAATAGGATTTAAAAAATCAGATATTTGCATGCTAAAAAGGTTAGTTTAAAAGGCCCCGGTTTTTCTTTGTTTACATGAACTTCTAGCCTTAATTAAGAGTTATGAATTGACTATTAGCCTCTAGTTTTGTATATTTGACTAATATTTTTAGCATTGCAGGAACAGATAGGTTGTATAGATCGGGACGCGGAACTTTATATAGTGTCTTGTCACTTATATTTTTCTATATTTCCGGTTGAATTTACCATAACAACTACACTTACGCTTAAAGAATGGCAGAGTTAGCGCAAAATAACTACAACGAAGACAGTATCCGGTCGCTGGAGCCGCGGGAGCACATCAGGCTGCGCCCCGGTATGTACATTGGAAAACTGGGTGACGGGTCTTCGGCTGATGACGGTATTTACATCCTGGTAAAAGAGGTAATTGACAACTCCATCGACGAACACGTGATGGGGCATGGCAAGACCATTGAGGTGAAGATCTCTGACCATAAAGTGCAGGTGCGGGATTACGGCCGCGGCATTCCGCTGGGCAAGGTAATCGACTGCGTGAGCAAAATAAACACAGGTGGTAAATACGATAGCAAGGCCTTCCAGAAATCAGTGGGTCTTAATGGTGTGGGAACGAAAGCGGTAAACGCACTTTCCAGCCATTTCCGCGTGCAGTCAGTGCGCGACGGACAGATGAAGGTGGCCGAGTTTGAGCAGGGGGTGCTGGTGCAGGACTATGACCTGCAGGAGACCAGCCAGCGCAACGGTACGCTTACTTCTTTTGTGCCGGACGAGACGATTTTCAAAAACTTCCAGTTCAACCCAGATTACCTGGAGAACCAGATCTGGAACTACGTGTACCTGAATGCCGGCCTGACCATTAACTTCAATGGCAAGAAATACTACTCTGAGAACGGCCTGCTGGACTTGCTGCGTAACAAGGCAGATGAGGAAAGTATGCGCTACCCTATCATTCACCTGAAAGGGGAGGATATAGAGCTAGCCCTTACGCACGGCAACGATTATGGCGAAGAGTACTACTCCTTCGTGAACGGCCAGTACACAACCATGGGCGGTACACACCTGGCGGCTTTCCGTGAGGCAGTGGTGAAAACCGTGCGCGATTTCTATAAGAAAGATTACGACGCAGCGGATATCAGAGGCTCTATTGTAGGTGCTATCAGTATCCGGGTGCAGGAGCCGGTGTTCGAGTCGCAGACGAAGACAAAACTTGGTTCTATTGAAATGGGGCCTGATGGTCCGGCCGTGCGTGCCTATATCAATGACTTTGTAAAAGAGCACCTTGATAATTACCTGCACAAAAACGCAGCGACAGCCGAGGCGCTGAAGAAGCGCATAGAGCAGAGTGAGCGTGAGCGCAAGGACATGGCAGGGGTGAAGAAACTCGCCAACCAACGCGCCAAGAAAGCGAACCTGCACAACCGCAAGCTCCGCGATTGCCGCCTGCACTTCAACGAAGACAAGCATGAGAACTCGCTGCTTTCTACGCTTTTTATTACAGAGGGTGACTCAGCAAGTGGTTCTATCACAAAATCCCGCAACGTGGATACAGAGGCGGTGTTCTCCTTAAGGGGTAAACCGCTTAACTGCTATGGCTTGAAGAAGAAGGTGGTGTATGAAAATGAAGAGTTTAACCTGCTGCAGCACGCGCTTAACATAGAAGAAGGTCTGGAAGGCCTGCGCTACAACCGTGTGGTGATAGCGACAGATGCCGACGTGGACGGGATGCACATCCGTTTGCTGCTGCTTACTTTCTTCCTGCAGTTTTTCCCGGACCTGGTGAAGAACGGCCACGTGTACATTTTAGAGACGCCGCTGTTCCGGGTGCGCAATAAAAAAGAAACCATCTATTGCTACAATGAGACGGAAAAGCAGGAGGCGATCAATAAACTGGGCAAGCGCCCTGAGATTACCCGCTTCAAGGGTTTGGGTGAGATTTCGCCGGACGAGTTTGGAAAGTTTATTGGAGACAACATTAAGCTGAAGCCGGTTATCCTGCACAAGGACACGACGATACAGAAAATCCTGAGCTACTTTATGGGCAAGAACACGCCGGAGCGCCAGAATTTCATTATCGACAATCTGAAGATTGAAAAAGACATAGTAGAGGAAGTATATGCATAACGACGAGTTGAACAACGAAGAATTACAGCACGAAGACGATCTGGAAGTAACCTTCAACGACGGTGAGGGAGAACTGATCCATAACGTTACGCCCGTAGCCGGCCTTTATGAAAACTGGTTCCTCGACTATGCTTCTTACGTAATCCTGGAGCGTGCGGTGCCAGCCATTGAAGACGGTCTGAAGCCTGTGCAGCGACGCATTCTGCACGCCATGAAGGAAATGGACGATGGCCGCTTTAACAAGGTGGCCAACGTGATAGGGCAGACCATGCAGTACCACCCGCACGGTGACGCCTCCATAGGCGACGCCATGGTGAACCTGGGTCAGAAGGATCTGCTGATCGAGACGCAGGGTAACTGGGGGGACGTACGCACCGGCGACAGCGCAGCTGCTCCACGATACATTGAGGCCCGCCTCTCTAAGTTTGCACTGGATGTGGTGTTTAACCCGCAGACTACCCTGTGGCAGCTGTCGTATGACGGCCGTAAAAATGAGCCGGTTACATTGCCGGTGAAATTCCCGCTGTTGCTGGCGCAGGGCGTGGAGGGTATTGCCGTAGGTTTGTCTACGAAGATAATGCCGCACAACTTCCGTGAACTGATCAAAGGCTCCATTGATGTGCTGAAGGGCCGTAGTACGCAGCTCATGCCAGACTTCCCTAACGGTGGCCTGGTAGACGTAACGAACTATAACTCCGGGATGCGTGGCGGTCGTATCCGCGTGCGCGCCACTATCGAGAAGGTCGATAAGACCATGCTCATCATCCGGGATGTGCCTTACGGCATCACCACGACCGGCCTGATGGAGTCGATTGTGAAGGCGAGTGAGAACAACAAGATTAAAATCAAGAAGGTTATCGATAACACGGCAGCCAATGTAGAGATACAGGTACACCTGCCTGCCGGCGTATCACCTGACCTGACTATTGATGCCCTTTATGCCTTCACGGATTGCGAGGTTTCGATTTCTCCGAATACCTGCGTGATCATCGACGACAAGCCGCACTTCCTGAGTGTGGATGAGCTGCTGCGTATTTCTACGTTCAAAACAGTAGACCTGCTGAAGCGTGAGCTGGAGATTCGCAGGGCAGAACTGGAAGACAAGTGGCACCACTCTTCCCTGGAGAAGATTTTCATTGAAAACCGCATTTACCGCGACATCGAAGAGTGTGAGACGTGGGAGGCGGTATTGGAAGCAATAGACAAAGGGCTGGACCCGTTCAAGCCGCTGCTGCGCCGCGAGGTGACAGAAGAGGATATTGTGAGGCTGACTGAAATCAAGATCAAACGCATCTCCAAATACGACTCCTTCAAGGCAGACGAGTACATCCGGAAGCTGGAAGAGGAGATGGCTGAGGTAGAGGATAACCTGGCAAACCTTATCCGTTATGCTATTGCTTACTTCGAGGCACTGCTGAAAAAGTACGGGCAGGGTCGTGAGCGCAAGACACAGCTGAAGACGTTCGATGTAATTAACGCACAGAATGTTGCCATTGCTAATCAGAAGCTTTACATGAATGCCAAAGACGGCTTTATTGGTACAGGCCTGCGCAAAGACGAGTTTGTGTGCGACTGCTCTGATATGGACGACATCATCGTGTTCCGCAAAGACGGTAAGTTTATGGTGACGAAGGTGGCAGAGAAAACCTTCGTTGGGAAAGATATTATTTTGGCCGGCGTCTACAACAAGAACGATGAGCACATGGTGTACAACATGATTTACCTCGATGGTAAAAGTGGAGTGTCCTATGCCAAGCGTTTCTCAGTAAAATCTATTACCCGTGATAAAGAGTATGATCTGACCAAGGGAAACAAAGGTTCAAAGGTGCATTACCTTACAGCTAACCCGAACTCAGAGTCTGAAGTTGTAACTATTTCATTGTCACCACAGGCAACAGCTCGTGCTAAAGTTTTTGATTATGACTTTGCGGAGCTGATGATAAAAGGGAAAGGCTCGAATGGTAATATCGTGACGAAGTACCCGGTGAAAAAAGTGGTGCAGAAAAGTCTTGGTGAGTCTACCTTAGGTGGCCGGGAGATCTATTACGACGAAGTAATAGGCCGACTGAACACAGAAGGCCGCGGCCGCTACCTGGGTTCCTTCAACACGGAAGATACTATTCTGGTGGTGTATGAGGACGGAAGCTATGAGCTGACTTCCTTTGACCTGGCCAACCATTATACAGTGGAGAAGATCAAGGTGCTGCAGAAATTCGATCCGGAGTTGGTTATTTCTTCTATCTACTATGAGGGAGAAAACAAAACCTACTATGTGAAGCGCTTTAAAGTAGAGACTTCTACGATAGCTAAGAAGTTTGCCTTCATAGCTGAAACCAAAGGTTCACGACTGGAGGCTGTTTCCACCCATCCGGAGCCCCTGGCAACCATCTCCTTCAAGCGCGATCGCCGCAGCGAGAAAGAGGTGGAGAAGCTGCTGCTCAGCGAGTTCATCGATGTAAAAGGATGGAAAGCTTTAGGTAATAAACTCAACTACTACAAGGTGCTGGATGTGTCGATGCCGAAGATGGAGGCAGTAGAGCAGCCGGATGATGAAAAAGCGAAAGCAAAGAAGTCGGCGCCGAAGAAGGGGCCGGTGACGGTTCCTGCTGAGTTAAAGGAACTTGCGGAAGAAGCTGCCCGTATAAGTGCTGCCCAACACAACGAGGCGGAAGCCGTAGAAAAAGGGGTAGACGATAGCCTTGAAAGCCTGGAAAAGGAGGCTCTCAGAAGAAAAAAGCAACTGGATCTGTTTTAGATTCCAAAAGGAGCCTTTTTCTGCAGGATTATTCTTGCTAAAGTCTTCTGCAATATGTAGATTGTAGAGTGGGTAAGTAAATATGAGAAGACTTTTCAAAATATTTCTGATGGTAAGCATACTCTGTGCAGGAACGCCTGCTGCCATGGCAGGCGTCTCCTACTCAGGGAATGAGCAACTGCTGCAACAGGCAAAGCAACTGCTGAGCAGCTACAAAGACAGCGAGGCGCTGCAGCTGTATGAGCAGGTGCTCTCTGCTGCGCCGGATAGTTATGAGGCGCTCTGCAAAGCCAGTCTGCTGCATTGTCGCATAGGCGACCGCTACAACAGCGATGACAACGCCAAGCTGCACCATTTCAACAAAGCTAGGCAGTACGCGCAGAAAGCATATGACATCAACCCGGCTGATGCTGAGTCTAATTTTGTGATGGCCCTTTCTTTAAGTTCTGAGGCAATGGTTTCGGGAGCCAAGAGCCGCCTGGTCGGTATCAATCAGGTAAAAACCTTTTTAGATGCCGCTCTGGCTTCTAATGCGCAGCATGCGGGAGCCTGGCATATCCTGGGGCGCTGGTATTTTAAAATGGCGAATCTGAATGTGGTTGAAAAGGTAGCCTCAAAGGTTCTGTTTGGTGGTGTTTGTGGGGAGGCAACAAATTATGAGGCTGCGAATGCAATGGAAAAAGCTGTTGCTTACGAACCATATAATATCCGCTATTACTACGACCTTGCCTGTATCTATGATGAGATGAAGGATATTACAGCCAGAAATGCGACGTTGGAGAAAGCCATTTCGCTCACCTATGAGACGAAGGAGGAGCTGGAACTAAGCAGGCGCTGTAAAATAATGCTTCAACAGCAGTGATATAATATCCTTAGCTGATGCTTTAGCAGCCTGCTTCCGGACGGTGGCAGGCTTTTTGTTTTTTAAGCTGCCGTGCTCAGGTTATTTCAATTCGGGTAAATTATCTTAATTTAGCGCCCAAGTGTTAAAGTACCTATTTTATAAGTTTCCTTTGAGGCAGGTGATGGTTCGTGTAACTGGCTTACTTCTGTTCGTGCTGCCCTTCTTTTTTACCTCCTGTAGCCTTGAAGAAGGTAACAGGGAGCAGATGGTAAACCTGCAGCAGGTGAAGGACGACCCTGAGGCGCAGCTTGTGAATCTGAATGCAGCCATTGAGCAAACAGGTAACGACGGTAGCCTGTATGCCCGACGGGCGGTTGTGCTGTTGCGCAAAGGAGAGTTGCAGCAGGCACTGGATGACGCAAACAAAGCAGTAGCCCTTACCCGAAACGAGCCTTCCAGCTTGTTTGTCAAAGCACAGGTGTTGCGCAACATGGGCAAAGCCGATGAGGCGCTTCCGTTGGCTTTGCAGGCAGAACGGAATTCGTACCAGAGTGCCTCGCTGTATGTGCTATTGGGAGATTTATACCTGCAGCAGAAGAATTATGAGCAGGCGCGGATTTTTTTGAATAAAGCCCAGGAGCTCTCTCCGGATGATGAATTTGCCTTTTACTACAAAGGGCGTGTTCTGGAAGAAACCGGAGACTCAGCGAGGGCCATACAGCATTACAGGAACGCCCTGCAGCGGGCTCCGGGTTTTGTGGAAGCACAGCGTGATCTAAGCGGCTTGCTGATAGCGAGAGGAGATTTTCCTGCGGCGAAACCTTATCTGGCCAGTGCTTTAAAAGTGGCACCTGCTGACGGGCTTTTATGGTATTACAAAGGCCTTGCTTACAAAGCAGAGCAGAAGCCGGACAGTGCACTGCAGGCCTTTAACAAAGCAGTCAGTATAAACGATACGATACAAGGGGCGCATTACTGGCTGGGAATACAGCAGCATGCTTTGGGTAATAACGAGGCAGCTATTGCGCATCTGCTGAAGGCGGCAGAAAGTTATAGGGGAAAGCCAAAATTCATGACTACGCTGGCCAGCGCATATGAGCGAACGGGGCAGTATGGTCTGTCTCTGGCGGCTTATCAGCGACTGGTGGAGGCAGAGCCAACATACACGTACGCTTACCAGGCTATCAGCCGAATTAAAAGTAAATTAATGAAACCAAGACCTGACAGCACTTTCGTGCAGCAGGTACAGATAGAACAATAGATAAGACATGATCAACATCACACTGCCGGATGGCTCTGTACGCCAGTATGAAAAGGGCGTAACAAGCTTTGAAGTGGCACAGAGCATCAGCGAAGGACTGGCGCGCAATGTGCTCGCTGCTAAAGTAAATGACACTGTTTGGGACCTGTCGCGCCCTATAACTGAGGATGCCACGGTACAGCTGCTCACCTGGAATGATGATCTGGGAAAGAACGCTTTCTGGCACTCATCAGCACACTTACTGGCAGAGGCACTGGAGGAGCTATTTCCTGGCGTGAAGTTCGGTATTGGACCTCCCGTGGAAAACGGTTTCTACTATGACGTGGATCTGGGCGAGCACTCTTTTTCACAGGAAGATTTTGCCAAGGTAGAGCAGAAGATGCTGGAGCTGGCCCGCAACAAAAGCGAGTTTAAGAGACGTGATGTGTCCAAGGCGGAAGCCATTGAATACTTCACGAATAAAGGGGACGAGTATAAGCTGGATCTGATCAAAGACCTGGCGGATGGTACCATCTCTTTTTATGAGCAGGGGAATTTTGTTGACCTTTGCCGTGGGCCGCACATCCCGAATACCAGCCACATCAAAGCTGCCAAAATCATGAACGTGGCCGGTGCCTACTGGCGCGGCGATGAAAAGAACAAGCAGCTGACACGTATTTACGGTGTTACTTTCCCGAAACAGAAGGAACTGACAGAGTACCTGCAGCGACTAGAGGAAGCCAAAAAGCGCGACCACCGCAAGCTAGGTAAGGAACTGGAGCTGTTTGCTTTCTCAGAGAAGGTCGGAATGGGGCTGCCGCTCTGGTTGCCGAAAGGAACTTTGCTGCGGGAGCGCCTGGAGCAGTTTATGCGAAAAGCACAGATGCGTGCCGGCTATCAGCCGGTGGTAACCCCTCATATTGGCAGCAAAGAGCTTTATATTACTTCCGGCCATTATGAGAAATATGGAGCCGATTCGTTCCAGCCGATTAAAACGCCGAACGAAGGAGAGGAGTTCTTCCTGAAGCCGATGAACTGCCCGCACCATTGCGAGATTTATAAAACCCGTCCGCGCTCTTATAAGGAGTTGCCGGTGCGCCTGGCTGAGTTTGGTACTGTATATCGTTACGAGCAGAGCGGTGAGTTGCACGGTTTAACTCGGGTGCGCGGCTTTACGCAGGACGATGCACATATCTTCTGCCGCCCTGACCAGGTAAAGGAAGAGTTTATTAAAGTAATAGACCTTGTGCTTTATGTGTTCCAGGCATTAGGTTTCGAAGATTATACTGCGCAAATCTCCCTGCGTGACCCGGAGAACAAGAAAAAATACATTGGCGGCGACGAAGCATGGGAAAAAGCTGAGACAGCTATTATAGAAGCTGCCTCAGAGAAAGGCTTGCGTACTGTAACCGAACTGGGAGAGGCTGCGTTCTATGGACCGAAGCTCGACTTTATGGTGAAGGATGCCCTTGGCCGTAAATGGCAGCTTGGAACTATCCAAGTAGATTATCAGTTGCCTGAAAGGTTCCAGCTGGAATACATTGGCGCTGATAACCAGAAGCATCGCCCGGTAATGATTCACCGTGCGCCTTTCGGTTCGCTGGAGCGTTTTGTGGCCGTGCTGATAGAGCACTGTGGCGGTAATTTCCCGCTGTGGCTGAGCCCGGAGCAATTCGCTATTCTGCCAATATCCGAGAAATACCAGGATTTTGCGCAGGAAGTGTATGAGCGCCTGCAGCAGCACGACATCAGGGGTTTTGTAGACAACCGTGATGAGAAAATAGGCCGCAAGATTCGCGATGCAGAGGTACAGAAAGTACCTTACATGCTGATCGTAGGAGAGAAGGAGCAGGAAAACGGTGCCGTTTCGGTGCGTAAGCACGGGGAGGGCGACCTGGGCACTATGTCGGTGGAGGAGTATATCAACTTTTTTCAGGACAAAATAGCCGAAGTGTTGAACAAATAAGGAAAGTAATTTTCTTTTTGATATAAAAAGTGCGATATTCGCAGTCTGATTGTAAAAACTAATTTAAAGGAGGTAATACTATAGCTACTCAAAACAGGCGCTACATCCCACGCGGAAAAGTGGAGGAGCCATACAAAGTCAATGAAAAAATAACTGCCAGAGAAGTAAGGGTGGTTGGAGACAATGTAGAGCAAGGTGTATACTCGACAAGAGATGCTCAGCGAATGGCCAATGAGCAAAATCTTGACCTGGTTGAGATTTCGCCGACAGCCAATCCTCCTGTATGCCGCATCATCGACTACTCGAAATTCAAGTACGAGCAGAAGAAGAAAACCCGGGAGATGAAGGCAAAGGCTCAGAAGGTTGTGATCAAAGAGATCCGTTTCGGTCCGAATACAGATGATCACGATTTCGAGTTTAAGCTAAAGCATGCGAAAGGGTTTCTGGAGAGCGGTTTCAAGGTGAAATCATACGTTCACTTTGTGGGTAGATCTATCGTGTTCAAGGAAAGAGGAGAAATCCTGCTTCTTAAGTTTGCACAAGCGTTGGAAGAAGTGGCAAAGGTAGAGCAACTGCCGAAGCTGGAAGGTAAGCGAATGTTCCTTATCCTTTCTCCGAAGGCTGCTACACCAGCTAAAAAATAATTTTTTTAATCAATTATATAACCATGCCAAAAGTAAAAACTAAATCTGGTGCAAAGAAGCGTTTTTCTTTGACAGGCACTGGCAAAATCAAGCGTAAGCACGCTTTCAAGAGCCACATCCTGACGAAGAAAACGACAAAGCAGAAGCGTAACCTTACTCAGACTGGCCTTGTTAGCGCAGCTGACACGGACAGAGTAAAACTTATGCTCAACATTTAATTATTTAAGGTTAATTATTAGTACGAACCCGGCACCTGGTCTTTTTAAAAGTATTCTATAATCACCAGTCGCTAAAACTCAAAAAAAATGCCTAGATCGGTCAATGTCGTAGCAGCACGACACAGAAGAAAAAAAATAATGAAAATGGCCAAAGGTTACTTTGGCCGTCGCAAGAACGTTTGGACAGTTGCGAAAAACGCAGTTGAAAAAGGTTTAACCTATGCGTATCGCGACAGAAAAGCAAAGAAGAGAGACTTCAGAGCCCTTTGGATCCAGCGTATCAACGCGGGTGCACGTGAGCACGGTTTGTCTTATTCTGCCCTGATGGGTGCCCTTAAGAAGGCAAACATCGACCTGAACCGCAAGGTACTTGCTGACTTAGCAATGAACCACCCGGAAGCTTTCAGATCAATTGTTGAGAAGGTAAAGTAATTTACTTGAACATATAGAACAGAAGGGCTTAGCATGTTGCTAAGCCCTTTTTGTTTTAGGCTTTAGTTGGAGTCCAGTACCTGATCAGGCATGTTGCTTTACACATTTATCCTCAAGTGAATACCTGTTCGTGTTTATCATATAGTCATAGTAATCAACTAAAAGTATGCAAGCTATTATCTTCTGTGGAATTCAGGCGAGCGGAAAGTCAACTTTTTACAAAGAGCACTTCTTTAACAGCCATGTGCGTGTCAGCATGGACCTCTTGCGCACGCGCAATCGTGAGCGTCTTTTTTTGGAGGCATGTCTCCGCTCCCAGATGCGCTTTGTGGTAGATAACACTAATCCTACTGTAGCGGAAAGGCAAAAGTACATTGCGTTGGCGAAGGCTGCGCGCTACGAGGTTATTGGCTATTTTTTTCATTCCACAACCAGCGATGCTGTAGCACGCAACAGCCAGCGCACTGGCCGGTTTCTGGTTCCGGAAAAGGGAATTTATGGGACAAATAAAAGACTTCAGAAACCAACCCTGGCCGAAGGTTTCGATGTGCTTTATGATATTGTGCTGCAGCCAGATAGCACCTACAGCGTTAGTTTGGTGCAGGAACAAGCGGATAAATAGCACTGTTTTCCGCCGTTTTCATTTTTATAATTATGAGCTGTTTATTAAATGTTTGGTTATGATGTTTAATTATTAACGGCAGCAATGTTATATTGAGAAAATTTTAAGAGTATGATACAACGAAGCGACAGGCTCCAAAATGTTTCTTACGAACTACGGGGGCCGGTATACGAGAAGTCGAAAGAGATTGAATTACAGGGGCATTCTGTCACCAAACTGAATATAGGTAACCCGGCGCCATTTGGTTTCAGCGCGCCGCAGGCAGTGTTGCAGCATATCGTAGAGAATCTGAGTCTTGCACAAGGCTACTCTGATCATAAAGGGCTTTTAAGTGCAAGAGAGGCTGTTAAGGCATATTATGAAAAAGCGGGTGTACATAACATTCATGCAGATGATATCTTTCTGGGGAATGGACTCAGTGAGCTGATCATGCAGTCAGTCCAGGCCCTGGTGAATAACGGGGACGAAATGCTGGTGCCTTCACCGGATTATCCTCTCTGGACGGCTGCCGTTAATTTTTCGGGCGGTAAAGCGGTGCATTACCTTTGTGATGAGGCCTCTGACTGGTTTCCGGACGTAGCGGATATCAGAAGTAAAATAACATCAAAAACACGTGCCATTGTTCTGATCAACCCAAACAACCCCACGGGCGCCGTATATTCAAAAGAGGTGCTGCAGGAAATTGTAGCGTTGGCAGAGGAGCACAGTCTCATCATCTTCTCTGATGAGATATATGATAAAATTTTATATGATGGGGTAGAGCATGTTCCCACTGCCACCCTCTCTGATACGGCGCTTTGCATTACCATGAGCGGTCTTTCCAAGAACTATCTTGCGGCTGGTTTCCGTGCCGGCTGGATGCTGATAAGCGGAGACAAATCAAAGGCCTCAGACTATATTGACGGACTGAACACCTTGGCAAGTCTGCGGGTATGCAGCAATGTGCCCGCTCAATATGCCATCAAAGTAGCGTTGGAAGGGGCTCCCTCTGTGCAGGATTTGGTGCTGCCAACCGGGCGCTTAGGCCAGCAGCGGAATGTGTGTTATGAAAAGCTGATTTCTATTCCGGGAGTTTCCTGTGTTAAGCCTATGGGGGCTTTCTACATGTTCCCGAAGATAGATATCAGGAAGTTTGATATTCACAATGACCAGCAGTTTGTACTGGATTTACTGGCTGCGCAACACATATTCGTGGTGCAGGGGAGTGGCTTCAACTGGCATAAGCCAGACCATTTCCGGATTGTGTACCTGCCGGAAGTGGAGGTGCTTCGTAAGACAATAGATAAAATGGGAGATTTCTTCTCTACTTATAAGCAGGCCCCTAAAACTGCTTCTGAAAAGGAGCCGGTGCTTACGTTGTCAGTGCAGTTGTCTGACTAAATCTATAGCGTATTAAAGAGAAGAGGCCTCCCCACAAAAATGGAGAGGCTTCTTCTTTTATATCCTGCCAAACTCATTCATCATTCATAATTATATGGTATACTTCCTGCCTTTGTTCTGCTCTTTGAGGTAGTCCATCAGCGGCTGGAAGTAGTCTACCATAGCACGGGCGCTGAGTTCTTCGCCGGTTTTTTCCTTCAGCATCTGGCGCCAGCCTGCTGAGGCCCCCGGGTACATAATGTCGCGCAGGAAGTTGCCGACTTCTTTCTTGCCGTAGTAGTTGGTGGCGTGCGGGTCCTGCTTCAGAATGTTCTTGGCGATATGGTCGTGCAGCTGGAACAGGATAACGTAGCTCAGGGCATAATCATAGTATTGTGCAGCGTCATCGTTTATATGTGTCTTAGTGGCAGGGTCCAGGTACTGCTCTCCACGCTCTGTTGGCGGTACAATGCCCTGGTACTTCTTCGCTAGTTCCCACCAGCGTTTGTTCAACTGGTCTGCCGGCAGGTTCTGTGCATAAAAATCATGCTCCCACTCACTCATCACACCAGCGGAGAAAGGAATAAAAGTCACATAGCTCAACGCTTCTTTCAGTAGCGTCTGCACTTCGTCTGTCTGTGCATTTTTGTCAATCAGGTTCAGCTCAGCCAGGAATGGCTTCTGCATGGCCGCTAATCCCATCAAGCTACCGATAGCCTCATGATAAGCCCGGTTAGCACCACCACGAAGTAACACAGGCACGTCAGGGTTGGTATACGTCATGTAGTAGTAGATGTGGCCCAGCTCGTGGTGTGTTGTCTCATACCATTCCGAGTTTGGCTCCACACTCATCAGGCTGCGCACGTCCTTGTCCAGGTCCATGTGCCAAGCAGAGGCATGGTTGTTTTTCTTGTAGTTTGCCCCCTCTGGCAGTGGGTACAGGCTGGATTTGGTATAGAAGGTCTGTGGCAGGCTTGGAAAGCCTAAGCTGGTGTAGAAACGCTCTCCCTGCTGCACCAGCCACTCAGCACCTTTTGGCTTCAATGCTCCATCCAGGTCAAGGCCTTCCACATTCACCATAGCACTCCAGTCCTGGCCCCATCGGTTCGGCAGCCAGTGGGCGGGAAGGTAGTCAGGCACTTCCTTTACGCCATATTTCTTCGCCAGTTCGTAGCGGGCGTATGTATGTAGTTCGCGGTAGAGGGGGCGGAGTTCTTCATTTACCTGTTTCATCAGGTCCATCATCTCTTCGCGCCTCATGCCATAGTCGGAGGCCTGGTAAGAGAAATAATCGTCGTAGCCAAGGCTCTGCACGGTTTGGTTACGCAGCTGGCGCAGGTTAAGCAGCCCTTCTTTCAGACCCGGACCTACTTCTTTACTCGCCTCCCAGGCAGCCTGGCGCCGCTTCACGTTGTTCTCGTTCCGCAGCATGTTATCGATGTCGTTCGTGCTGACCTCTTTCTCAAATACCCTGTAGTTGAAGCCGTAGAGTTTCTCTGTCTGCTCTGTCTCGGCTTTGATGCGGGCTTTTACCACGTCCGGTATTATTTGCGGGTTGTTGGCTCCGGTGTAGAGGACAGCCTCGAGTTGTTTTACCTGCAGGTCTGTCAGCTGGTCTTTCTGATCCAGCAATGCCTGGGCTTTCTTCAGGTTTTCAGCACTGCCTGTAAATGCGGCAAAGGCTTCGTTTGCTCGACGTGTGGCTGCCGCATTAGTTGTGTCTCCTTCTACTATTTTTGTGTTAGAGGCCCACTCTGCCTCTGCGGATTTGGTGTAAAGGTCCTGATACGTTTGGGAATACTGATCTAGAAAAGCCTGTGCGTCCTGCTGCACAGCCGTTGCTTCAGCTGTTAATTCTGATCCGGCTGTTTCTGTTCTCTGGCTGGAGCAGGAAGAGAACAATATGGCGGCTGTTAGCCCGGTAAAGATGATTTTTTTCATGTAGTGTGTCAAGGTTCGTTGTATGAATCAATGGGAGTTGCAGCAAGAACGGTGCAGTCCTTGTTGTAACTGCTTCAAACTTGCAGCCTAAATATACTGAAAAATCAAGTGCCTTTTTTATCTGCTTTTTACCGTACCTCCTGAGTTCAAATAAATCCTGGGAGCCAGCTGGTCTGTCGCATGGTTAAAGCCAAGTATCAAGTTTTGTCTGTTCCTAACAGTTAATTATCAGTTGATTATGGTTTTAATCTGCTACATGAGCCCCTGTAATTAAAAAATAAAATTAAAATTATACATTTTTACATCCTAATATTTAGATATACGTATATATTTACATCGTTCGAATATCATGTAAGATTAATCGGGCAATGCTCCCATGGCTTTTTGCAGTATCATTAGCAGGCATCTTTGCTAGAACTGTTATTTTAAATAGTAATTTAATCTAACCTTTAGATTAGCGCTATAACATTTTTCTAATAGTTATACTTTCATATTACCAGGTACAGAGGTAACTTTTACCTATACCTGAAGAGCAGCCAGTGCACTACCCGCTAACAAGGTGAACAGGTCTATTAGACGAATCAGTCTGGCTGCTTTATTTCTCAACCCGCAGGCAGGGGTCATATAGATTTCGGGACACAAGGGCCCATCATAAAGGTTTCGATTCACCGCTTGCACAACCTATTGAAAGATATGGAAAAGCCTATTGATTCCCAAGCACCCGCCTTCATTCTGGGCGTTGACGTCTCCAAGGACAGCCTGGACGTGTGCCTGGCTAACTGCAGCGGTGGAGAAACGCTCCACCAGAAGTTCAACAACAACACCAGCGGCTTCAAGCGCATGAAGGCATGGCTCAAGCAGCAGGGCTGCGAGGCAGGGCAAGAAACGCTCTGCTGCATGGAGCACACTGGCCTCTACACCCGCCAACTGGTGCACTATCTGCTGGCTCGTGATGTGCGGGTGTGGATGGAGAGCGCCCTGCAGATAAAAAGGAGCATCGGCATGGTCAGGGGAAAGGACGACAAGGTGGACGCACAGCGCATCGCCCGATATGCCCTTCTCCACCAGCAGGAGGCTCAGTGCCTCTCCCTTTCAGGTGTGACGCTGGAAAGGCTAAAGGATTTGCAGGCAAACAGGAGCAGACTGCTTAAGGCCCTGCAGAGCCTTAAAATCACTGTCAAGGAGCTGCTGCAGGTGGACCCTGTCTCTGGAAAGACGCTGGAGCAGGTAAACAGAAAGGCTATCAAGGGGCTGGAGAAAAGCATGGAGCAGGTGGAAGAGAAGATGCAGCAGTTCATTGAAAAGGACACAGAACTGAAGCGCAAGTACGACCTGCTCACCTCTGTAAAAGGCGTGGGAAAGGTGCTGGCCATCTCCCTTCTGGTCTACACTCAAGGCTTCACCAAGATGGAAGACGGCAGGAAGCTTGCCTGCTACTGCGGGGTAGCTCCCTTCGAGTACAGGAGCGGCACGAGCGTGATGGGCAGGACGGGCGTTTCCAAGTTCGCCAACAAAGAGCTCAAGCATGTGCTGCACATGGCGGCCATGAACAGCGTTCGCTATAACCATGAGCTCAAGACGTACTTTGAGCGGAAAATCGGGGAAGGCAAAAGCAAGATGAGCGTCTTGAATGCTGTCAGAAACAAGCTGCTCCACCAGATTGTAGCTGTGGTAAAACGAGGGACGCCTTATGAGGTGAGATTGAACAATTTTTAGCGCAACACGCTTGTTTTACTCATAGATTTCCTTTAGTGAGGAGGGAGTACCAAACTGTAAGGAAAAAAAGACAAAATAATACTGTCTTACATCTTATATAAAAGAAGGCACCTGAATATGGTGCCTTCTTTATTCAATTATCTTCTATTTCCGTCACCTGCGCCTCCTGCAGCAAATTATCGTCAATCGTTTTGCTTGTCTTCGCACCTAGTTCTCTCAGAATCTCCACGCGCCGCACCAGGTTGCCCTTGCCCTCGGTGAGTTTATTCATGGCAGCATTGTAGGAACTTTGGCTGTTGTCCAGGTGCTTTCCAATTGTCTTCAGGTCATCCACGAAGCCAACAAATTTATCATAGAGCTTGCCGCTTTCTTCTGCTATCCGGATGACGTTGCGCTTCTGGTCTTCCTGGCGCCACACGCCGGCAACGGTACGCAGTGTCGCCAATAGGGTAGAGGTGGTGACAATAACAATGTTGCGGTCAAAAGCATCGGTAAACAAATCATGGTCGTGCTGTAGGGCCAGGCTAAAAGCGGGCTCCAGCGGGATGTACATCATCACGAAATCAGGGGAGTTGATGCCGCTGAGACGATGGTAGTTCTTGCGGCCCAGGTCAGTGAAGTGGGTGCGTACAGAGTTTATGTGGCTTCGCAGGTACACTTCCTGCTGGTTTTCGTCTTCGCAGCTGCAATAGGCTTCGTAAGCCACCAACGACATTTTTGAGTCGATGATGAGGTGTTTGCTGTCAGGCAGGCGCACGATCACGTCTGGCCGGTATACTTTGCTTTCGTCATTCTGACGCACTTCCTCGCGCTCATAATGCACGCCTTTGCGCAAACCTGACTTCTCGAGCAGGCTCTCCAGCAGGTACTCTCCCCAATTACCCTGTGTTTTGCTTTCGCCTTTAAGGGCTCGTGTCAGGTTAATGGCATCCTGGCTCATTTGCTGGTTCAGGGAAGCAAGCTGTGTTATCTGCTCTTTCAGGGAAACGCTGTCTTTCAAAGTTTTCTCATAGGTCTGATCAACTTTTGCTTCAAAGTCCTTGATGCGCTCTTTAAGAGGCAACAGGATACGCTCCAGGTTTTCAGAAGAGGCTTTGTTGAAATGCTCCGCATTCGTCATAAGCACCTGGTTGGAGATGCTCTGGAACTGCTGCAGGAATTTTTCGCGTAGCTGCTCCAACTCCCGTCCCTGTTCCTGAAGGCGTGATTTCAGGTGCTCATAGTCCGTTTCGGTTTTAGTGAGGGCGTTGGTTAACTCGAGTGTCTCAGTCTGCGCTTCGCGCAGCAGCTTCTTTAACCCCTCCAGCTCTTCCGTCTTCTGCTTTGCCTGCGCCTCCAGCACACCCTGCGTTACGGCGGCCTGATTCGCTGCCTGCTGCAGTGCCTGCTGCTTTCCCTTCAGCGCCATAAAGGCCACCACCAGTCCCCCTAAAAATGCGGCTATTCCTATGATAATTTCCATAGGGGTAAAGGTAAGCGTTTTTAGTATTTCCAGCTACAGATTTGCTAATGAAATTAGTTTGTGGCCCCGTTTAGTGGCTGCTAATAAAAAAGCGGCTGTACCTACCGGAGTAAGTATAGCCGCTTCATATTTTAAGAAAGGGGGAGGCTATTCTTTCTCCTTTTTCTGCGCTGCAATTATCAGGTCCTTCTGAAACAGTTCACCTTTCCTGAAAGCTTTCTTTTCTTTCTTTAACTGTTTCTTCTCAGTTTTAGTGAGAGGCTGGTACATCAGCTTCTCCATATCCGGTTTGCCGCCGTCTACCCAAGCAGTATACCAGAAATTTGCCACCTGCTGTGCAGCTATGCTCATTTGCTGCTCCACCATAGAGCCTAATTTCTCCTGGTAAGCCTTTGCGAAAGCATCCGAGTAGTACTGGCGCGTTCTGCCGTTGCGCTCCACAAGATCATACTTCGTTTCTTTTGTGAAGTTTTTACTTACTTCCCGCTCATACTCCAGCGTGTTCGGGATCAGCGAATAGGTATTGCGTACCACTTTCCAGATTTGTTTTTCAGCGTCTGGCAGGTATTCTGCCTGCTTTGCATTCAGTTTGTAGGTCTGGGCGAACATCTCTGGCAGTTTAGACTCCCAAAGGCTGTGCATGCCTTTCTGCTCTGTCAGCTGGCCATCATAATTAACGGTGGTATGCAGCGGCACATGGGCATCTGCAATATAATGGCCTAAGTCAGCAGAGTAGTAGAGGATGCTGTCTACATTTTGCTGCTTAAACGCGTTCGTAAGGCGCTCCTGCATCACCACGACGTGCCACGGCACAATGCCGTACTTCAGCAGCGTATCCGTGGTGTAGCGGCTGGCTGCAGCCTCCCAGGCTTCGGGCATTGTATTTATGGCTTCCTCCCCATATACATCTATGTCGATGAAGTGACGTGGCGCTTCGGTCGGATCGTTGTTGCGGCGCTCATCAGGGCGTATCGATTTCGCGATGATGTAGTTCTGGTGCTTAAAATAAAAGCCTTGCAGCTGCTTTGGCAGGTTATAAATGGCCAGCTGGTGTACTACCTTATGGCCAAAAAAGCCCCATCCGTAGGAGAGGGCACTACATACCACAAGGGCTGCAGCAAGAAGTGAAATCTTTTTCATGGAGATTGGATGTATAAATCAGGTGCAAAATTACCGCATCTGTTTAAAAGAAAGCAAAAGCCATGCAAAACTATTGTTAAAACGTTGGTTATTTCACAAGGCTCACTTTGTATTTGCGGCCTTTTATCCTGCCGTTGTTCAGGCTTTCAATTGCTGCCTGAGCAGCTTTAACCGGGACAGCTACAAAGCTCTGCCGATCCTGTACTTCAATCTTGCCTATCTGATCGGCTTTCAGGCGCGCTTCGGCTATAAGAGCACCTACAATGTCTTTAGGGCTTATCTTGTCTTTGCGGCCTCCATTGATGTAAAGCGTAGCAAAGGCTGCCGTTTTTATTGCAGATGGTTTGGCTGTGGATTTCTCGATTTCTTTAACGGACAGCCACTCATCTACATGCTGCAGGTTCCACTCCCGAAGCTTTTGTTCATCACGTGAAGTCATGATAGTGTAAACGGTGCCCCCTTTTCCAGCCCGTCCCGTGCGGCCGCTCCGGTGCAGGTAAGAAGCAGCATCATCCGGAAGTTCTAAATGGATGATGTTCTGCAGGGCCTCAATGTCAAGGCCGCGTGCTGCCAGATCAGTGGCAATGAGCACCTGGGTGCTGCCGTTGCGGAACAAGGTGATGGCTTTGTCGCGGTCTGGCTGTTCCATACCGCCATGCAGTGCCCTGGCCGATAGACCCTGTTGCTGCAGTTTGCTTGTAAGCTCATCGGCTGTAGCCCGCGTGTTTACAAATACGACGGTGCCACCTGTATTCACACTGCGCAGTAGTTTCGACACAAGCTCCTGCCGCTGGTCATGCTCCGATTTTACTCCGACAAGTTTTACCTGGTCCGGAATGGTGGTGGAAGTGGCTTTGATAAACTTTGGGTTGTGAAGGGAAGCGGCAATCAAGGCCTTTACTCCTTCCGGCATCGTGGCAGAAAAAAGTATGGTTTGGCGTTTGGATGGTAGGGCGGCAACAACCTGATCTATTTCTTCTTCAAAGCCCATTTCCAGTAATTTGTCGCCCTCGTCTAATACAAGTTGCCTGGTGGCAGTTATGTTCAGCGTTTTACGGTTGAGGTGGTCGGTCAGGCGGCCGGGTGTCCCGATTAATATCTGAGGAGGATGTGCCAGCGAAGCCCTTTCCTGAGAAAATGCATGTCCGCCGTAAAAAGCGCTTATCTTCAGGTTATCCATATTTTTCGCGTACTGCTTTAGCTCCTGGCGCACCTGCACGGCCAGCTCGCGGGTAGGAACAATCACAAGCGCCTGCACCTGCTGTAGCGTGGTGTCGATGTTATGGAGCAGGGGCAGTCCGTACGCTGCTGTCTTACCGCTGCCTGTTTCGGCCTGGCCCGTTACGTCATGCCCCTGCAGCAGCACCGGAATGGCGCTGGCTTGTATGGGGGTGGGTGCAGTGAAATCCAGGTCCTGCAGGCTTTGCAACAGCTCCGGTTTTAGCTTTAGATCTTTGAAAGAGGTCATATTAAAGATTGATAAGCGCAAAGGTACACATTAAAGTAGCTACTTACGGGAAACTTCCATACGGCTACACCTCCTACAGCAACAGGATGAACAGCAGAGTTTATATTTTTTTAATCCTGTACCGGGTTAGAACCTCTCAGCTTTTTGCGCTAATGAGGCTTGAACGCTTTCAGTACGATTAATTTTCCACTGGCCTTCATCTGTTTAAATTAAAATATATAACAAAAACATTACTAAACACAGTAGTAGGAATATGGAAAATAAGCAAAGCCGATTACAGCGACTTACTTTGATCTTGTTATTCGGCCTACTGCTCGTCTATGTACTGGTGGAGGCCCGGGATTTCCTACACCCGGTGTTTATGGCGGTGTTGTTTGCTTACCTGCTCTACCCTGTGGAGAAGAAGCTGGAAGACTGGGGGGTGCCCCGTATTCTGGCTAGTTTTGTTACTATCATTTCGGCCATGGCTATTTTTATAGGATTGATTTTCCTGCTCTACAGGCAACTGACTACCTTCCTGAGTGATTTTCCGACGTTGCAGCAGAATGCCATGCAAAATGTTGACCGGCTACAAGAGGCTATAGATGAGAAGTTTGGTTCAAGTGATCCGGAGGATGAGCGGTGGCTCCGGAATCAGGTGAACAGTGCCATTGAGGTGAGCGGCAGTTTTATTGCGGACATTCTTTTTACGATGACAGACACGCTGACAAAAATCGGCCTGATGCCGGTTTATATTTTCCTGATGCTGTATTACCGTAACAAGTTTGAAAACGTCATTTACCGCCAATTGTCAACGTACAAGCACACAAAGGCTAAGCGTATCATAAATGACATATCTGAGGTGACAAAAAAATACATGCGGGGGATTGTTATCGTTATTTTGATTCTTTGTGTGATCAACACCTCTGGCTTGTTGCTGATTGGGATTGAGTATGCCGTTATGCTGGGTATTA
The DNA here is from genome assembly GCF_054779655.1 of Pontibacter brevis. Taxonomy (NCBI): domain Bacteria; kingdom Pseudomonadati; phylum Bacteroidota; class Cytophagia; order Cytophagales; family Hymenobacteraceae; genus Pontibacter; species Pontibacter brevis. Next base: position 144,574 of record NZ_BAAGXV010000029.1, read on the forward strand.
TATCGGCTTTGATGAACTTCATACCCTATTTCGGCACCCTGATAGGTGGGGCAATTCCGCTTACCTATACGTTGCTGGTGCAGGGTTCACCTCAAAAAGCCCTTTGGGTGTTACTCTTTTTCCTGCTGGTGCAGTTCACTGAAAACAACATTCTTACCCCCAACATCACAGGAAGCCAGGTGAACATCAACCCAATGGTGACCATCCTGAGTATCGTCATTGGTGCTATGATCTGGGGCTTGCCCGGTATGTTTGTTGTTGTTCCTTTTCTGGGTATGTTCAAAGTGTACTGTGACAATCAGGATGATATGCGGGCCTGGTCTTATATGCTGGGTTCAGAAGGTACGGAAGAGCATGCCCTTACGCTTGACAAAATCAAAGCCTGGTTTAAATCAAAGTTCTAGGTCGTGTTGACAATTAATGAATGATTTTGTTTTACTGTTGTTTAAGTTTCAAAAAGCTTATGCGACGTTACGAAATCAGCGACTATGACTGGCAACGCCT
>NZ_BAAGXV010000030.1:0-128799 GCF_054779655.1 Pontibacter brevis
AAAACAGCCTGCTTCTCTAAAAAAGAGCAGAATCACTACAACGCCATGAAGCTAATATTCTATTACCGAAACCATCATACATTCTAGACCACAACCCAAAATTTACATGCTGATAAAACTCTTCACGGTATATGTTTACTTACAGGCCATGTTCTGCGGCTGTGGTTCTGACAGGCGCAGCAGCGATTTTGCTCGCTTGCGAAAAGCTTATAAAGTGGAGGTGCAAAGGCTGGGGCGCCTTGACAGCCGCATACCCGAAAGCTCCGGCCTCGCTTTTGCTTCCGACACCACTTTCTGGACACATTCCGACGGCGGACCGCTGAACGAGCTGTACCTGTTTAACCTGAAAGGCGAGTTGCTGCAAACAGTGCCGCTGCAGGTACCTAATAAGGACTGGGAAGATCTGGCGGAGGATGCGCGGGGGCAGCTTTATATCGGGGACTTTGGGAACAACACCAATACCCGCCGCAGCCTTCAGGTGTATGAAGTACGGCAGGAGACAATGGCTGTAGAAGACACTATCCGTTTTCGATATGCTGATCAGACAGCGTTCCCGCCTGAGCGCCCTGAACGCCACTATGACCTGGAAGGATTTTTCTATCATGCCGACAGCCTTCAGCTCTTTACTAAAAGCCGCGCCCTTCGCAAAACGGTAACAAAGCGCTATGCCTTGCCGGCCAAAGGAGGTAACTATGCTTTAGCGCCTCAGGAAGAACTCCAGGTAAAGTCACCGATAACGGCTGCTGCCATGTCGCCGGCGCAGGACCAGTTCGCCCTGCTGGGTTACGGAAGGCTGTACCTGTTCCAGGTGGAGAACGGGCGTGTGAACTTCAGTGGCAAACGCAGTTGCCTGCCAATAGGCAAAACAGGGCAGGCAGAAGCCATACTATACCTCTCGCCAAACCAGTTGCTCATCACTAACGAGAACGGAAAGCTGTACCGGGTTACTATAAGCAGTAAAAGGTAAGTCATTTTTACAGCGTACCGCAGGCTTTATGTTTTGGCGGCCCCTGAATGAATGTTCAGGCAAAATAAGGCAAAGGAGCAGGGAGGCTTTTAGGTTAAGGGTCTACCTACATTCCTGAATAGCCGTATGAGGAGGAATAACGCTAAAGATAAAGCTATGCATAAAACAATATTGGTAACGGGCGCTACAGGCACCGTTGGGAAAGAAGTGGTGATACAGCTTTCTGTGGTGGATGATGTGCGGGTTCGGGCAGGAGTACACTCCATTATAAAAGGAGAAAACCTGAAGCGCCTGCCGGATGTGGAAGTGGTGGAGATGGACTTCAAGGACCAGAACTCACTGCATGCTGCTTTTACACACGTAGATAAAGTTTTCATGGTTACGCCTTTTACAGAAGACCAGGTGGAGATGGCCAAAACACTGGTGGATGAGGCGAAGAAAGCAGATGTAAAGCACCTCGTAAAGCTATCGGTGATCAAGGCGGACGCAGCGCCGGGCATCCTGATTGGGCGCTGGCACAGAGAAATAGAGAAGTATATTGAGGACAGCGGCATACCCTACACTTTTCTGCGGCCTTCCTCTTTTATGCAAAACTACATAAACTATGATGCGGCAAGCATTAAGAACGAGGGCAGATTCTACCATTCAACCGGCAATGGCAGGGTAGCGTGTATTGATGTGCGCGATATCGCCGCGGTAGGGGTAGAGGTGCTGCTTGGTATAGGCCACGAAGGGAAAGCGTATGAGCTTACCGGTCCTGAAGCCATTTCAAACCAGGAAGCAGCGCAGATTATTGGGGAAGTAACCGGGATGCCGGTGCAGTATGTGGATGTACCGGCAGACGCTGCCAAAAGCGCCATGCTCGAAAAACAAATGCCTGCGTGGATGGTCAATGCAATGCTGGAACTGGAGAGCGAATACAAAGGAAACTACTTCAGTGAAACCACCGATACAGTGCAGCAGGTTACCGGCCGTTCTCCCCATTCCTTTCGTCAGTTTGTGAAAGACCATCAGGATGCCTTTGAATAACAGCAGATAAGGAGCCACATAAAAAAGCCACTCCCAATAAAGGAGTGGCTTTCTGTTATTTATTGACGTGTGACTAACTTAGTCTCTGTCCATGTCTCTGTAACGGTCGCTGCGGCGCGTTTCGTATCGGTTCTGGTTTCCACCCTGGTTACTGCCCTGGTTAGAAGAGCCGTATCCACTCTGGCTGCTACCGCCCTGGTTGCTGCCATAACGGTAGTTCTCACGTGAGCTTGAACCACGGTTGTCGCTGTAGTACGAAGTGCCGCTGTCCATGGAGCCATAACGACTCTGGTCGCCACCACGGCCACCCTGGTTGTAGCCGCCTTCGCGGTAACTGCCTGAACCGTAGCCATAGCCACCACTCATGTCGCGGCCTGAGTTGCTGTCGCCGTAGCCGCCACCTCTGTTCGAAGTGTAGCCACCAGAGTTGGAACCATAGCCTCCTGAACTGCCAAAGCCGCCCATGCCATAGTCGCTGCCCTGTGAGCCGTATCTGGCTGAAGAACGGTCGCTATCGCCATACTCGTCGTTATATGACCCGCCTCTTGAGCCGCCGTAACCGCCCTGACTACCGTATCCGCCCTGCATAGAACTTTGAGAGTCATAGCCTCTTGAGGAGCCTCTGTCGTCATTATCATACTCACTCATGCCTCTGGATGAGCCGTAGCCCATTGAGCCATAGCGGTCTCTGTCGCCGTAGTTGCCGCTGTTAGATGAACGGGACGTGCCGGCACCTGACATGCTGGAACCACTACCGCCCTGGCCTGAGCCGCCGTAGCCGTATCCACCCCGTGAGCCATACTCCTGTGAAGAGGAACCATAGTTGCCCTGGGAGCCATAACCACCCTGGCCACGGGAGCCCTGCTGGTTGTATCGGCCCATACCGCCCTGGTCGTTCATCATGCCATAGCCCCGGTTTCGGTCCTGGTCGCCGCCTCTTGACGAGCCGTAGCCTCCCTGGCTGCCATAGCCCTGGCTGCCATAGTTGTTCTGGTCACCGAAGTTACCTTCTCTTGATGAGCCATATCCACCTTGGCTACCGAAGTTGCCTTGTGAACTACCGCCCTGGCCGTAGCCTCCTCCATAAGAAGAGCCACCACCCTGGCCGCCACGGCCACCCTGGTTGCTGCTGGTGTAGCCGCCGCCCATGTTACCGAAGTTACCACTCTGGCCACTCTCATAGCTACCATAGTTGCCTTGAGAGGAGTTTCCTTGTGTACCAAAGGCACCGGAAGTACCACCAGAGATCATGCCGCCCTGTCGGTCGCCTTCTCTGTCTTGGTAGCCACCCTGAAGGCCGCCACGGCTTGTGCCATAATCCTGGTCCTGAAACCTTGTGCGGTTGCCTTCCATGCCGCCTTGGTTGCCATAGTTAAAGCCGCTCAGTGATCCACTGGCAGACTGAGAGCCATAGCCGCCCTGGCCTGATCCATAACCGCCCTGTGAACCTTGTCCTGAAGTACCGTAGCCACCTTGGCTGCCGTAGTTGCCCTGGGAGCCATAACCCATACGGCCTGAATTACCCTGATTCGAAGAACCGTAACCGCCCTGGCCGCTGCTGCTTTGTGAGCCATAATCTCCCTGGTAGCCGTAACCGCTCTGGCCGCCGTAGTTACTGTTCTGCGAACCATACCCATAGCCACCCTGCGAGCCGTACCCGCTTTGGTTTCCGGAGTTTTGGTTGCTGCCAGAGCCTTGGTTATAATTCTGATTTCCGTAGCTTCCTTCGTCTGTGCTGGTTTGGGAGGTACCACTCATGGAACCATAGTTCCCATATGCTGAAAGCTGGCGGTTTGAGTCTGAGCTGCTGCCAGATGCATTGTTGTCGGAACTATTATCAGAGCTGCCACTGGTAGAGGAGGTTCTGCCTGATGTGGATGAACCGGCTGTGGTAGAGCCACTGGTTGTTGAACCTGATGCTGTTGACCCTGATGATTTTGAAGTTTTGGTATCAGATGTTTTGCCCTCTTTTTTAGAAGAAGAGCTTGACTTAGCTTTTGTTGAAGATGACTTGGAGCCAGAAGCTGTCGTCTTGCCGCTATTGTCTTTGGATGCTGACGAAGTAGAACCTGTGGATGCTGTTGAACCTGTACCGCTGGTGCTACCCGTTGTGCTACCTGATGTTGATGAACTTGGTGTGTTAGATGTGTTCCCCGATGAATTTGATGATTCAGTCGAGTTCTGATCTTTCTCTGTGTCTTTCATAGTTTAATCTCCTTAGATTTAGTTAAAAAATTAAGTTTGTTGCAGACCCCGCACAGGTAAGCCACAGGGGCAGCAGATGTGGCTGATTATTGGTTTTCGTTAGACCAAAATACATAGTGATTAAGCTGTTTTTTTGGTGTAACTGAACGTTTTAACTATACGAACCACGGGTGACATAGTTTTTTACGGACAGTGCTTCAGCGGCTGGTAGCAGGAGTACAGCAACTCAGGTGAAACGGCGAACCGGAGGAGTACCACCGGGGGAAGGAATAGTGTGTGTGATATGACACAATGCAACCAGAGCCTGCCGAAAAACCAGCTAAGTGCCTGATGGTGTTTTTGTTATTTATTTTTAAAAAGAAGTTATAATATCAGAAGTTATACTTAACTTTGCTTCATTAATTAATTAATTTATTGTAATGAAAACAGGTAAAGTAAAATTCTTCAACGTATCTAAAGGTTTCGGTTTCATTGTTGCCGATGATACTAATCAGGACATCTTCGTGCATCAGTCTGGTCTGATCCACGAAATTCGTGAGAATGACCGTGTATCTTTCGAAGTGAAGGATGGTAAAAAAGGATTGAATGCAATTAACGTAGAGCGTATCTAAGTTAAAGACATATAGTGCCGCAAGGCAACCATTCATCTATTTTGACCCGCTTAGCCCTGCTGAGCGGGTTTTTTATTTTCCGCCTCCTTCCTGCTGCGCTCTTCACCTTTCTCCAGCCCCTCCTGAATCAGTTCGTCTGCCTCCTGCTTGTCTTCCAAGTCGGCCACGTAGTGTGGCTGCTCTTCCTCATGCTGCGGCTCGTAGTTTAAGGTGATGGCTATAGGGAAATGATCTGAACCGAATTTTTCGAGCCTTTGCAGGGACACCAATCTGAATTCAGGATCATAAAATACGTGGTCAAGGGGATATCGAAATAGAGGTACCAGGGCACTGTAGGTGTTATAGAAACCCCGGCCCACACGTGGGTCTATCATGCCGCTTATTTCCTTGAAAAGCTTTGTAGTTTTAGACCAAGCTACATCGTTCAGATCGCCGGCTACCACACTGGGATACCTGGTATTCTTGGACTGCTTGGCAACCAACAGGAGCTCTGCCTCGCGCGTCTCTGTATTTCTCATCAGGCGTGGAGGCTGTGGGTGCACCGTGAACAAATCAAACTTTTTGCCGCTTGGCAGTTCTACCACTGTATAGAAGGATGGTATGCCATCTTCCACCAAAAACCTTATCTCGCTTTCGTGCAGCTTTAGCCTGCTCCAGAGCATCATACCATACGTGTTCTCCAAGGGCTTTTTAATGGTGTAAGGGTAACGCTTGTCCAGTTCATGACGCACACTTTCGTGCCAGGCCTCGTTTGGTTCATTCATCACCAGCAAGTCCGGGTTCTCCTTTAGTGCCAGTTGCAGAAATTTCTCATATTTTGTGTTCACCATGCGTACGTTGGCAATCATGAGCGTGAAAGCATTGGCAGGTGGATGCTGTTCTGTGCGTAGCGCTTCGCATTTTGCCAGCGGTGTAAAGTTGTAGATAAACCGTACTTCATTCAGTATGGCCAATACCCATACAACAATCATGGCTGTTTCAGCAGTGCCCTCTATATTGAATAGAAACAGGTATGTAACCAACACGAGAGTAAGCAGCACGGCAATATGCAGGCGTGGAAAGTCCAGTACCCTGATCCACCACAAAGGTGTTTTTATAAGTGGTAGAAAGGAGAAAAGGGTAAACAAAAAACCTAATATGATGAGGGTGCTCTTCATGCTTTTACAGGTGCTGTTATAGTTTGGGTGCTATCTGCATACTAAAGCGCGACACCTTTTGTTGCCGCCTGCTTATTCTGTACGGAATTTCTGAAACACACGGCGAAGCATGGGAGAGTACAAAATGAAAGGAGCCCCTGCAGATGCTTCTATTGCTTCTGCAGGGGCTCCTTTCTAATAGATTTTATTACTGCTGTGCCTGGTCTTTTGCTATGCGCACGCCTACGGCTATTATCTGAGGCAGCGGGTCACGACGCATATACTGTGTTAGCTTCAGCTTATAAGTACCCGCTTTACTGAATCTTACATCATCCAGCGCAAGTGCCTGTACATCATACGTGTCGCTGGAGCCACTGCCAAGCGGCTGCCCTGTTTTAGGGTCCATGAGCAGCAACTCGTGTAGCGAAGCCGACAGCTGTGCACTGTCGGGCCCAACAAGCTGGTGGCGCAGGTACAGGTTATAATAATCGTACTGCAGGTTGTAGCGCACATTAAAGTACACATCGTATACCTGTGTGGTATCCTGTATCTCAAACTCGAAAACCGGCGCATTATCAATCTGCCAGTTATTGTCGGGTAGCTCTACGTTCTGTTCGTAAACCCGTTCCGGATCACAGCTTGTCAGCACCAGCAAAGCTGCCATCCACACCACGAAGGCTTTATGCATCAGTACGCGGCGGTTTATTTGACTGATCAGGCTTTTTGCCTCTGAAAGGTTTGCGCGAACGTTGCTTTTTAGGCTGCTGGCCTTCTGCGCTCGCCTGACCTTGCGGCTGTGGCTGAGACTGTGACTGTGACTCCGCTCGGGGTGGCCTTGCAGGCTTTCTTTCCCTCGGCTCCCGGTTGTTTTCCCGGTTATCTCTGTTGTCCCTGTTATCCCTGTTATCTTTAGGCTCCCGGTTTTCTCTTCCTTCACGTGGTCCACGTGCATCTTTGTTACGGTTTCTGTTTCTTGGAGGCCGCTGTCTGTCAGGCGCCTGGGTTTGCTCACCTGGTTGTCCCTGGCCTCTTTCCTGCTTCAGCTTTTGCTTTGGCTCTTGCGCATCGGTCTTTGCCGGCTGGTCAGCTGCAACAGCTGGCTTTTTCTTCTTCTTTTTCTTCTTTTTGCTCTTGAACTTGTCATCAAGGCGCTCCAGGCTTCCTTCCACCTGTGCCACAAACTCATTCTGCTTTGGCTCATCCGGCACTTCCAGCAACAGCGCTTCTACTGCCACGCCCTTTGCATTTTGCTCTAGAATCTCCTGAACACGTGCCACTGGCACAGGATACCAGTTGTTGTCGCCTTTGTAGCCAAACCACATCATCTTTTTGAAGATGTCTGTTTTCTGCAGCACGGCATCGCCAAGTTTTGTCTGCAACGGCCGGTTTACTGTTGGTATATCCTTCAGTGCATCCATATAGGTCTCCAACTCATAATTGAGGCAGCACTTCAGGCGGCCACACTGGCCGGAAAGCTTGCTTGGGTTAAGCGACAGGTTCTGGTAGCGCGCTGCTGTGGTAGACACACTTTTGAAGTCGGTGAGCCAGGTAGAGCAGCAGAGTTCACGGCCACAAGAGCCAATACCACCCAGGCGGCCCGCCTCATGGCGCATGCTGATTTGGCGCATTTCAATACGCACTTTAAACTCTTCTGCCAGCTTCTTTATCAGGTCGCGAAAGTCTACACGGTCATCGGCTGAGTAGTAGAAAGTCGCCTTGCTTCTGTCAGCCTGGTATTCTACGTCAGACAGTTTCATCCTTAGCTTCAGGCTGTGGATTATCTCACGGCTACGGTACATTGTAGTAGCCTCCATGTCGCGTACTTCCTGGAACTTCTCCATGTCGCGCTCATTGGCGATGCGGTAGATGGAGCGGATCTCTTCGTTGTTATCCACCTTTTTCTTCAGCATCTGCAGGCGCACCAGTTCTCCTTTCAGCGACACATAGCCAATATGGTGGCCGTTCGGCACATCTACCACCACGGCATCGCCAGTTGTTAACTCGAGCCTGTTGGTATTACGGAAGAAGTCTTTGCGACCTCCTTTAAATCTTACTTCTATAATGTCGAACTCCTCAAACGATGTTGGTAACTCCATGTCGCTGAGCCAGTCGAACACGTTTAAACGGTTGCAGCCTCCTGTGCTGCACCCGCCGTTGCTTTTGCAGCCGCTTACGCCGGTGCTGCATCCGCCACTAGAACATGAACTACATCCCACTTTTATATCTCCTTATATAGCTAGGCTATTCTTGTTTTCTAATTCACTTAATTAACAAATATAATAATTTTTCAGGCTTTTATGTGGAAGCCAATAAAACTACTATGCTGAGCAACACAAAGCAGGTGCTTTTGGTGCAGCAGGAAGCAGAAAAAACGGAGGCAGCAGGGAAACACGAAAAAAAGCGGCTGGTAGGGTAAGGCTGGAAATTAAAGTATAATTTTAAGCGATGCTTCGAACCCTTCTCTCACATGCGGCTATCTATGGGCTGGCGGCACATGTGCCGCGGTTGGCAGGAGTATTGGCACTGCCCGTTATTACACCGTTCCTTACCACAGTTGATTATGGCGTGGCTGGTGTGGTAACGGCCTATGTGGGAGCCCTGGGTATTACACAATCCCTGGGCTTGTCTGCGGTGATGACAAGCAGCTTTGTCCGGTATCCTACACGCTTCAAATGGGTTTGGCGGCAGTTGCATGGCTTTACGCTGCTTTGGTCAATTGTGTATGGACTAGTGCTGGGAACGGTGCTTTACCTGGTCATTCCGAACGGGGCGGTTGAGAACAGATGGCAGATTGTGCTGTTAAACACTTTGCCCGCCCTGCTTTTCAACAATACGGAGTTCCTGGGCAGCATGTACTACCAGATGCAGCAGCGGCCTTTCCCTGTTGCCCTCCGCTCTTTTGTAGTAGGAACATTGGTAGTAGGGTTAAACATCTATACCATAGCCTACCTCCGGATGGGCTATATGGGTTGGTTTTACTCCAACTTTATAGGAACGGTAGTCGGGTTTCTGATTTACAGCCCCATGCTTTACCTTAAGGAGCGGATGACGCCGATTTTATGGTTTAACTGGCAGCGCATCAGAAGTTCGCTGCAGGTATCGATCCATATTATACCACATCACTTCTCGTTTTTTCTGTTAGATACTTCTGACAGGCTAGTGATGGACGTGCTGCGGGTACCTCTCCCCCGTATAGGCTTCTACAATATAGCCTCCAGCTTCGGTCTTTATTTTGCTGCGGCTTCCAATGCCGTAGTGCAGGCCGCAGGTCCGGTATATTTGCGCCTGTATGCAAAGCATGAGAACCAGGAGGCTGCAATGCAGGCAAGGCAACTGACTTTTTCGCTGCAGATTTTGTTTCTCATAGCCACCTCTCTTGTCGCGCTCTGGATGAAGGAAATATTTGCGCTGCTGATAAAGAACGAGGTGTTGCAAGAGGCATATCCTTTAGCGATTATCATATTGATGGGGTACAGTTATAAGCCTATGTACCTGGCGGTGGTGAATCAGTTGGTATATCAGGAGAAGACGAAGGAACTCTGGAAAATCTCTACAGTGGCAGGCATCGGTAATGTTCTCCTCAATCTCTTGCTCGTACCCTTTTGGGGAATCGAAGCAGCTGCGTTTACCACCTTTGCATCCCTCATGTATATGGGCTACGCCGGTTACCTGCTGAAGGAGTATAAGCAGATACAGCAGGTTAATTACTACCCCTGGCTTTGGTTACCTTTAAATGTGATGGCATTGCTGACAGTTTATTTCTTAGCAGACGTGGACCTGTTGACAAAAGCAGTTGTGTCTTTCCTGATTATGTGCATAGCTTTGTTGCTAAGCATAAGGCTGCGGAGTATTTTCTAAACCGGACTTAGAGCCAGTATAAAGCGCTATCAGTTTCTGGTGCAGTACCTTGTTATCAAAGTTTTCTACTACATAGGCTCTGCCTGCCATTCCAAAGCTTCTTCTCAAATCAGGGTTTTCCAACAGGAGTCGTATTTTATCGGCAATAGCTCCTGCGTCCCTCTGAGGAGCTACAAAACCCGAAACTCGGGGTAGCATTCCCTCTGGTATCCCTCCGGCGTCTGTTACCACCAGGGGCAGTTCCATACTTTGGGCTTCCTGTACAACAAGACCCTGCGCCTCTATTTCTCCATTCTGAGCCTGAATGCCTGCAAGTACAAAAACATGTGCTTTGTTATAGTACTCTAACACTTTTTCCTGTGTACAAGCACCATGTAAAAAAACATGCTTTCTTAATTTTAGGCTGTCTATCACCTGTTCTACATCGCTTCTGAGTTCTCCTTCCCCAAGAACATGGTACTCCAGGTCAGGATACAGGGGCACGAGCGTTGCGACTGCTCTTATACTGTATTCAATTCCTTTGAATTCTGTTAAACGCGCTACAGTGAGTATGACAGGGTTTGATAGGAACTTCTTTGCATGTTCATGAGAAGGCTTGAACTTGCCCGTATCCAAGCCTACAGGTAGGTAAACAATAGCAGAATCTGGTATTCCTAACTTCAGCGCTTTTTGCTTTGTGTAAAGCGAATTAACCGTAAATACCTTGCATTCCTTAATCAAATCCCTGTACAGGCCTTTACGCGAGGCATGCGTTTTCCAGGATAGGTACTCCTGATGGTTTACATCATACCCATGAAATGATGTAATCAATTTTCCTTGTAGCAATCCAATCTCCCTGAAGTTAAGTGCTTTGATGGCATTAGGACCAAAATGGCAATGAACGACATCAAACTGCTTCTGTTTTAGAAAAGGAATAGAGTCATAAAAGAACTGCAGGTTAAAGGCATACATGCCATACCTAAAGAAATTCAGCGTTGGCAGGAGGTGTTTTACATCAGGATAGTTGCGAAAGAGCAGGTACAGTGCCTTCAGAATTCTTTTGAAGCGGTTCCGGGGAATGTGAGGGCGGTAAACCACTTTTGAGTACATGTTATATTGCGCAATGATAGCATGCTCCACATAATCCTCAGGTGGTTTGCCGATCGAAAAAATAGTCACATCATGCCCGTCCTCAAAAAGTGATGCAAGTTGGTTAAGCAGGTAAGTCTCTGTCAGCGCAGGGAAGAAGCTGATGGAGTAGGCAATTTTGAGCTTCATTTTAGATTTCTGCAAAGTAAGGGAGCTCTTGCTGTGGCGTTTTTTTTGCAATGGACCAATATATGCACGCAAGCTGGGGAGCTAAACTATACCTGGAGGTGCGATAATAAAAAGCTTGCAAAGCAAAATAAATCTGAGCATAAATCACGCTTTTTGTCTTCTTAAGAAACAGAAACTCATTTACAAGTACATGTGTAATATTCTTATTGAAGTCTTTGGCATCTTTGGTGCTGGCTGCTACATAGTGTACCACATGAGGCAAAGGGGAATAAATGAATCTGTACCCTCGCTTCTTGAGATAATAGCACCAAAGCTTGTCCTCCACATACATAAAAAAATCTTCCGGGAATTTGCCTCCAGGGAATAAGTCAATGGCATTGCGCCTGATTAAGAAGAACGTTGCCCAAATCCAATCCGGATAGAGTTCCTGTTCATAATCGAAGTAGTGAGCCGCATAAATTTCCCCCCACTTCTTTTTAGGTATAAATTTATACAGGCGGAAAATCTCGGATAACAATAAAAGGATGGAAGGGAAGTTTTGCGCGACATGCTGAGGGGCTCCATGAGGATACGTAACTTTGCCGGTAATGGCAGCAGCACGCGGATCTTCTTGTAGCCGCTTAAAAGCCAGTAACAATGCGTTGTTCAGAAGCTTTGTATCACTGTTTAACAACAGTATAGTCTTGCCACTGGCATACTGAAGCCCAATGTTGTTGCCTTTCGCAAAACCAACATTAGTCGTGTTCCCAACGAGTTTTATATCAGGAAAAGCCTCTTTGATAAGTTTCGGGTCGCATTCTGTGGAGCCATTGTCTACTACAATAATCTCATAACTGATGCCATGCGTTTGCGCATAAACGGATGCAATACATTCGCAAGTCAGCTGAAATGTGTTGTAGTTTAAAATGATTACTGATATATCAATCATGTTGCCCTATGCCTGAGATACTTACAAGTACCTGACCCGAAAGATAACGATTATCTGCTTAACAAGATTATAATAAGCAGGGGGCGAAGTTAACAACTCCGCCCCCTGCTTATTGATTATATTCATAACCTTACGGCTTCAACACGACCTTCACACAGTTGTCTTCTTTTTTATTGAAGATGTCATAAGCATAAGAGGCTTGCTCCAGCGGTAATGTGTGGGTAATAATGTCATCCAGCACTATCTTTCCCTGATCTACCCAACTGTAGAGTTCGTCGACGAAGTACTGAACAGGTGCCTGGCCTGCTTTGATGGTGAGTCCTTTGTCGAAGATCTGGTGCCACGGGAAATTGTCGTAAGGGGAACCCTATACGCCGACAACTGATACTATACCGCTTCGACGTACAGCGCTCAGGCACATCCTGAGAGCGTTGATAGTTCCTTTTTCCATATGAAGAACCGACATGGCGCGATCCAAGAGCGATTTGTCAGCTTCCATACCCACGGCATCAATACATACATCAGCACCGCGGCCACCAGTCATCTCCCGAATCGCCTCAACCGGGTCTATATTCTTCAGGTTAATGGTTTCTGATCCGGCTGAGCGGCGTGCCATGTCCAGGCGATAGTCCTCGAGGTCAATACCAATAACTCTTTTGGCTCCCCGAATCCAGGCTACCTTCTGCGCCATCAAGCCTACAGGGCCGCAGCCAAACACTGCTACTGTTTCACCGCCCTTCACTTCGCCCCAATGCACAGCAGAGTAGCCGGTTGGAAAGATATCTGTCAGGAAGAGTACCTGTTCGTCCGTAAACCTGTCCGAAACTTTGACAAGCCCTGTGTCAGCAAAAGGTGTACGCACGTATTCGGCCTGCCCACCGGCGTAGCCGCCATACAGGTCAGTGTAGCCATACAGTGCGGCGCCTTTTTCTGTCATCAGGCCACCTTCCGGGCCATAGTGCTCGGGGTTGGAGTTCTCACAATGCGGGTAATGCCCGTGCTGGCAGAAGAAACAGCTGCCGCAGGAAATAGGAAAAGGCACAATCACACGGTCGCCCTTTTTTACATTCTTTACCTGCGATCCGGTTTCCTCCACAATTCCCATAAATTCATGCCCCATGACCATGTTTCCTAACTGCGGAATCATGCCATTGTAAATATGAAGGTCAGAGCCGCAAATGGCGGTGGAGGTAACGCGGATGATGGCGTCGCGTGGGGTCAAGTATTCTCGGGTCTTCTACATTGTCAACCCGTATATCTTTCATTTTGTGAAATACTGCTGCTTTCATAGTTTTGATTAAGTTTTTAGATGTTTTGCCAGTTGAGCTGGCTATATGTGTCGGTAATACTAACGATTCAGACAAGGAATGCGTTGTAAACCGCTATTTACCATCGCTATAGCTTTGCAGTTGCCCAACTTTTCTGTGGTTGGCCGTAAATAACCTAAACACTTACCTGTTGCCGTGAATATGCCTGACTTTCGACTTGCCTTTCTTTCTGAAAAAGAGATGCCTAAGCTGCACGAGACTTTTCTGCAGTCTTTTGCAGATTACCTGATGCCTATTCAGCTGAATACGGAGCAATTCAGGGCCAAAGTAAAGCGGGAGGGAATAGTTCCTTCCTTTTGTGTGGCTGCCTACGCAGGCGAACGGATGGTGGGGTTTATCCTGACCGGTTTGGGAGAATGGCATGGTACGCCTACTGCATACAATGCCGGTACAGGTGTGCTACCGCAGTTCAGAGGGTATCAACTGACAAAGCAACTCTACACTTTTATGTTGCCCAAGCTTAGGGAGAGCGGAGTTGAGCAATGCCTGCTGGAAGTGATTCAGGAGAATGCACCTGCGTTGAGGGCTTACAAGAGCGTTGGGTTTAACGTAACACGTTCCCTGGAATTACTCAGGGCGCAGAAAAGTGAGTTGCTGCTGAAGGCAGAGGAGCCTGATGCGGTAACCATTGCGTCCGTCAGTAAGCCTGACTGGAAGACGTATGGCTGTTTCTGGGATGCAGCACCTTCCTGGCAAAACACGGCAGAGGCAATCATGAAAAGCCCTGATGAGAAAATTATGCTGGAGGCGCGGGATAATAACCAGGAAGTTGTAGGCTACATCGTGTTTTTTCCTAATGCGGGCTCTGTTGCGCAGTTTGCAGTTAATAAACTGAGTCGTGGCAAAGGCACTGGTACAGCACTACTGCGCGAGGCTGTGCGGCTCACCAAAACCTCCTCTCTTATGTTTGTGAACATCGACAGCTCAGCCACATCCCTTTTAACGTACCTGGAGCGGCGCCACTTCAGGAATATGCTCAGTCAATACGAAATGGTGTTGCCTATTGTATAACGTGTGTGTGTGCCGTAAAGCTGGAGAGCATAAGTTCAGGTGCAATGGCCTTCATGGGAAATAAGTGATATATGTTCCCTTGTTTGACTTGTGGCGCAGGTACATGCGAAAGGCACAAATGAGGGAAACAGGTTTACCTGCCGTGGCTATTGTGTATCTTTGCCCTCAGAATAAAATGTTTAAATTATGAACATGGCGTGGTTTTACCTGATCCTGGCAGGACTCTGTGAAATTGGCTGGGCCTTTGGGCTGAAGTACAGTGAGGGTTTTACAAAGATAGGAGTGAGTATTGTAACTGTGATTGTGATGATACTAAGCTTTGTATTGCTGTCGCAGGCTATGAAGCACTTGCCGCTGGGTACTGCCTACGGCATCTGGACGGGTATCGGAGCAGCTGGCACGGCTATTTTAGGTATTGTTTTCCTCAACGAGCCGCGTGATTTCATCCGTATCTTTTGTATTCTGCTTATTATAACCGGTGTAGTAGGGCTGAAATTATTTTCAGGCGCTAAATAAGCTGTTACTGCCAGATATAGATGTCTGCCTTACTTTTGCTGAAAAGATAGCATTGACTGTCCCCGACCAGTGTTGTGCTGTACTGTTCTTTTTCCGGCAGCGATATGCTTCGCTTTTCTGAAGTATACAAGTCATAAAAATGTAGCTGCCCATCCTGCACAAAATACAGTTCATTACCACGAAAGCCTATATAACTGACCCCTTTAAAAGGAATGTTTTTCTTGTAGTTGCCCAGGTTATCAAACACGTAGATACCGTTGTTGTAGTCCAGCAGGTACACCAGGTTCTGGTACTCCCGCAACTGGTGCACATCAAAGCGCTCCCTGTCCAGTATCAGGTTAAGAGGTGTTTCTACAGTGACCTTGCGCAGGCGCGGGTCCAGCTTGCTAAGTGTCAGGTTTGTTTCATCAAAAAGCCAGAAGCCGTCATCTGCAGAAAGTGTGGCAGTTTTGGCAATGCCTTCATAGCTCATGTCGCGCAGGCTGGTGTTGCTAATGGGACGCAGGAAGCGGTCCAGCAAGAGCAGTGCTTGCCTGTCTTCATAGAAAAGCAGTATCTTCATCGGGTTCCAGGCTTCTATGTTGCTGATGCGGCCACGGGTAGGGGGAGAGAAAGTATCCAGCGGTTGTCCCAACGAGTCGAGGCGGAGGAGATTACGCTGTGGGTTTAATATGTACAGATAGCCGTTGCGGTCCTGCGAAATACTTGTAGCAGAGCTAACAGGTATGCTGTGGCTGTAAAGTAGCCGTGCTTCTTCCTGCTGGGCAAAAGCCTGCAAGGGTGCCAGGAATAGCACCACCAGGAGCAAGCTTATGTAAGTGTTAGCCTTCAAAGGTTTTCAGGTCTAGTGTCTCTCCGTCATACACAGCATAAGTGCAAAAATTAACCCATTCTCCTAAGTTAACATAGCGGCTGCTGTCGCCGATAGGCAGGTCGAGCGGCAGATGGCGGTGCCCGAATATATAATAATCATGATGCTGCTCTTTTTCTACTTCCTGGCAATACTGTACCAGCCACTCCTCATTGCCCAAAAAAGCTTCGTCTTTTTTTATGTTGCTGATGCGGCTCCTTCTCGACCACATGTTTGCCACACCGATACCTAAGTTAGGGTGCACCCGCTCAAAAAGCCATTGGCAGGCTTTGTTGTTAAACACCCGCTTCAGCAGCTTATAAGTATGGTCGCCGGGGCCAAGCCCATCGCCGTGTCCGATATAAAATGTCTTATCACCCAAAGTGGTGGAAATAGGCTCACGGAGCACCGGAACATTAAGCTCCTCCGGAAAGTAGTCGAACATCCACATGTCGTGGTTGCCCGTGAAGACAAGCACCGGAAGGCCCGTATCAGTTAACTCTGCCAGTTTTCCCTGCAGCCGTGTAAAACCTTTCGGGATGGCATGTTTGTACTCAAACCAGAAGTCAAAAATATCGCCGACCAGAAGTATAGCGGCTGCATCCTGCCGGGCCATTTCCAGCCAGCGCACTATCTTTTTCTCTCTTGCTTTGCTGGTGGCAGCATCGGGTACGCCTAAATGGAAATCGGAGGCAAAGTATACTTTCTTACCTGGTGAAAGTGTGTCAATTCGGAATGTCATCAATCAGGAACAGTACTAGCTGCTTCGGGCCGTGGGCACCCATTACCAGCGTCTTCTCAATGTCAGCTGTGCGGCTTGGCCCACTCACCATCGAAACCATAGATGGGAAGTTGTTTTCTTTATACTTGTTGCGGAGGCGTTGCAAGGCATCCTTTATATCCGGCACCAGCTGGCTGGCCTGGGCTACCACCATATGGGTAGGCGGATAAATACTCAACCTTCGACCTCCGGCATTGGCGGAACTGACTAAAATGCTGCCTGTGCGGGTTATCAACGATTCACAGGTGGTCAGGCTGGCCTCTACGTCCTTCACAAAAGTTTCTTCGTTGTCGCTGAACTCTATGCCGGCATACTGGAGGGCATTCTGAAGGTTGCGCTCCCACACATACAGGTGCTGCAGGTTTTGCTCTTTTTTGTAGATGTAGAGCTGGTCAAAGAAATCCTCCTGGTTCTCGCAATACACAAACTTGCCGCTGTTGCGGATAAAGTTTTCCGCAAAAACAATGGACATATCCTCTATGGGTACTATCGGGTGCAGTGGAGAGGTAAAGTCAGGGGTAGGAGGCAGAAAAGGCGCCGACTTAGCCAGCGCCTCTCTTACTCTTCTTAATACTATTTCTTTAGATTTTGCTTCGTACATGCCTGTTTTATCAAGCTGTTTTAGAACTTCTTATAGTGTCATCCTGATCAGCCGGTGCATTGCCATCCAGCGGTGTGCCTGGCACCCGGCCTTCGTTCTGCTCTGGGTGCTGTGTAAGGCCTTGCTCTACAGGAGCAGAGGCATGTGGCTCTACCTCGCTTTTGGTTTTGCTGCGATCAGTGCCCGCCGTGTGCGCCTGGTAAGCGGTAAGTGCATCAAACGGACGCGGACCTACTAAGCGCTCCAAGTCACTCTGGAACAGAATTTCTTTTGCCAGCAGTTCCTGGGCTACAATTTCCAGTTCACGGCCTTTGTCAGCCAATAACTGCTTTGTACGGTCGTAAGCTGCCTGAATGATGGTGCGTACTTCCTCATCTATGGTCTGTGCAGTGGCCTCAGAATATGGCTTGCTGAAAGTATAATCAGAGTTCTGTTTTGAGTCATAGAAAGAGACGTTACCTATTTTCTGGTTCATACCATACATCGTCACGATGCTGTACGCCATTTTGGTAATGCGCTCCAGGTCACTCAATGCACCAGTCGAAATTTTGCCAAAAATAAGTTCCTCGGCAGCACGTCCGCCTAAGGCCATGCACATCTCGTCGATCAGCTGCTCTGTGGTGTACAGGAACTGTTCTTTCGGAAGATACTGGGCATAACCTAATGCAGCTACACCACGTGGCACAATACTCACTTTCACCAATGGGTCTGCGTGCTCCAGGAACCAGCCTGCAATGGCGTGGCCCGCCTCGTGGTAGGCCACAATTTTCTTCTCTTCCGGAGAGATAATCTTGTTCTTCTTCTCCAGACCACCGATAACACGGTCAATTGCATCGTTGAAGTCCTGCTGGTCTACAGCCTTTTTGTTGCGGCGGGCGGCGATAAGCGCTGCCTCGTTACAAACGTTCGCAATTTCAGCACCGGCAAAGCCAGGCGTTTGTGCAGCAAGCTTACGGGCATCTACATCTGCAGCCAGTGTAAGTGGTTTCAGGTGCACATCGAAAATCTCTGTACGGCCGTTAATGTCTGGCTTGTCGATGCTCACCTGTCGGTCGAAACGACCTGGGCGCAGCAGGGCAGAGTCAAGGGTATCAGGGCGGTTAGTGGCGGCCAGGATGATAACACCTGAATCCGTTGCGAAACCATCCATCTCCACTAACAGGGAGTTCAGGGTATTCTCGCGCTCATCGTTACCGCCTGGCGTGGCCCCACGGCTACGGTGACGGCCAATGGCGTCAATCTCATCGATAAAAATGATACAAGGCGCCTTTGCTTTTGCCTGTTTGAAGAGGTCACGCACACGCGCGGCACCTACACCCACAAACATTTCCACAAAGTCAGAACCAGACAGAGAGAAGAACGGTACATCGGCCTCACCTGCCACGGCTTTTGCCAAAAGGGTTTTACCTGTTCCCGGAGGGCCTACCAGCAAAGCACCTTTCGGTATTTTACCACCCAGAATCGTGAACTTGGAAGGGTTCTTCAGGAACTCAACAATTTCCTGTACCTCCTCTTTAGCCTCTTCCAGACCAGCCACGTCCTTGAACGTGATTTTTACTTTGTTCTCTGCATCAAAAAGGGCAGCCTTAGACTTGCCAATGTTGAAAATCTGGCCACCTGCGCCACCTGTGGTAACACGGCGCATCAGGAACCAGAAACCAAACACAAGTAGTATCAGGAAGCCCCACTGCAGGAAGAAATCAGCAAAGCCGGTTCGTGACTCTGGTTTTACCGGCACCCGCTGCTCGCGCGGCAGGTTCTCCTGAAGCTGATCAAGGTCTTCCTTGAATATCTCGGCTGAAATAACCTGGAAATGGTACTGCGGTCCCTGTTCCATTGAGAAGGCACCACGGTTATTCAGTTCAGTCTTGTACTTCTCGTTTTGCAGTGCCTCTTCTTTGAGGTACACTTCTACGGTCTTGCCGTTCACTACAGTCAGTCTGCTAACGTCTCCGCTCAGCAGCATCTCTTCAAACTCCTGCTGTGTTGTTTCAATAGAGGAGTTGCTTTTGTTCAGATAAGTTAAACCGAAAATCAGCAAAATCAGCACCGCCAGCATCCACAACTGCATGGTTGGGCGTGGGGGCGTATTCGGGATCATCGGCTTTTTTTTCTTGTTATTGCCTTTATTATTATTTTCTGCCATTGATGTTTAAGTTCAGATACATGGAAAACACTGGCCTTGGCTAATTGTTCAGCTACAGCCAGCTATGTTTAGACAGACGCTACCTGTTCTATTTTGGCATCGCCCCAAAGCTCCTCCAAAGCATAAAATTCGCGTTTGTCCTTTAAGAAAATATGCGCTACAACATCTACATAATCCAGCAACACCCACTCGTTGTTGGTGCGTCCCTCGCTTTGCCACGGGTTTTGCCGTACTGCTTTGAATACTTCTTCTTCTATCGAAGACGCAATGGCATCAATCTGCGTGTCGGAGTTTGCGGATGCTATTACAAAATAATCTGATACAGCGTTCTTTAGTGATTTGAGGTTTATGATAACAATATCGGTCGCCTTCTTTTCCTGCATTCCCTTCACTACAAGTTCTGCCAAAATGTCTGAAGTTGCCTCAACCTTGGTTTCTTTCATTATTGCTCTATAATTTTGATCTACAAAAGTACTAATTATACCTTAATTTATGTTGCCTCATACGCTGTTTATAGGCCAGCAGCTTTACTTTCTGCCGGTTTGCGAATCCACTAACTCAGAGGCCCAACAGCTTCTTATCAAAAATGAAGCCACAGAGGGCTGCACAGTTATTACGCACCAGCAAACAAAAGGGCGCGGCCAGCGCGGTAATTCCTGGGAGGCTGAGCCTGGTAAAAACGTGACGCTCTCTGTAATATTGTCACCTTCGTTCCTGGCGGCCAGGCAGCAGTTCTACCTTAACATAGCTGTGTCGTTAGCTGTGCTTGATATGCTCCATGAACAGGGGCTGCACAAGGCACAGGTAAAGTGGCCAAACGATTTATTTTATGAAGGTAAGAAACTTGGCGGGATTCTGATAGAAAACACCATAAATAGCTACCTACTACAACACAGTATCGTCGGGATTGGTTTAAATGTGAACCAGTTGTATTTTGATTACACAACGGCAACTTCTATGTGTAACGTAACAGGCGACACTTTGGACGTAGAGAAAGTGACGGTGCGACTGCTGGAACTGCTGGAGAAGCGCTACCTCGAACTGCGAAGTGGAAAAACCAGCAAACAGCGGCATGAGTACCTGCAGGCAATGTACCGCTACCAGGAAGTGCACCCTTTTGTTGTGGATGGCCGGCAGGTGCAGGGGCAAATAGTAGGCGTGAATGAAAACGGGTGCCTTGCGGTAGAAATCGGGAACAAACTCCACTATTTCGCTTTTAAAGAAATAAGTTATGTCTTCTGACCTTCATCTCTTAATTGCAGCGGCTGACAGAGCATGCTGTTGTCTCGTTAGTGCATAGTTACATAGACCGCCAGGTGCTGCAGATGCATCCTGGTGCTGACCAATCAGGAGCAGCGGAGGTGACAACCGCCAGTTTGTAGTGTATGCCAGTGTGTTAAAACAGCTTCTAAATTTTTTTCGAAAAGAGGCCATTGAGCAGAGCCGGTGGAAGAAGAGGCATGAATATTGTTGTTAACAAATTATTCGAAAGTGCCTCATAACGTTCAAACAGATGTAAAATTGAGTGAGTGTTTGCATCTTTTCATCATTATTTTAAAAAGGTATTATTTCTTTAGTTAATTTAAACTATATTTGGTGTGTGTAACCAAACCGTTGGTTTTACAGATAATGGCATAGTCTATGAGAATTTTTACAAAAATAGTATTAGTAGTTACACTCATTTCTTC
This sequence comes from Pontibacter brevis, assembly GCF_054779655.1. Lineage (NCBI taxonomy): Bacteria > Pseudomonadati > Bacteroidota > Cytophagia > Cytophagales > Hymenobacteraceae > Pontibacter > Pontibacter brevis. The sequence goes on from NZ_BAAGXV010000030.1 coordinate 20,913, forward strand.
GCATTTGCTGAGCTTTGCAGGTACCGCTATGGTTAAAGCAGGTATAGACCCGGTTAGAAAAGGAGGAGATACTGTTTGGAAGCTCATGCCTACTCATGGGGGAACAAGCCCGCTTGTAGTATCTGCCAGTAACTCCCGTCCGGCTTTTGTGATGAACCCGGAGAAGCATACGTGCTCTAAGATATACGCTTCCGCCGTTAGTCAGGTGTTTCATACGGTAGAAGCTAAAACAGAAAAACCTGTTTATACCAACATCGCACTAGCTGCCATTGCGCCTGGTAAAGAGATAAAGCCAGTGCCCTCTATCAATGCTTACCCTAATCCATCGCGGGGCAATATTGTGCTGGCGCTGAACCTGCCTGGTGACAATATTTATAAAATCCGTATTTCCAACACTATCGGACGGGTAATAAGAGTGCATGAACTTGGGCCTGCCGAAAAAATGGAGGTAGCCCTGGATTTGAGCAGTTATCCTTCAGGTGTTTATTTCTACAGCCTGCTGGTAAACGACAAGACTGTGGAAACAAAACGCCTTGTACTGCAGAAATAAGGATTTCTAAAACGGATGAAGCATAGGAAGCCGACCTTTTGGTCGGCTTTTTGTTTATAAACATCTAATAATTACGCAGCCGCTTCACATTATTTATTATTTTCGGGGCTGAATTAAAATAGCTATGACTGATTATCGAAAGATAAACAATATTGTAGGCTGGGTTGTGTTTTTTATCGCGACTACAGTGTATGTACTGACGCTGGAACCAACAGCCAGTTTCTGGGATGCCGGTGAATTTATTGCCTGTTCATACAAACTCCTGGTGCCACACCCGCCCGGGGCACCTTTCTACCTGCTGGTGGGGCGCCTCTTCTCCATGTTTGCCGCTGATCCAACGCAAGTGGCCTGGTGGGTAAACCTTTTGTCTGCGCTTTGCAGCTCTTTTACAGTGCTGTTCCTGTTCTGGACCATAACAATACTGGCGCGCAGGCTGCTGGTTAAAGAAGGTGCAGCGCCAACTCAGGGAAACCTGCTGCTGATTATGGGCAGTGGCGTGGTAGGGGCACTGGCCTATACTTTCTCCGATTCTGCATGGTTCTCAGCTGTAGAGGCAGAGGTGTACGCTATGTCCTCTTTCTTTACAGCTATTGTTTTCTGGGCCATATTGCGCTGGGAAGCAAAGGTAGGAGAGGCGCATTCAGATAAATGGCTTATACTGATTGCGTACCTTGTCGGCCTCTCCATCGGCGCTCACCTGCTGAACCTGGTTACCATTCCGGCGCTGGCTTTCATTTATTACTTCCGCCTTTATAAGCCTACCTTCTGGGGTGGTGTAATCGCCTTTGTTATTAGTGCTATTGTAGTGGTAGCTATACTCTGGGGTATTATCCCGGGGCTGCCGACATTGGCAGGAGGGTTTGAAGTGTTCTTCGTGAACAATTTTGGCCTTCCGTTTGGCTCGGGTTTGATTGTATTTGTTATTCTGCTTATTGGAGCCATTGTGTTCGGCCTACGTTACTCCATTGCTAACAACAACCGCGTACTGAACACGGCTTTGCTTTGCTTTGTCTTCGTAATAATCGGGTATTCTTCTTATATGATGATTCCGATTCGCTCTTCTTACGACCCGACCATAGACGAAAACGACCCGGACGATATTCTGACTTTTGTAGCTTACCTGAAACGAGAGCAGTATGGGGACCGGCCACTGCTGTATGGCCCGCAGTATAATGCACAGCCAGTGGCACAGGAAGAGGGCGCTATGCGCTACAGAAGAGGGGAAAACAAATATGTGCCTACCACTCCTAAAATAGAGCCTGTTTACGAAAGTAAAGATAAAACCTTGCTGCCCCGTATTTACAGCGATCAGCCACAGCACGTAGATGCTTACAAGAAGTGGGTGGATCTGCGGGAGGGCCAGGCACCAACCTTTGGGCAGAACCTGAGTTTCCTGATGCGCTACCAGCTTGGGTTTATGTACTGGCGCTATTTCCTGTGGAACTTTGTAGGCCGTGAGAGCGATGTGCAGAATGCAGGAGTGCTGTGGTTTGGAAAGAGCGACCCTGATGCGCCGGCACGTGTGCTGGAAAGCGAGGCCCGCAACTGCTTTTACCTGCTGCCCCTGCTTATTGGTATTATTGGCCTTATTTACCAGGTGCGCAAGGCGGAGCGGGATGCTTTTGTGATTGGTCTCCTTTTCTTCTTTACCGGTATTGCGATCGCGCTTTACCTCAACCAGCCGCCAGTAGAGCCGCGTGAAAGGGATTATACCTTTGCCGGTTCCTTCTACGCCTTCAGTATCTGGATTGGACTAGGTGTGATGGGCCTGGCGGATTTGTTGGGAAAAGGGCTTAAAAACACCCAAACCCGTGCTGCTGTTGCCACCCTCATAGGCTTGTTTGTGCCGGGTATTATGGCGGCAGAGGGATGGGACGACCATGACCGCTCTGGCCGTTACCATTCGGTGGACTCCGCGAAGAACTTGCTGGACTCCTGTGCTCCAAACGCTATTCTGTTTACAAACGGTGACAACGACACTTTCCCGCTCTGGTATGCGCAGGAAGTGGAAGGCTACCGTACGGATGTGCGGGTGGCTGTGCTAAGCTACCTGAACACAGATTGGTATATTGACCAGATGAAGCGCAGGTCCTATTTGTCAGAACCATGGCCGCTTTCACTGGAAAACGAAAACTACCGCCAGGGCACCAACGACTACTTACCATATGTGGAGCGCCCACAGGTAGCAGCCGGTATCAACCTTGACCAGTACATCAGCCTCGTAAAACAAAACCACCCGGCCCTGCAGGTGCAATATGGCCAGGGCACTACATTGCTCACTATGCCTACCAAGAACTTTATTCTGAATGTAGACCAGAACAAAGTGAGGCAGCTGGACTTTGTGGCAGAAGACAAGGAAGATGAAATCGTGAGCCGCATGCAGTGGACGATTAACAAGTCGTTGCTGGAAAAGAAGCACCTGATTATGTTGGACCTGTTGGCCACAAATAACTGGGAGCGGCCGATCTATTTCTCATCTACTGTAAACAGTGCTGATTTTATCGGCTTGTCAGATTACTTCCAGCTAGAAGGACTGGCTTACCGGGTAGTACCGGTAAAATCAACCTCAGAAGAGCAGGGTTTTGTAAACAAGGAGCTGATGTATGAGAACATGATGAAGAAGTTCCAGTTCCGTAACTTCGATGACCCGGATATCTTCTACGACGAGAACTACTACCGCTTCTCCGCCAATGCCCGCGATAAGTTTGCCCGCCTGGCAACTGCCTACCTGGATGAAGGCAACACGGCTCGCGCAAAAGAAGTGGTGGAGCACGCATTCAATGTGTTGCCGCCTGGCACAGTGCCTTATGACTATTATACCCCGCAGTTTATTCCAATTTACGATGCGCTGGGCGAACAGGAAAAGGCCGAACAGTTGCTGAACGATATGGCCCGGGATTCGCAGAAAGCACTGGATTACTTTTTTGCGAAGGGTGCTCTCTTCGATACCGAAATCCAGACCAACATGGTTATTCTGCAGCAGCTGATAGGAGCTGCAGAAAGCCTTGGGATGCAGGACCGTGCAGCGCAGCTACAGCAGCAATTTATGCAGTACCTGCAGCGTATGCGCCGTTAAACAAAATAGCCGTGGATACAGTAACAATAAAGGCCGAATCGCGATATACGATTCGGCCTTTATATTAGGTGGATATTAAGAAAAGTTCTGTATTGATGAGATACCCTCACGTGCTACTCCTTCTACTGTCTTTTTTAGTTGCAGGCTGTGGAGGCTTACGCTCTACAAGTAGTCTTGCTCCTATAGAGGTAAAGCGGGAAACGCCCGAAATAACCATGCAGCACAGCTATTATACAAGCGACGACAGCCTGCACCTGCTCTTTAAATTTGAAGACGCAAAGGAGGTGGTGGATATACTGCAAATGGCTACCTCCTATGAGTATGAGATAAGAACGGGTAGCACGGAAAAAGCTGATCTTGTCAGGCGTGATTCTGTGGACCTGCCCGACCGGAAAATAACTGACATAGAGGGGCAGGTAGTGGTAAGGCTGGTGCTGCCAGCACAGGTGGTGCACGAACCGAATGTGCTGCATTTTCGGCTGTGGCAGTTGCTCTCCGGGTCCGAGCTCATTGGAACAAAGTTCAGGCTGCCGCTAAGCACCAAGATGCTCCAGAAGGAGTATCTGCTGATAGATGCCTCTTCAGGTAAGCCCCTTTTTCAAAACTATACTACTACCGGCAGCAAAGTTTCGGTTCGCAGTTATGGAGATGCCGGGGGGGGGCTTAAAGTGCAGCGTTTCGAGGCAGACTTCAGGCCCGCTGCACCACCCATGTCTATGAGCAGGCCGGCTGGTCCCCGCACCATTTCTGCTGCTGATGTTCTGGCCCTTGTCCCCGCAGATACCATTACGTTGCAGGAGGAAGGAGTGTACTTGTTTGACCCGAATACCAGCTATGCAAGGGCTATTTTAGTGCAACCGAATAATTTCCCCCTGATTACTCAGGCAAAGGAAATGCTGCAGCCCCTGATATACCTGACCACGTCTGAGGAGCGGGAGGCACTGCTGAATGCAAGCGACACAAAAGCGGCCATAGACCGGTTTTGGTTAGAGCTGGCCGGCGGCAACAAAGAGGCTGCCCGTAACTTAATCCAAACATTTTACAGCCGGGTAGAGTTGGCAAACAAGCTTTACTCCTCGCATAAAGCAGGCTGGGCAACGGACCGCGGCATGATCTACATTATCTTCGGCCCGCCTGACGACACCAGCGAAGTTGGCTCAAGTGTTACCTGGTTCTATAATAAGACAGAGACGGCACCTCCCACCAAATTCGTTTTTAACAGAAAAGAGAATAACTTTACCGAAAATCATTATGAGCTGGTACGGCGCCGTGGGTACGGAGAGAGCTGGTACAGTACAGTAGCAAAATGGAGAGCAGGCAGAATAAATATGTAGGTAACCGCTTCGGAGGTTCCTCCAGAACACCAAAAGAAGATAAAACAGAAATGATTTTCGGCTCGCGCCCTATTTTAGAGGCGCTGTCGGCTGGAAAAGAACTGGAGAAGATCTTCCTTCAGAGGGGGGCAAAGAACCCTACCACCGATGAGATTGTACAGCTGGCCAAAAGGCTGGAAGTACCGGTTGTGACGGTGCCCCTGGAAAAACTGAATAATCTGACACGGAAAAACCACCAGGGTGCAGTTGCGCTAATCTCGCCCATTTCCTATGTGCCTTTAGCTGAAACAGTAACATCGTTGTTTGAACAGGGCAAAAGCCCCCTGTTACTGATACTGGACCGGGTAACCGATGTGCGTAATTTTGGCTCTATTGCCCGTAACGCGGAGTGCATGGGCGTGAATGCCATTGTAATACCAAGCCGGGGCGGCGCACAAATCAATGCAGATGCTGTGAAGACCTCAGCTGGTGCACTGCACCTGGTGCCGGTTTGCCGTGAGCCAAACCTGAAAGACACAATTGACTACCTCAAAAACTCTGGTTTTCAGATAGTGGCTTGTACCGAGAAAACAGAGCAGAACCTGTCGGATATGTCGCTGGACATGGTAGGACCAACGGCCATCATCATGGGTAGTGAGGAAGACGGTATTTCGCCTGAATACCTGAAGCGTGCCGATGCCAGGGTGCGGATTCCGTTGTTAGGCCAGATTGGGTCGCTGAACGTATCGGTGGCAACAGGAATCATTCTGTACGAGGCGGTGCGGCAGCGCCTGCAGGATGGGGGCTACTCCAGCCTTGGCAGCCTGGAGCCGAGGTAGATTTTATATAGACAAAAAAAGACAATGGACAAAAGAAGAAAGCATTTACAGTCTATCTTCTTTTGTCCATTGTCTTTTATCAGGAGTTTGAACTACCGGAGCTATATGTACTCAGGTCCTCTTTTCGACTTGGCATCAGCCATAAAGTCTTTTACCTTCTGCTCTTCTGTTTTCTTGCAAATCATCAGGACATTATCGTACTCCGCCACAATGTAATCCTCCAGGCCCTGTAGTACCACCAGGCGCTCTTTCGGGGTTTTGATGATGCAGTCCTTTGTCTCATAAAGCATCACATCACCATCCACCACGTTACCGTTCTCGTCTTTGTCGTTAATGGTATAGAGGGAGTTCCAGGTGCCAAGGTCAGACCAGCCAATGTCGGCCAACAGCACATACACGTTGTCTACCTTCTCCATGATGCCGTAGTCAATAGACACATTACGGGAGTGTGAGTAAGCCTGGAATATAAAGTCCTTCTCTTCGGGTGTGTTCATTTTAGACACGCCTTCATCAAAGATCTCGGTGATTTCAGGCAGTTGCTGATGGAAGGCAGTCAAAATAGTCTGCACGTTCCATATAAAGATCCCTGAGTTCCACACAAAGTCCCCGCTGTCCAGAAACATCTGGGCCAGTTCCAGGTTTGGCTTTTCCGTAAAGGTTTTCACCTTTTTTATCTTCTGCGACTCGTCATCGATGTATTGGATGTAGCCGTAGCCAGTGTCAGGCCGGCTTGGGGTTATGCCCAGCGTAATCAGGATGTCATCTTTGGAGGCGGCATCCACAGCGTCTTTTATGACACTTGTAAAAACGTCCTGCTTTAGCACCACGTGGTCAGAAGGAGTTACTACAAGGTTTGCCTTCGGGTTAAGTTCCCTTATTTTGTAAGAGGCGTAAGCAATGCAGGGGGCAGTGTTGCGGCCAACGGGCTCCAGCAAAATCTGGTTTTCTGTTAGTTCCGGCAGTTGCTGTTGCACCAGTTCCTTGTAGTCCTTGTTAGTGACCACAAACACGTTCTCAACAGGGCAGATGTCCTGAAAGCGCTTCAGCGTCATTTGCAGCATGCTCTCGCCTGTTCCTAATACATCGTGGAACTGCTTCGGGTAATTGCTACGGCTAAAAGGCCAGAAGCGGCTTCCGATGCCACCAGCCATGATGATCACATAAGTATCGTTTTTCATATTTATATAAGTCCTTCTTTTAATAGATCGTGTAGATGCACAAAGCCCTCAAACTTACCTGCATTTGTGACAATTAGTTGTGTTATACTTTTACGCTGCATTACAGCCAGAGCCTCAACGGCATATTCTGATGTGTCGATAGTTAGAGGGGCCGGTGTCATGATATCAGTGGCAATAATGCCCTCAATAGAGTCAAACTTGTTAAGCATGCGGCGCAGGTCACCATCTGTTATGATTCCTATCAGTTTGCCATCCTCATTGCTTAACACAGCGGTGGCACCCAGGCGCTTAGAGGAAATCTCGATGATGATGTCTTTCAGGGGCGCATTCGCAGTAACACGGGGTGCCTCGTTCTGTTTATAAATATCTTCTACCTTCAGGTACATGCGTTTCCCTAAAGAACCACCCGGGTGCAAGTGTGCAAAATCGGAGCTGCTGAAGCCACGTGCCTCCAGCAAGCTAACAGCCAGTGCGTCGCCCAAGGCAAGTGCTGCCGTTGTGCTTGTGGTAGGGGCCAGGTTGTGCGGGCAAGCTTCGCGCTCAATATTAGCATTCAATACAAAATCGGCGCATCTGGCCAGGTAAGAATCTGTGCTGGAAACCATTGCGGCCAGTTTAGAGCCTTTGCGTTTGAGTAGCGGAACCAGCACTTTGATTTCCGGGGTGTTCCCGCTTTTTGAGATGCAAATCACAAAATCATCTGCCTGTATCATCCCTAAGTCACCGTGTATGGCATCAGCAGCATGCATAAACAGGGCTGGTGTACCGGTGGAATTCAGGGTGGCAACTATTTTCTGAGCTATGTTGGCACTCTTTCCAATGCCTGTTACCACAACCCGACCTTTGATCGATAATATGGTTTCAACGCATTTTTCAAAACCCTCGTCGATAAAATCAGCCAGTCTGCCGATTGCTTCGGCTTCAAGTTGTAAGACTTTTTTTGCGGTCAGGGTTATTTTATTAGAGATATTCAAATTAAATTTGTATTAGTATACAGGGTGAGGGAAGTACGTTGCCACCTGATTAATTTTTTTTTTCGCACGAGTACATGTCAGTAAAACAAGAGATAAATCTCAAGAACAAATTAAAAGAAGTTTTTGGGTATAATCAATTCAGAGGGAATCAAGAGCTGATAATAAACAATATTATTAACGGCAAGAATACTTTCGTGATTATGCCAACAGGCGCGGGCAAGTCGTTGTGTTACCAGTTACCTGCTCTTTCCCTGCCGGGGACTGCCATTGTTATTTCACCGCTGATAGCCCTGATGAAAAACCAGGTAGACCAGCTGAATGCCTTTGGCGTGAATGCTCATTTCTTAAACTCAACTTTATCGAAATCCGAAATAAACAAAGTAAAGAAGGAGACCCTGGCCGGTGAGGTAAAACTGCTTTACGTGGCACCGGAGTCGCTTACGAAAGAAGAAAACATAGAGTTCCTGCGCAATTCTAACCTCTCTTTTGTGGCCATCGATGAAGCACACTGTATCTCGGAGTGGGGGCACGACTTCCGCCCGGAGTACCGGCGCATCCGTGGCATCATCGACCAGATTGGTAACCTGCCGATAATTGCGCTTACAGCTACTGCTACTCCAAAGGTGCAGCTTGATATACAGCGCAACCTGCAGATGGATGAAGCCTCCGTGTTTAAGTCTTCTTTTAACCGCACCAACCTGTACTACGAAGTACGTCCGAAGCACCATACCAAAAAGCAGCTGATACAGTACGTAAAGAAGCACAAGGGCAAAAGCGGCATTGTGTACTGCCTGAGCCGTAAAAAGGTAGAGGAGATTGCGGAGTTGCTGCGGGTAAACGATGTGAAGGCGCTGCCTTACCATGCCGGTCTGGATGCCAACGTGCGGATGGCCAACCAAGATGCTTTCCTGAACGAAGAGGCAGATGTGATCGTGGCCACAATAGCCTTCGGCATGGGAATTGATAAGCCGGATGTGCGCTTTGTGATTCACTACGACACCCCTAAGTCTATTGAAGGCTATTACCAGGAGACGGGCCGGGCCGGACGTGATGGCATGGAGGGTAACTGTATCATGTACTACAGCTACGACGACATCATCAAGCTGGAAAAATTCAATAAAGACAAGCCGGTAACGGAGCGCGACAATTCTAAGCTGCTGTTGCAGGAAATGGCTTCCTACGCCGACTCCGCTGTATGCCGCCGTAAGCAGTTGCTGCATTACTTTGGCGAGGCCTACGAAAAAGACTGCGGCTTCTGTGATAACTGCCTGCACCCGAAGGAGCGCTTTGAGGCGGAGAAGGAGGTGCAGCTGGCACTGAAAGCAGTGGAGCAGACAGGGCAGCGCTTTACCATAGAACATATCACGGCAGTGCTGACAGGCCTGCGCAACCAGTACGTGGTGAGTTATGACCATGATAAGCTGGAAGTGTTTGGTGCAGGTAAGGAGAATGATGCTCAGTTCTGGAGCTCTGTAGTGCGCCAGGTGCTTCTGTCAGAATACCTGGAGAAGGATATTGAGAACTTTGGGGTGGTGAAACTCACACAGAAAGGGGTAGACTTTATTCAGAACCCACACCCTATCCAGTTAACCAAAGACCATAATTACGAGCAGGAAGTGAAGGAAGACGAAGAAAAAGAAGAAACACAGGCTTCTGCCGGGCATGATGAGGTGCTGTTCGATCTGCTGAAGAATCTGCGCAAGAAGCTGGCGAAGGAGAAAAACCTGCCGCCTTACGTGTTGTTCCAGGACCCATCGCTAAAGGAGATGGCCACTGTGTATCCTACTACAAGGGATGAGCTAGCGCACATAGGCGGCGTAGGCATGGGAAAGGTGCAGAAGTTCGGCAAGCCGTTCCTGGACCTGATAAGCAAATATGTAGAGGAGAACGATATTGTAACGGCTGCGGATGTTGTTGTGAAGACAACGGTAAACAAGTCGAAAATCAAGATTTACATCATCCAGCAGATTGATAAGAAAGTGGAACTGGAGGAAATAGCGGCGGCCAAAGACCTGACCATGCAGGAGCTGATTGAAGAGATTGAGCATATCTGCTACTCCGGCACTAAGCTGAACCTGAACTACTACATCAACAGTGTGCTGGACCAGGAGCGCCAGGAAGAAATTTATGAATACTTCATGAGCGCCAGCACCGATAACATCGCGGCTGCTCTGAAGGAACTTGGGACAGACGATTACACTGAGGAAGACCTTCGCCTGATGCGCGTGAAGTTCCTTTCAGAATATGCTAATTAACAATAGTAGAGCAAAAGAGAGCTAACCTTAATTCTCTGTTGCTTGCTGTAAATAAAAAGGCCGGTGCTGTTGCACCGGCCTTTTTATTTAGATGTTCTATCCTGCCGACAGCTGCTTTGTGTTATGCCACAGAACTTCTGCCTGAAACGAAAACCTAATAGCGTAGCGGCAAAACAGCATTACGATGATGCAGGCTGCCTCTACAACTGGCGCTGCATTTCCCGGATTCCGAAGGGGGTAACGGCTTTTTTCTGGGCCTGTACCTCTGCAAAGATTCCGTCATTGCCGTTCGGCCGGTCCAGCCTTTTATGATAGAGGTGAAACTGAATGGCCTGGAACCTTAGCAGTTTTACTTTTTTTTCTGCCCAACGGAGGCGCAGTTCCACATCAGTGTCTTCACCTGTTGCAGGGGCCTCATAACGGATATCGAAGCCGTTAATGTGGAGCAGGTCTTCTTTATGGAGTGAAAAATTGCACCCCAGTATGCCCTTCGATTTTGCCGGCAGCATTTTGTAGATAGGGCGGGGGAGTCTCAGTGATTTTTCGGCATGGTTTGTTATTTTACGAAAGCTGTCCACCCACACTTTTCTTAAAAAGGCTATACTGCCTAAAAAACCGCCCCTGATTTTCTCGGGAGAAAGGCTTTTTGTCAGTTCTTCTGAAAGGTTTGCCCGGCGGCCTGCTAAAGCAGTTCCAGGGGAACGGTTATACCAATGGTCGGCCACAAAGTGCCTGTCCGGAAGGCAGTCCCCATCAACAAAAATGATGTATTCACCTCTCGATTTCAGAACAGCCTTGTTTAGAATTCTTGTTTTGCGGAAGCCCTTGTCCTCATGCCAGACATGCTGAATCTGCAATGGAGACTTGCTGATATACTCATTTAGCGCAGCTACAAATGTTTCACTGCTGCCATCGTCCGCAACCACTATCTCAAAATCCTGGAACGATTGCTGTTCGAAGCCTGCAAGCAGCAATAAAAGCCAGTCCATTTTATTATAAACCGCAATAATTACTGAGACAGAAGGGCCTTTCATACTTACCTTATTCATCGTTTATGCACAAAAACGCCCGTAGGCGCTCCTGCAGAAAAGGAAACTATATTTCATCCTCGTAAGATACTCACTTTAAATTTATTATACTCTATTGTTGCTTCAGCAACACAGGTGCATGACTTACTGAGTATTTCGAGAACTAGACAGAGTTAAAAAGCTTTGAGTTCACATTTGCTTATTCCTCAGGAGCTTTCTGTAACCGCTTTCGCTTTTGGCCGCTCGATTCCTTTCAGGATTATTAAAAAATAATTTGTGCAGCATGAGCAAGTATAAATCTTTAACTTCGCAGCAGGGCTTTAGCCTACAAAAGCAACAGCTAAATAACCAACAACAGCCATTAATAATCAACCAATGAACGTACTGATAATAGGATCCGGAGCCCGTGAGCATGCCATTGCCTGGAAGCTGAATCAAAGTGAATATTGCGAGAAGATATTTTTAGCACCTGGTAATGCAGGCACTACCCAGTTTGGTACAACGGCTGCTGTAAACATCCATGATTTTGATGAGGTGGCGAAGTTCGCTACCGACTTCGATATTATGATGATTGTGGTTGGATCGGAAAATACCCTGGTTGATGGTATCCATGACTTTTTTCAAAGCTCAGAATATCTCAGGCACATCCTTGTTGTCGGCCCTAAAAAAACGGGTGCCATGCTGGAGGGGAGCAAAGACTACTGTAAAGCCTTCTTTCAGCGATACAACATTCCGACAGCCCGTTACCAGACTTTCACAGAAGACACCTTCGCCCAGGCAGCAGAGTACCTGCGCAAACACAGCTACCCGGTGGTGCTGAAGGCGGATGGCCTGGCGGCAGGCAAAGGTGTCATTATTGCCCAGGACTATGACCAGGCAATTGATGCCCTTGAAGATATGCTGCGTAACAAGCGCTTTGGAAATGCCAGCAGCAAGGTGGTGATTGAAGAGTACCTGCAGGGCATTGAGGTGTCTGTTTTCATATTGACAGATGGTAAAGACTATGTGTTGCTGCCGGAGGCGAAAGATTACAAGCGCATTGGTGAGGGCGACTCAGGATTGAATACGGGCGGTATGGGAGCCATATCGCCGGTGCCTTTTGTAGACGATGTGTTCATGCAGAAGGTGAAAGAGCGAGTGATTGACCCGACACTCCGCGGCATGCAGGAAGAGCAGATGGATTACACAGGCTTCCTCTTCATCGGGTTGATGAATGTAAACGGCGAACCGTATGTGATTGAGTACAACGTGCGTCTCGGCGATCCTGAAACAGAGGCTATTCTGCCCCGCATCAAGTCAGACCTGTTCGAGCTGTTCAGAGCCCTGCACGATCATAAACTGGGCGAGTTCCAGCTGGAAATAGATCCACGTACAGCCACTACAGTGTTCCTGGTGTCAGGAGGTTACCCGGAAGGTTTCGAGAAAGGAAAAGAAATCAGTGGTATCGACAAGGTGCCTTCTGATGTGCTGGTTTTCCATGCAGGCACCAAAATGGTAAATGGCAAGCTGGTAAACAGCGGAGGCCGTGTTATAGCTGTTACTGCCCTTGCCGACACTATGGAGGAGGCGCTGGCGAAAGCGAATGCTGCTGCCGAAACTATCACGTGGCAGGACCGTTATTACCGCCATGATATTGGGTTTGACCTGAAAGGAACGCATGCTTAGAAGCAAATATCAGTTCATAAAAACAGCGAAGGCCGGTGAAACTCACCGGCCTTCGCTGTTTTTATGAGGCTCTTCAGCTTAGCAGTACTCCTCAAACGCACCCTGCAGGTTATCTACAATGCGGTTCAGTTCGTTGCCCTCAATGTGGTAACGCTCGATCATGTGCACCAGCTCGCCGTCTTTAAACAGAGCGATAGAAGGCGATGATGGAGGATAAGGAAGCATGTGCTCACGAGCTTTCGCTACGGCGTCCTGCTCCATACCAGCAAATACTGTTACAAGCTTAGATGGCTTTTTTTCAGAAGCAGCCACTGCTATTTTAAGCGCCGGACGTGCCTTAGCGGCAGCACAACCACAAACAGAATTCACTGCTACCAATACTGTGCCTTCCGATTTAATCGCCTGTTCTACTTCTTCAGGTGACATGAGTTGCTCAAAGCCCGCAGAGGTAAGGTCCTCACGGATAGGCGCAACCATATATTCAGGATACATTGCCATAAGTATAAAATTTATTGGTGAAATATTTTACAAAGTTAACAAATCAGATTCAGAAAAGATACACGTTGTTTTTTGGACAGGATTGATAGCCTTTCAATTGTAATTCTATATGTAGAAGTTATAGCATAGGAACTATATATAGAACTTGTATAAATTTTACTATAAAGCATAACAAGTTTGAAGTTAGGCAGGTATAGGGAGACAAATCCTGGCTAATGCAGGATGCAGCGGCCTGCATATAAGGTGAAAGCTGTAGCTGCCAATTGTACTGATTTAGATTTGTCTTCAAAGAGAGGAAAAGCTGGATATCAGTAGCGGGGCATTTTCAGGGGCAACGGGGAGCCTCTGAAAGAAGAGAGCAATGGGACTGTACCTTTTGCCATGCATTGTTTAGTAAATCAGCCAGGTGCAACAACAAGTAAAGCTCATGAAGAGCCGGAACATTACAAGACCAACAAATGACCACCATGTCTAAACATCACCTTAAAGGCGCAGTGCCTTGCGTGCGCTACTTTTATTTACCTGCGAACAGTAACAGGGGAGCAGAAATAATACAGGTTATCAACAGCAGCAGTACTTTAGTACAGGTGCCAATGCGCGAAGAGGATGTAGAACTTACCGTTTTTTTTGAACGGGAACTCACCATGAACGAGCGATTGACTTACGGAAGCAGCGAAACATGGAAAGTTTTTACTTCCTGGGACGAAATAGAGCAGGATCATAATCAATTTGGGCTGACAGATGAGGTGCTGCTGGTGCTGTTGAGTCTGAGTTATAGGTTTACCCTTCAAGAGGACATCGCTGTCCCGGCATAAAATTACGCCTGCCACAGGAACAGTCTGAAACAAAACGGCCGCTTTGCCATATGGCAAAGCGGCCGTTTTGTNTTGTTTGGTTATTTTGTACCAGTTTACTTTTTCCTCTCCTTTTCCGTGTTCAAAGAAACCTTATGTTTGATACAGACCATGCTGGTAAGCTTCGTAGTAACCAGGAGAAGGTAGGTAGCAAAGGATTTTAGATTCTGTATGCAGTCAGTGGTTCCGCCTTAATCAGCGTGTCGGTACCTATATATTCGTTGTTTTTGTTCCAGTACCACCTGCGCACTTTCGGTATTCGGATGCCATCTACCACAACCTCCTGTTCCAGCAGAATGTACTCCCCGCTTTCCGGCTGGCCGTGGTTAAAGCGGTAAGCTTCCATCGCATACGTTTCTGGATTGAGGTAAAAGAACCAGTTATCAGTACCTACGGCAGCATCATAATTCACCTGTAGCACCCGGTATGTTTTCCCCTCCAGTTCCTCGGCATCGGCGGCGTCCTTTACGTGCACCCCATCGTCGGTCAGCTTCATAGGGAGTCCATAGAGGTAGCCGTAAAAGCTGTGCACCCATTTCAAGTCTTCGGGTGTGAGGTTATAGTTTTCCCGGTCTTCTGCGCTTATGTTTTGGCTGCCGTCCAGCAGGTAAAACTCCTTGCCATTAGCAATTCCCTTCACAGCTTCTTTCCCGTTTTCACGGCTGATGTGGGCGAAGTAACCTGTACTGTTGTCCATTTCTATCTCAAAGGAGCTTTCCTGCCCGGCTGTATCAGCAGAGCTTAAGTAAAGGCGTGTTTTCAGTTCCTGCCAGTTACCTTCCGGGTCATGGTAAGCCAGTGTGTTCTGGAGTAGCTGCGACTCTGTTGCAGGCTCAGACTGGCAGCAGGACAGCAACAGTAAAGCCATAAGGCCAGCTATGTGCAGAAGGAACAGGAAGTTTTTAGAAGTTGCCATAGAAATAAATGAAAAAAGGCGCTGCCTCCCAAAGAAGCAGCGCCTTCCGTTTGTTTAGTTTACCTCAATCTCATCAAGAAAGAGCCAGGTCTTTTCTCCGGCGCCTTGCTTTCCTTCCGGCACTGTTTGAGTGTTTTTCACTGCCACTTTCACAAAGCGGGTGGTGGCAGGGGCAAAGTCTACTTTTACAATGGCCTTTGAGCCGGCTACTGTTGATACAGTGTTCGTAGTACCTAGCGGCTTAAAGTTTTTGCCATCAGTTGAACCGTATACCTCTACTGCTTTAGGAGGATATACATAGGTGCCGCCTGCATTTAGTGCATGCACTACTACGTTATTTACCTGCTGTGCGCTTCCCAGGTCTATGGTTGCCTCCAGGTCGCTGCCGGAGTAACCAATAGATTGCTGATCCCGGCCACCTTTCTGGTTGATGATACCATCAACCAGAGTGAAAGCACCGTTACCAGGGAAATACTCTGAAGGCTGCTCTTTCAGGGCTATTGCTTTCCCGGTGGCTTTGTTGATGTTTAGTTTCAGGGTCAGGGAGTCTATCAGCTTATCGTCTTTGTAAAATAACCCGGTTACCTGCGAAGACTCTTTGAGTTGAATTGGACTTGTATACTCCTGCGGGGCCTGCTTACCTTTCACAGTATAAAGCAGCTTGCCTAATTCTTTCTTGCCGTCCAGCTTCAGGATGATGCCCTCCTGGCCTTCGGCAGGTAAAACATCTGCCACAATATCATAATAGGCATTGCTGTAATTTGCTCCCCACAAATCGTAGCGCTTAAACTGTGTGAGCAGCCGCTTTTCAAAGTCGTTCCAGTCCTTTTTCTCCGGTGCCGTCCACAGTACTTCGCTGAGGGCACTCATCCTCGGGAAAATCTGGTATTCTACTTTGGCCGGGCTGCTCATGTATTCCGTCCACACATTGCCTTGTGCTCCCAAAACGTATTTTGCCTGCTCTGCCGTCAGCTCTTTTGGAACTGGTTCATAGCTATAGGTTTTCTGAACGGTGGTGAAGCCGCCAATGGTCACCGAGTCCTCGCGCTGGCTCTGGGAATGGTCAAGGTACACATGTGAACCTGGGGTCATGATAACGTAATGGTTTTGCTGTGCTGCGGCAATGCCTCCTGCTTCACCACGCCAGCTCATTACAATGGCATTCGGTGCCAGGCCACCCTCCAGGATTTCGTCCCAGCCAATAATGGTTCTGCCTTTGCTGTTGATATACTTCTCCATCCGCTGAATAAAGTAACTCTGCAGCTCGTGCTCATCCTCCAGGCCTTCTTCTTTGATTCTCTTCTGGCACAGCGGGCAGGTTTTCCAGTTTGTCTTCGGGCTTTCGTCGCCGCCAATGTGCATGTACTTCGATGGGAAAATGGCCATCACCTCATCCATCACATCCTGCAGAAACGTGAAGGTGGATTCTTTACCGGCGCAGTAAACATCATCAAAAATGCCCCATGTTTGCTCAACTTTATATGGGCCGGTGTCAGGGCAACCCAACCAGGGGTATGCGGTGAGCGCAGCACTGGAGTGGCCCGGCATCTCGATTTCAGGAATAACAGTGATGTGCCTGTCAGCGGCATATTTTACTATCTCCTTTGCTTCCTCCTGTGTGTAGTAGCCGCCGTAGCGCTTGCCCGTGTTGCCGGTGCCAGGGTAGCGGCCAATGATGGTGCCGTCGCGGTAACCGCCTACGCTCGTCAGTTCAGGGTACTTCTTTATCTCAATTCTCCAGCCCTGGTCCTCTGTTAAGTGCCAGTGGAAGTAGTTCATCTTGTGCAGGGCCAGGTAATCGATGTACTTTTTTATAAAAGACAGCGGAAACATGTGGCGGCCTACATCGAGGTGCATGCCGCGGTACGAGAAGCGCGGGGCATCCTGTATTGCCACAGCCGGTATCTCCAGCGAAGTGCTTTTCTCCACAGGCAGCAGCTGTATCAGGGACTGTACCCCGTGGAAGGTGCCGGCATAAGTCTCGCCTGCTATTGTTACGCCATCCTTGTTTATATCTAAATTATAAGCATCCTTTCCGGCATCAGTTGCAGGCTTGCGCGACGACAGGCGGATGTAATTTTTGGAGGCATTTTTCTTCACGTTCAGCTTAAAGCCATATACCTGCTGCAGGTAATCGTTCAGGAAATTGGCGGTACTCTGGTCCTGTTTGTCCTTTACAGCAATGGTTGTGTTACGGGTGATGGTAAACTTTCCCGGCTTTGCCTGGACACTGGCAGGCTTTGGGATAATGTTGATTTCCTGGGCTGTCGCCACCTGGGCCAGCAGTAGGAGTAGGAATAAGACTTTCTTCATGCTCTTCTGATTTTTAGGATGCGTGCACTATAAAGGAAGGTTGCCGGATACCGGCTGTGCTCCTGTTCTGATCTTGTGGCCGAAAACAGCAAAGTATAAAATAACGAGGTAGCAGGGCACCATAATCCAGTAAGCCTGCTGCGGGTTAATGGTATCAGCCAGCCAGCCGTAAAGCAGTGGCAGAATGGCTCCGCCGGCAATACCCATAATCAGCAGCGAAGAACCTATTTTGGTGAAACGGCCTAAATCTGCAATGGCCAGTGGCCAGATGGCAGGCCACATCAGGGCGTTTGCCAGACCCAGCAAAGAGATGAACAGCACCGAGACATAGCCATCAGTGAAAAGGGCTACCAGCACAAACACTACACCCAGCACCGCCGATACCTGTAGTGCCTTTGACTGGGAAATATACTTGGGTATGGCTATAATGCCGATAACGTAGCCCACGAGCATGGCAATCATGGTGTAAGTGGTGAAATACTTGGCTGTTGATAAATCAACCCCTTGTTCGGCCCCATAGCTGATAACGGTATCGCCTGCCATTACTTCCACACCCACATACAGGAAAAGTGTGAAAGCTCCCAGCAACACGTGCGGAAACTGAAGGATGCTTGTCTTATTGGTATTAGCCGTGGCTACAGTTTCATCCTCCTGGTCTGTGTCTACCTCGGGCAGGGCAGAGAAGGAAACCAGTACAGCCAGCACCACCAGCACCCCAGCCATGATGATATAAGGCATGATAACCTTGGTGGCCAGGGCATCCAGTGCTATTGCCTGCTGCGCCACACTCATGCCGCTGAGGCTGTTCAACAATGCGTCGGCATTTTCCAGTACAATGGCTCCAAGGATGAGCGGTGCCATGGCACCGGCAATCTTGTTGCAGATACCCATGATACTGATGCGCTTGGCTGCGCTTTCGCGTGGCCCCAGTATGGTGACATAAGGATTCACCGCTGTCTGCAACACAGCCAGGCCAGTGCCTTGTATAAACAGGCCAATCAGGAAGAAGATGTAGGTCCTGGTCATGGCGGCTGGCACAAAGACAAGGGCGCCTACGGCCATCACAGCCAGCCCCAGCGACATGCCTTTCTTAAAGCCTGTCTGTTTCAGTACCCAGGCAGACGGAATGGCCATCACGAGGTATGAAACATAGAAGGCAAAGGCCACCAGGTACGACTCGAAATTGTTGAGCTCACAGGCAATCCGCAGGTAGGGGATAAGGACGGAGTTGAGCCATGTTACAAAGCCGAAAATAAAGAAGAGCGCGCCAATGATCAGCATCGACCGCATGCTGCTTCCGCCCTGGCTGGCAGTGGCCGCTTTTTCTTCTCTTAACATTGATTTTTGTGCCATCGTAAGGTACTGGTTGTATGGTGGAATAGATGATTTTTTATTTATTAGCCTGTGCCGGAGTTAGAATAGCTGCAAGGGTTTTGTGCGCCACTTTGCAGGCTTTGCCTACCAATATATCCATTATCCGGTAATTAGCTTCAGGCTGTGCGAATGTTCTGCAGATTTCTATGACTAAATTAAAATGCAGCTTCTCCTGTTGCTTAGAATCTGTACCTGACAAAAGCCTCCATTGCTTCGTAGTTGGCCAGGCCCAGGCAATCGTAATCTTTGGCTGTATCGCGGTTTCTTTCTTCAGCCCTCACCCAGAACTCACGGGCATCGTCTCCCGGGAAAACCGGCCTGTCTTTCTGCGACTGGTGCTTAAAGATGGCATTCCTTTTGCGCTCCACCTCCTGCGGCGAGAGCGGCACAGCCATCTCTATTTCGTGTGTTTCAAACTCGTGCCAGGCTCCCCGGTACATCCATAGCCAGCAGTCCTTCAGCCATTGCTCCTCTGCTTGCCGGAGGCGGTGCAGGGCTTCAATAATAATGCGGAAGCAGACAATGTGCGTACCGTGTGGGTCGGCAAAGTCACCGGCTGCGAATATCTGGTGCGGCTTTACCTGGCGCAGCAGGTCCATTGTCATTTCAATGTCTCTCTCTGTCACAGGGTTTTTGCGCACCTTGCCCTCTTCATAAAAGGGGAGTGCCATAAAGTGGATGTGGTCGTCGTCCAGCCCCGCATAGCGCGCTGCGGCGATGGCCTCGCTCTTACGGATGAAGCCTTTTACATTGCGCACCTCCATGGGGTCAGGTTGGTTCGGTTGCTTCTGCTCAAAGAAGCTGCGCATCTCATCGTAGAGCTTCTTAAGCCTGCTGCTGTCTTCGCCTATGCTCTTATCAAAATCAATGGCAAACTCCATGTAGCGCAGCACATCATCGTCCCACACTGCTGTGTTGCCCGAGGTCTGGTACGCCACATGCACATCATGCCCCTGGTCTACCAGGCGTATGAAGGTGCCTCCCATTGATATAACATCGTCATCGGGGTGTGGCGAAAAGATAATGACACGCTTCTGCGCCGGTTCGGCACGCTCAGGCCGCTGGGAGTCGTCGGCATTGGGTTTGCCTCCCGGCCAGCCTGTAATGGTGTGCTGCAGCTTGTTAAAGATATGGATATTGATAGTATAGGCAGGGCCGTTCTCTACTGCCAGCTGCGCCATACCATGATTGTTGTAGTCTTCGTCTGTTAGTTTCAGTATTGGCTTTTTAACTGTTTCGGAAAGCCAGATAACTGCTTTTTTTGTCAGTTTCTCGTCCCAGACACAGTCCTTTACCAGCCATGGTGTATTAAAGCGCGTCAGTTCAGAGGCTGCATCGGCATCCAGCACAAACTCTACATGTTCAGAGAGCTGCAGGTAGGTGGCAGGCACTTCGCTGGAAATTTCTCCCTCTACGGCTTTCTTGATGATAGGCGCTTTTTTCTTGCTCCAGGCCATGAGAATGATTTCGCGCGCCTTGAAGATAGTGCCAATACCCATGGTGATGGCCTTGGTGGGCACGTTCTCCTTGCCGCCGAAGTCGCGGGAGGCATCGCGGCGGGTAAGGTCATCAAGGGTAACAAGGCGGGTGCCGGAGTTTGGCGCGGAGCCCGGTTCGTTAAAACCGATGTGGCCGGTACGTCCAATACCCAGTATCTGCAGGTCCAGGCCATTCAGTGCTTCAATCTTACGCTCATAATCCAGGCAGTAGGCTGTTATCTTGTCTCTTTCCAACGTGCCATCCGGTATATGCACGTTTTCTCTTGGAATATCGACATGGTCGAACAGGTTCTCATTCATGAACGTCACGTAGCTTTGGGCTGCGGTGGGGCTCATGGGATAGTACTCATCCAGGTTAAAGGTAATGACGTTCTGGAAGCTCAGCCCCTCCTCCCGGTGCAGGCGTACCAACTCAGCATACACCTCCACGGGCGTGGCGCCAGTCGCGAGCCCTAGTACTGCGTTCTGCCCCTGTTGCTGTTTGCTGCGGATCAGGTCTGCTATACGCCCGGCAACCTTCAGGGAGGCGGTGTGCTCATCAGGATATACTGTTACCGGAAGTTTTTCAAAGCGTGTCTCTTCAAGAAGGTTTAATCGGGCCATAGTTTTTGTAGTATATGATTTATTGAGATCTCCAGGTGGTACGGCTGTTTATTCTATGTTTTGCATCAGGGTTTGCCGGTGCTGAATTTGCTTCAGGCTTATTGCTTTATCGGGCCAGTTCTATCTGAGCCTCAAAAATATTTTCCATGACTGTTGCCACCGAACCAAGTATGCCTGCATCTGCTCCCAGGTTAGATAAGGCTATGCTGGCTGTTTCCCGCAACTGCGTCATACAGTAGGTATTGACAGATTGCTGTATGGGTGTTGTGATGAATTGTTTTGCCTCGGCAATCTTTCCTCCCAGAATAATAAGCTCGGGGTTAAAAAGCTGGATGAGAATGGCGATGCCTTTACCGAGCTTTATACCAATCTCAGACAAGATGCTGATGGCATACTGATCGCCTTTGTTTGCTGCATCTATAATAATCTGAGGCTCTATCTGCTCTATCTCCTGGTCCGACAGTTGGTTTAAGATAGAGATTTTGCCGGATTTTATCCCCTCCTTAGCCATACGGGCCAGTGCAAGGCCAGACGCAACTGTTTCCAGGCAGCCCCGCTTTCCGCAGTGGCATAGCGCACCATTCTCTACAAGCGGAATGTGACCGAGTTCTCCTGCAAAGCCTGAGGAGCCATTGCGTAGTTTGCCGTCCATGATGACTCCAAGTCCGATGCCCCAGTCCATTGAAATAACAAGCACATCCTTTTTATTCTGGGCAAGTCCAAAACGAAACTCAGCCAGGGCGGCACTTTTTACATCGTTCTGGATATAAACCGGCTTGTTAAACTTTTTTTCCAGTATTTGCTGCAGCGATACGGGTGCCTCCTGCGGTAAAATACCCGGTATGTGCTGATCTATTAAAAAGGAGTAGTTGTTCCCTTCCTTGGGTGTCACCAGGCCCGGCATGCTGATGCCAATCCCCATTAATTTGTTTATATCTATTCCGGAGGAGGCAATTAAGCTGCTGGCATGTTCATAAAGCTGTTCAACTGCACTTAAGTCTTTAGATATTCTGATAGGGTAGGTGCTGATGCCGGAGACAATGTTATTGTTGTTGTCGAAGATGGCCATGCGGGTTTTGTACCTTTCCATATCGACGCTCAGTACAAAGAGTGAATTGTCTTTTAACCCATACAGATCCGGTTTCCGGCCACCCACTGATCTGCCCTGCCCCTGTTTTTCAACCAGGCCTTCCGAGATGAGCTCATTTAAAAGAGCCATTGAAGTAGGGGAGCTAATGCTAAAGCGGCTGCAGATATCTGTGTTGGTCTTGGCACCCTTTACATAAAGGTGCTTGATGATTTTTATCTTCTGCAGATGCTTCTTCCTTTCAATAGTATTTAAGCTGTCTATGTGGTTACTCACTATTGATGATTGGCTCATGGTCTTGGTGTTATTAATAATCCAAATTGATTAAAAATTTTTATAACGACAATAACTTTTAATAAAAAATTAAAGAAGTGTGTTGGTTAAGTGTAATAATAACATTAAAAAGAAGAACTTGCGGAAGGTTCTTTTCTTTTAAGAAACGATAGCTTTAGAATATGGGGTAACTATCAGGTACAAATAAAAAAAATAAACAAAGAGTGGTGTGATAATAATTTTCTTATATATTTGAGTAGTCAATCACCTTGCCTATGTAGCATTACTGCATCCGCTCATTTCAAATTTTTTTAGTCTCATCGGCGCACGCATCTGGTTGCTCTTTAGCTCGCAACCAGGGGGGAGTATGCTGGATGATTTGTAGTCAGTACAGTTCAAAAGTTTATTAATCTCAACTACCAATGTATGAAACAGAGATACTTTAGTACATGGTTGCTCACCCAGCGCAGCCATTTGAAAACCCTGCCTCAGAAAAAGGTGCTTGCCATGCTGCTGGCAGCAGCGTGCTTGTCACAGAACCCTGTGCATGCAGAGACCGCCTACATGGTCGGGAGTGCCTTCGGGCACTATGCTGCGGATGGTGTGCTGCTTACGAATGATGCTTTGCGGCAGACGGTGCCTGTGAGCGGAAGAGTTGTGGGCGATGATGGAGTGGGTATACCCGGTGCTACAGTGGTGGTGAAGGGAACTACTGTGGGTACTGCCACTGATGCAAACGGTAATTTCACAATCAATGCCCCGAGCGGCAGTGGAACACTTATTATTTCCTTTATTGGTTACAAAGCACAGGAAGTGCCTATCAACAATCGTTCAAATATTAATGTTACGCTTGTTACCGATGCCAGGGCGCTACAGGAGGTGGTTGTAACAGGTTACACAACACAGGAGAAACGGGATATTATTGGTGCGGTTTCGGTTGTAGAAACAGAGGAGTTGCTCAGAACTCCGGCTCCTAACGTACAGCAGCAGCTGCAGGGCCGTGTGGCTGGTGTGGCCACTACGGGTACAGGGCAGCCGGGCGCCGGTGCTAAGGTGCGTGTGCGTGGTTTCGGGTCCTTCGGTGCCAATGACCCGCTCTATGTAGTAGACGGTGTACCAACCTTTAGTATCAACGAAATCAACCCGAACGATATTGAGAGTTTGCAGGTGCTGAAAGACGCTTCTTCTGCTTCTATATATGGTTCGCGTGCTGCCAACGGGGTAATCATCATCACAACTAAAAAAGGTAAAGGAGGAGCTCCAAGATTGAATGTGGCTTCTTTCTATGGCACCCAGGTAGCGCCCAAAGGACCAGAGTTGCTGAATACCCAGCAGTACGGAGAGTACTTGTGGCGTTCGGCTGCCGGTGCCGGACAGGCTTTTGGAACTACGGCACCTAATGGCTCTATTTACGGACACCCTCAGTATGGTAATGGCTTACAGCCTGTCATACCGAACTACATTCTGCCCGCAGGTGCACAGACGGCGGATGAGTCTGCTTACAGCCTTGATCCAAATAACTTTAACCAGATAGTCAGAGCTAACAAGGAAGGTACAGATTGGTGGGATGCTGTGTTTGACCCTGCTTCCATTCAAAGCCACCAGGTGGGTGTGACAGGTGGTAATGAAAACAGTTCCTATGCCTTTAGCTTTAATTATTTCGACCAGGATGGTATCGCTAAGTACACAGAGTACAAGCGTTATACCGTACGTGCGAATACGTCAGCTACCATTGCCAACAGATTCAGAATTGGCGAGAATGCACAGATTAGCTATAACCACGGTAACGTAGGTAATACAGGGGGTGGTGAATCGGATATTCAGCACATTTATGTGATGCAGCCGATTGTTCCGGTGTATGACATCGCCGGTAACTTTGCCGGTACACGGGGCAGTGAACTAGGTAATGCCCGGAACCCTGTAGCGGAATTGTACCGACAGCGTGACAACAAGAACTCTAACATGCGCTTGTTCGGTAATATCTTTGCCGAGGCCGACATTATAACAGGTTTAACAGCACGCACTTCCTTCGGTGTAGATTATGGCTCTTACTATGGCAGGAATTTTACTTTCTCTACATACGAGCGGGCAGAGAACATCGGTAAAAATAATTTCGCCGAACGTAATGACAACTCCCTAAACTGGACCTGGACCAATACCCTGACTTTCAAGCGTAATTTTGGTGAAATGCACGATATCACCGCTTTGATCGGTTCTGAAGCTGTTAAAAATACCTCCAGGGGTGTAGGGGGTAGCAGGGTAGGCTTGTTCTCTACAGATCCGGACTTCCGGGTATTGAACAGTGGTACTGAGGGGCTTACCAACTTTAGTTATGGTAACTTGGAAACCTTGGCTTCCCTGTTTGCCCGTGTGGATTATGGCCTGGCAGATAAGTATTTATTCAATGCTACTGTTCGCCGCGATGGTTCTTCTAAATTTGGTGCTAACTACAGATATGGTGTGTTCCCTGCTGTTGGTGTGGGTTGGCGCATTTCCAGCGAAGACTTCATGGCGTCCGTGCCTGCTATCAGCGATTTAAAGCTGCGGGCAGGATGGGGTAAAATGGGTAACCAGTTGCCGGTACCTGGAGCTAATCAGTTCACTCTGTACCGTACTGCTATTGCTGGCAGTGCCTATGATATTGGTGGTAGTAGTTCTGGCGCTCAGGCTGGCTTTGACAGTGACCGAATTGGTAACGCAAATACGAAATGGGAGGCATCTACTACAACAAACGTTGGTTTGGATGTGGCACTTTGGAATAACAAAGTCATGTTTACCCTGGATGCCTACAACCGCAGAACAAACGACCTTTTGGTGCCTGGCCAGGCGGCAGCTCCCGCTGGTGTAGCTTCCCTGCCGTTCATCAACCTGGGAGACATTCAGAACAGAGGTTTTGACATCAACCTGTCTACTGCAGGAGAAATTATGTCTGATCTGACTTTTGACGTGAATCTGACCTTCTCCAGGTATGTGAATGAAGTGTTAAGAGTGGGTGATAACGATGAGGAGTACTTTGAAAGCTATGGTGCACGCTGGGGGCAGAGTATCTCCAGAACGCAGAAAGGCCAGCCACTGGGCTCCTTCTATGGCTACCAGATCGACGGCTTCTTTACTTCACAGGCAGAGATGGATGCTATTGACCAAGGTGGTGAGCGTATTGGTGGATGGAGATTCAGGGACCTGAACAATGACGGTGAAATTACCGGCGATGACAGAACCTTTATCGGTAACCCTCACCCGGATTTTACATCTGGTTTAAATTTTACACTGCGATACAAGGCCTTTGATTTCAATACCTTCCTGTATGCCAGCGTTGGCAACGACATCTTCAACTATAGTAAGTACTTCACTGATTTCAATACTTTCAAGGGTAATAGAAGCACAAGGGTACTAGAGGAGTCTTGGACACCGGAGAATCCGAATGCGACTTTACCTGCACTGGATATCACTGACTTTTTCAGCAATAGTGTAACACACGATTACTACGTGGAAGACGGTTCTTTCCTGAGAGCCCGTACCATGCAGTTGGGGTATAGCCTGCCTGCTGCCCTCACAGGTAAAGTAGGTATAGGTAATGCAAGAATTTACCTGCAGGCACAAAACCTGTTTACTATCACGAAATACCAGGGTATTGATCCGGACCTGGGCTTCATCAACCAGGGTGGCAATGCCGCTACTGCTGACCTGAACTTAGGTATTGACCCAGGTGGCTATGTGCCAAATCCGAAGCAGTATCTGATTGGCGTTAATTTTGGGTTTTAATTATTAAAAGAAGAACAGGCCGCTGCTCTGCCTTTATGAAGAGGGGCTGGCCTGTTCCTAAAACAAAGAAGATGAAAAAGAGAAAAATATCTACCTTTTTAGCAGGTATACTCATTACAGGATCAGTGCTTGTGGCCTGTAAAGATGAGTTTTTAGAGGCACAACCAATAGGGGCGCTTACAGAGGGTGTGTTAAAAAACCAAGCAGGCGTTGAGGGGCTGCTGATTGCTGCCTATTCTCTTCTGGATGGCACCGGCTCTGTCACCAATAACTGGGAGGCTGCCGGATCAAACTTTGTGTTTGGCAGTATTACCTCTGATGAAGCCTACAAAGGCTCTGACCCAGCCGACCAGGTGGCGATGCTGATTATGGAGCGGTATGAAACACTGCCAAGCACAGGTTATTTAAATGAAAAGTGGCGTACACTGTACGATGGTATTGCCCGGGCAAATGATGTGCTCCGGCTTTTGCCAGAAGTTACGGATATGACTGAAGAAGCTAAGAACAGGGTTTCTGGTGAGGCTCGTTTCCTGCGCGGTCACTATCATTTTGATGCGCGCCAGGTGTTTGAGAAGGTGCCTTATGTAGATGAGACAACCGTCAACATCAGTGACCTGAATACGGCGAAAGTAGCAAACGACAAGGAGGTTTGGCCCATGATCGAAGCTGACTTTCTGGCTGCAATAGAAGGGCTGCCAGAAAGACAACCTCAAGCCGGACGGGCAAATAAGTCTGCCGCTAAGGCCTATCTGGCGAAGGTATACATGTTCCAGGGTAAGTATGCGGAGGCACTTCCGCTGTTAAATGATGTGATAGAGAACGGCATGACTGCCAGAGGAGAAAAGTATGCTTTGGAAGAGAGGTTCAGTGACATCTACCGCATTGCAAATAAAAACAATGAGGAAATTGTGTTCGCTTATCAGTCTTCTGTAAACGACGGTTCCGCTGCGGTGAATGCCAACTCGGCTGAGGTGCTTAACTTCCCGAACGGGGGTGGGGCCCCCGGTGGTTGCTGCGGCTTTTTTCAGCCTTCGCAGAACCTGGTGAACTCTTATAAAGTAGATGCCAATGGCTTGCCGCTGCTGGATACCTTTAACCAAAGCGATCTGAAGAACGACCAGGGTTTAACAAGCGCCCAGGCATTTACACCAGATAGAACCACACCGGTTGACCCACGCCTTGATCAGACAGTAGGCCGAAGAGGAGTGCCATATTACGACTGGGGGCTGCACCCTGGCCAGTTGTGGATCCGTAACCAAGGGCAAATGGGGCCATATTCTCCTAAGAAAAAGGTATACCGAAAAGCCGATGAAAGTCAGTTTACAGACGGTTCCAGCTGGACACCTGGCTACAATGCCCAGACACACGCCATCATTCGCTTTGCTGAGGTCCTGCTGTGGGCTGCTGAAGCAGAGGCGCAGGTAGGATCGCTGGCCAGGGCAACGGAACTGGTGAACATGGTGCGGGAGCGTGCTGCCAACGAGGCCGACTTTGTGACACTGGAGGATGGTACACTAGCTGCAAATTACCAGATAGGCATGTATCCGACATTCTCAAGCAAGGAAATGGCAATGAAAGCCATCCGCTTTGAGAGAAAGCTTGAGTTGGCTATGGAAGGACAGCGCTTCTTCGACTTGGTTCGCTGGGGTGTGGCAGCCGAGGTGCTGAATGCTTATTTGGATGTAGAGGAAACGAAGCGTCCATACCTGCAGGGTGCTGTCTTTACTGCTGGTGAAGATGAGTACTTCCCTATCCCGGAGCAGCAAATTGTTCAGAGCCAGGTAAATGGTCAGTCAGTTTTACAGCCTAACCGAAACAATTAAAGTAGATTTCCTGATTGATTGAAGAGTAAAGGCAAGGTTTTAATCTTGCCTTTATTTTTTGCATATTGCCTGTATTAAAGAACCTAATAACCAGTAACTTGGTTAGGTAAATGCTTCGCTACTATTGATTTAAGAGTATTACCCGTTTACCCTTTCTTCTATGCGCTTTTTCAGCACACGTTACCTCCTGCTATTCGCCTTATCAGTACTTGTATTGCCTGCCTGCGAGCAGCAGGACAAGCGCCTTTTTGAAAGACTGACTTCGGACAATACGGGGATTGATTTCTCGAACCGGATATTTGAGTCAGACACCATGAATATTCTCCAGACGGAGTACATCTACAACGGTGGCGGAGTAGGCATTGGTGATTTCAATAACGATGGGTTGCCGGATGTTTATTTTACAGGAAACATGGTGTCCAATAAACTCTACCTGAACAAGGGCGGCTTCCGGTTCGATGACATCACAGAAAAAGCCAGCGTAACAGGAGAGGGGAAGTGGTGCTCTGGCGTGGCTTTGGTAGACATAAACAACGATGGCTGGCTGGACATCTATGTGGCAGCCACTATGAAGCCGGACTCCCTTAGCCGGGCAAACCTCCTGTATGTCAACAATGGACCGGACAAAGACGGGAACCCTACCTTCACGGAATCAGCAGCAAAATATGGCATTGCAGATACAGGGCACTCCACTAATGCAGCTTTCTTTGATTATGATAATGATGGGGACCTGGACCTGTATGTGCTTACCAACGTAATCAATGCTGGTGTGCCGAGCACCTACCATAAAAAAATGAAGGATGGTAGCGCTCAGAACAACGATCGCCTGTACCGCAACGATGGGAACGGCACCTTCACCAACATAACACGCGAAGCAGGCATCCTGATAGAGGGCTTCGGGCTGGGGCTTGCCATCAGTGATATTAACCTGGACGGCTGGCCTGATATTTATGTTACCAACGATTACCTCTCAAACGACCTGCTGTACATCAACAACCAGGACGGCACCTTTACCAACAAAATAAGAGACTACATCAAGCACACCAGTTACTCGGCAATGGGTAACAGCGTGACCGATATCAACAACGATGGGCTGGTGGATATCCTGGCGCTGGACATGCTGCCCGAAGACAACCAGCGTAAAAAGATGATGCTGATGGCGAACAATTACGCCACCTACCTCAACAACGACATGTACGGATATGAGCACCAGTACGTCCGGAACACCCTGCAGCTTAACCAGGGCATGACGCCTGCCGGCCACCCGGTTTTCAGCGAGGTGGCACAGCTAACAGGCCTGTACCAGACCGACTGGAGCTGGACGCCTTTGGTGGCGGATTTCGACAACGACGGCTTCCGTGATGTGATCATCACCAACGGTTTTCCAAAAGACGTGACCGATCAGGATTTTCGGGTTTACCGCAGCGGACCGGCAGGTATGGTAGGCGGTAATATGTACCTGATCGATTCCATTCCGATTATTAAAATATCAAACTACGCTTTCAGGAATAAAGGAGATCTATCTTTCAGTGATGAAACCAAGAACTGGGGCCTCGATATTCCTGCCTTCTCTAACGGAGCGGCTTATGCTGACTTAGACAACGACGGCGACCTGGACTTTATAGTTAACAACATCAACGACAGCGCCTTTGTATACCAGAACAACCTGTATGCTGCAAAAAAGGGCGAAGGTGAAAATCACTTTCTGCGCCTGGAGTTCAAAGGAGCTGCGCCTAATGCGGCGGGCCTGGGGGCTATGGCAACCATTTACTACGGCAAGGGTAAAAAACAACATCACGAAAACAGTGTGTACAAAGGCTATCTCTCGTCTGTGGAAGGCATCGCACACTTCGGCTTAGGCAGCGTCGATAAGGTAGACTCACTGAAGGTGGTATGGCCCAATGGCAAGTACCAGTTGCTGAGGAACATCAGGGTAGACCAGGTGCTGACACTGGACCAGCAGGAGGCGGGCCAGCAAAACCTGCTTCAAAATGCGGAAGACCATCAGCAGCGTATGGTTTTCAGAGAAGTGGCAGCCGAACACGGCGTGCAGTACAAGAGCATTGAAGACGATGGCATTGACTTTAACTGGCAGCGCACACTGCCGCACAAACTGTCGCAGTTCGGGCCCGGTATAGCGGTTGGCGACATTAATGGCGATGGCCTGGATGATTTTTATATTGGCGGATCCGCCGGCAAAGATGGAGGCTTGTTCACACAGTTGCCGGATGGCACCTTCAAACTAACACAGGGCAGTATCCCAACTGGTAAGACCGGGGAGGATATGGGGGTACTTTTCTTTGATGCAGATAACGATGGCGACCTGGATTTCTATGCTGCCAGCGGAAGCTATGAGTTCCAGGAAGGTTCAGAGCAGCTCCACGACCGGCTTTATTTGAACGATGGTGAAGGCCATTTTACACAGGAAAAGGCGGCGCTTCCTGCCCTGGCATCAAGCAAGTCCTGTGTAAGAGCTGCAGATTATGATAAAGACGGGGACCTGGATTTGTTTGTGGCAGGCCGTGTGGTGCCGGGTAAATACCCGCTCGCACCGGAGAGCTATATCCTCCGGAACGACGGGGGGCGTTTTGTGGATGTCACCGCTTCCGTAGGTCCGGAGCTGAAAAATATAGGTATGGTTACGGATGCCTTGTGGTCTGACTTTAACGGGGACGGCGAGGTGGACCTGGTGCTGGCGGGAGAGTGGCTGCCGGTTACTTTCTTCCAGAATGCCAACGGTAAATTCAGGAACATCACCCCGTCAACAGGGCTTGCCGCCTATACCGGCTGGTGGAACAGCCTGGCAGCGGGGGATTTTGA
The DNA here is from genome assembly GCF_054779655.1 of Pontibacter brevis. Taxonomy (NCBI): domain Bacteria; kingdom Pseudomonadati; phylum Bacteroidota; class Cytophagia; order Cytophagales; family Hymenobacteraceae; genus Pontibacter; species Pontibacter brevis. The sequence goes on from NZ_BAAGXV010000030.1 coordinate 51,613, forward strand.
TAATGACGGTGACATTGATTATGTGGCAGGTAACTTAGGCCTGAACACGAACTATGTGGCCTCAACTACACAACCCCTGAGCATTTTCGCGAAAGACTTTGACAATAACGGAAGTATAGACCCGGTGCTGGCCTGCTACCTGAAAGCCACAGATGGCACCATGAAGCCTTTCCCGATGCATACCCGCGACGACCTGAATGCGCAAATGCCGCGTACCCGCAGTCTTTTCCCGCGCTACATCCATTATGCCAATGCGACAATAGACGAGGTGATACCGCAGGCCGAGCGTGAGGGTGCCCTCATCATGAAAGCCACACATTTCCAGAGTAGCTATATAGAGAACCTCGGGAATGGTAAATTTAAGATGAAACTACTGCCCAAGGCCGCGCAGCTGGCTCCCGTATATGGCATGCAGCCGGATGACGTAGACGGTGATGGCAACCTGGACCTGCTCCTGGTTGGTAACGATTACGGAACGGAGGTTTTCACAGGCAGGTATGATGCCTTTGCAGGGCTTTACCTGAAAGGAAACGGCAAAGGGGGCTTTTTCCCGACAACTCTAACCAGCAGCGGTTTCTTTGTGAATGGCGATGCCAAGGCTATTGCGCAGGTGGTGAATGCAAAGGGGCAAAAGCTGACACTCGTTACCCAGAATAACGATAGCCTCCGCATGTTTGCAGCAAAAGACAAAGGAGGAAACCCTGCAAAAGTGATAGCGCTGCAGCCATTAGACTGCATGGCTACCATTACCTATAAGAACGGGAAAAAACAGGTGCAGGAGTTCTATTACGGCCAGACGTACCTCTCGCAGTCGTCACGCAAGCTGACATTAACCAGCTATGTGACTTCTGTTCATATCAAGGATTTCAGCGGCCGTACACGAAAGGTAGAGTTATAGCATACCATTCTACATCTTTCTTTGTCTGGTCATTTTAACAGCTTGCACTGGCCGTCCTGACCAAGACAAGCTGGAAGGTGAGCGTGTGAGCCTGAGCCTATTTTTACCTCATACTAAGTGCCTCCAAAGTGCTTGCCCGTGATTTTGACCAGGACGGCGACCTGGATGTAGCGGCCATCTCTTTTTTTCCGGACTTCAAAGAGGTGCCGGAGAAAGGCTTTGTGTACCTGCGGCAGGAAAAGAACCTAACCTTTGCCGCCAGCACCTTTGCGCAGTCGCAGTTGGGCCATTGGCTGACGATGGAGGCTGGTGATTATGACCAGGATGGTGATGAGGATATCATTTTAGGATCTTTTACCTATACACCTGCTCCACCTGCCTGGCAGGAAAAATGGAGAAGTGAAGGGGCAAGCCTGGTTGTGCTGCAGAATCAGCAAGTAAAGAAGGTAGAGAAAGCTATTGCTTTAAATAAAAAGTAAAAGAGCACCAGTAACTCTTTTACTTTTACCACTTTGCATCTATTGCTAAAAAGTAGCACCTTTTTTAGTTGCCGTATAGGCGTCTTGGTTAAATTTTATCAAAAAAAGTTTTTCCCCAATCTTTAAATGAAATGCACCGTATAAAGCGTGCAATTTCATCGGAGCAATCTTCTTTCCTGTGAACAATTGAAGCTGGAAGCTCTGTGCTTTTTTCTGTTTGATTTTTTTATACTATTCTCTTGCTCAAATCTATATGCTATAAGTAGAACTACCTAATTGATGTAGGTATTTATACATCTTCTGTTACGGGATTGAAGTATTATAAAAACAGATAGGAAATTATTTCTGCGACATGTGGTAAAACTAAATTATTTTTCTAAATTGGCGAAAACTTCCAGTCTGAGTAACTAATCACTAAGCCTGTAGAGGATCTATTTAACATATGTAGTTGTAGAAACTGAAGCCGCTCTTTTTCTTTGGGAATAAAAATTAATCTTCCCGGAAGCGGGTATATCGAACTGATATAGAAAAGAGTGGTATTATTTATAATAAGTTTATAGTCTTTTTAACACAATAAACACTGTATGAAAAAGAATTACTTTAATACGTGGTTGCTCACTAATAGCAGCCATAAGAAAAAGCCACAACAGAAAAAGGTGCTCGCCATGCTGTTAGTTGCTGCATGCCTGTCACAGGGTTCTGTGCAGGCAGAGGCTGTTGGTATGAGTGCATTCGGCCGTTATGCCAACGATGGCATAATGCTGGCCAAGGATGGCATACGGCAGACAGTGCCTGTGAGCGGAAGAGTTGTGGGCGATGACGGACAGGGTGTGCCGGGTGCTACGGTAGTGGTAAAAGGAACAACAATAGGTACTGCCACAGATGCAAGCGGTAACTTTACACTGAATGTGCCCAACGGTACAGGAACCCTGGTTGTTTCCTTCATCGGCTACAGAACACAGGAAGTGCCAATCAACAACCGTTCTACTGTTAACATTACGCTTGCTACAGATACCAAGGCCTTAGAGGAGGTAGTTGTAGTGGGTTACGGTACGCAGGAGCGTTCTGACGTGACAGGTGCTATTTCTTCTGTACAGGGAGAGGCCATGGAAAGAATTCCTACGCCATCGGTAGCGCAGCAGCTGCAGGGGCAAGTTGCAGGTGTACAGGTAACAGCTAACTCTGGTTCACCAGGGGCCGGTTCAAGTATCCGTATCAGGGGAGCCGGTACTATTGGTAATAACAACCCGCTGTATGTAGTAGATGGTGTGCAGGTAGAAGGTAATATCAACTACCTGAACAGCAATGATATCGCCTCTATCGAGATTCTGAAAGATGCTTCTGCAACTGCTATTTATGGTTCAAGAGCTGCCAACGGTGTGGTAGTTGTTACAACCAAAAAAGGTAGAGCAGGAACGTCTGAGGTAAGCTTCTCTGCTTACACAGGTGTGCAGACGGCCTGGAGAACGCTGGACATGACAAACGCCGCGGAATACGCCAGGCTGGACAACATGGCCAGACAGGCCGCAGGTCTCCCAACAAACCCAGCCTGGGCAAATCCTGAGTCATTAGGCGAAGGCACAAACTACCAGGATGAGTTATTCAGAACAGCACCAATTTCTAACTATCAGTTATCCTGGTCTGGTGGTAGCGAAACCTCTACCATGTATGTGTCTGCAGGTTACTTTCAGCAGGAGGGTATTGTAATCGGTACTGATTTTGAACGCTACACCTTCCGTTTAAACACAGACCACAAAATCGGGAACAGGGTAAAGATTGGTAACACCCTGCAGTTAAGCTCTACCGAGGAAGCGCTGATTCCGAATAACGAGGACCTGAACACAGGGGTACTTTCACGTGGTATCCGCCAGCTGCCTACGGTTCCTGTTTACAATCCGGATGGTTCTTTCGCAGGTCCTACCGGAAACTTTGAAGGCGAGTCTGAAAACCCGGTTTGGTTGGCGCTAGAGTCTTATAACACCAACAGAAACTATCGTGTGTTGGGTTCTGTGTTCGGAGAGGTAGAGATTATAGAGGGCCTGAACTTCCGTTCAAGCTTTAACTTGGACTTCAACTACTTCAGGAATCAAAACTTCGATCCTGCCTATGCGATTGGTAACAGAGTTAGTACTGCCAACCAGCTGGGCGTAAACAACAGCACCAACAGAAATTGGCAGTGGACGAACCTCTTTACCTATAATAGGTCTTTTGGCCAGCACGATATTGATGTACTTGCCGGTGTTGAAGCGCAGGACAACTACTACCAGAATGCCTTTGCCAGAGGTGGTGGATTCCTTAAAAACGCAGAAATCCAGCATTTGAACCAGGCAACAAGTAACTTTTTCGTGAGTGGTGGAGCGTCTGAATCTGCTATCTTTTCTCAATTAGCCAGGGTGAACTATAGCTTTGGTGACAGGTACCTGTTAACAGCAAACATCAGAAGAGACGGTTCTTCTAAATTTGCAAATAACCGGTATGGTGTTTTCCCTTCTGCCTCCATTGGTTGGAGAGTATCAGAGGAGAACTTCTTCAAGGACAATGTAGGCTTTGTAAGCAACCTGAAGCTGCGTGCCAGCTGGGGTGAAACAGGTAACCAGAACATCTTCAGTAACTACCCAACCTATGGTGTAATCCAGGGTGGTGGCCGATATGCGTTGGGTGCCGATCAGATTCAGGTTCCTGGTTTCTTCCAGGGAGTACAGGTTAACCCGGATATCAGATGGGAAACAACTGAGCAGGTTAACTTCGGTTTGGAAACTGGTTTCCTGAATAACAAACTGACCTTTGCTGCGGACTACTTTGTGAAGACTACCAAAGACCTGCTCCTGCAGCTTCCTATCCCGGAGAGTACTGGTCCTGGTGCTGCCTTCACGAACGCAGGTAGTATCCGAAACAGAGGTTTCGAGTTAGCCCTGGGTTACCGCAACATGGACAATGCCTTTGGTTATGGTTTTGGATTGAACTTGACTACTGTTGACAACGAGGTGCTTGATCTGAACGGGTTAGTGCTGACGCAGCCTTTCAACCGTACGCAGGAAGGTCTGCCAATAGCGCAGTTCTTCGGCTTCCAGACTGCCGGTATCATCAGAACAGAGGAAGAACTTAACCGTGTACAGCAGGTTCAGCCAGACGCTGAGTTAGGTGACATCATATTTGTTGACCGCGATGGAGATGGTCAGATTGACGGTGATGACAGAACATTTATCGGTAATCCGCTTCCTGACTTTACAGCGGGTCTTACTGGTGAGTTGACTTACAAGAACTTCGACCTGAACTTCCTGTTTAACAGCAGCGTCGGCAACGACATATTCAGTGCTATCGCACTTTACGGTTACTCTGCTGACCCAGGCAACAAGTTCAGTTCCCTAATCGGAAATACCTGGACGCCGGATAACCCGAATGCAGAATTCCCAAGACTGATTGCCGGTGACCCGAACAATAACCTGAGACCGGATTCTGACAGATGGATAAGAGATGGTTCTTACGTTCGTCTTAAAAACCTTCAGCTTGGTTACAATGTGCCGGCAGCAATTTCTCAAAGAGCAAGAATTCAGCGCCTGAGAGTGTATGTAAGTGCCGCCAACCTGATTACCTGGACAAGGTATGACGATGGATTCGATCCGGAAATTGGTTCTTCAAGATGGCTGGAAGGTCAGTCTAACAGTGTGCTGGAAATAGGTGTGGACCGAGGTATTTATCCGCAGTCAAGAACATTCCTGTTCGGAGTAAACATCGGTATTTAATTAATGTATTAACTCAAACAAACCAATGATAAATTTAAAAAGAACGATCTATCTGTCTCTAGTAGCGGGCGGATTAATCGCGGGTGGTGCGGCACTTCAGGCCTGTGATGATGAATTTCTGGATAGAAGGCCGCTGTCTGATTTAACAACTGCCAACTTCTACACTTCAGCGGAAGATGCGCTGGCAGCACTGAATGCTGCATACGACCCTTTGCAGTGGGATGTACATTCCCGTATGGACTGGATTATTGGAGACGTAGTAGGCGGTGATACGGACAAAGGAAGTACCGATGACCAGGACTACATCCAGATTCGGCAGTTCCAGTACTTTACCCATACATCAGGTATTGCGGATTTGAATGACTGGTGGAGCCAATTGTATGATGGTGTTTACCGTTCTAACCTGGTGCTGGAGCGTGTACCGCCTATTGAGATGGACGAAACACTGAAGGCCAGAATCCTGGGTGAAGCGAAGTTCCTGAGAGCCCACTATTATTTTACCTTGGTAAAAGCTTTCGGACGCGTTCCAATCATTACAAGTGTACTTAACCCAGAGGAGGTTTTCGTTCCACGTCCGGCGTCTGTCGCAGAAAACTGGGCTCAGATAGAGCAGGATCTGAGAGAGGCCATTGAAGTACTTCCCGAATCCTATAGTGGAGCGGACGTAGGTAGAGCAACGAAAGGTGCTGCACGAGCTCTTCTGGCTAAGTCTAAGCTTTGGCAATCTACTCCTGAAGGATGTTCAGAAACGCCATGGGCTACACAAGACCAGTATCAGGAGGTAGTAGATCTGACAAATGCTATCATAAATTCAGGTAAGCATAGATTGGAAGAGGACTTCGAAAGTATATTTCTTCTGGAAGGGGAAAACAACCCAGAAATTATATTTTCAGTTCAAGGTGTAGGTGGAACTGGTGGCTGGAACAACGATAACGATGGACTTGCGCTAAACCAGTGGCTATCACCCCGTACAAATGAAATCTCTGGCTGGGGGTACAGTACACCAATCGGGCCATTGACACCTGATAACTACGGAGGCAACCCGAATATCAAGGTGAACAACATTGTGGAGGCCTTTGAGCCTTGTGATCCACGTCTGGAGTACTCTATCTTGATGATAGGTGATACCGTTAACGGGATTCCTTATGACTATGCAAGAGAAAAACCTGGTGATCCAAATTCTCCCTACCAGTTCTCGCCATGGTCACGTACCCGTTATAGTATACAAAAATTCCTGATACCTGAGAGCCAGATAACAGGTCCTGCTAACTCGCCGCTGAACATTCCGCTTATTCGTTATGCTGATGTGCTCCTTTGGAATGCTGAGGCACTGAATGAACTTGGCAGAACACAGGAGGCACTGGAGTCACTGAACGCAGTGAGAAGACGCGCACGTGAGAGCATGGAAGGTGCTACCTGCCCGCAGCCTGTTACAAACGTAAGCCAGGCCGAACTTCGTGACCTCATCATTGCAGAGCGACGCAAAGAGCTTGCCTTTGAAGGACACCGTTTCTTTGACCTTGTAAGAACCTGCAGAGCAGCTAGTGTGCTAAATGCCATGGGACGTCCGTTCAAGACAGGTATAAACGAATTGTTGCCTATACCTCAGGCGGAAATCGACAGAAACCCAGCCCTGCAGGGGGATCAAAACAATGGGTTCTAAATTTGAGAATTTATAGAAGGAACTACATCCCCTTCTGTATTAGTTGATGAGAAAAGGATCACAGTTTGTGATCCTTTTCTTATTTTTAGACTGTGGATAAGAATATACCTGATGAAAAATTTCTTGAGTAAATATTGTGCATTCATTTTGACTGTTTTTGGCAGTTTAGTATTAGCTGGCTGTAGCAAAGACGAGTTTCCTGATCCTGTAAACAGTACAAGTAGCGGCATCTCCGCTGTGGTGAACGGTGTTAAATGGGGAGCCTCAAACGGAAATTTTAAATTAGGATCACGGACCATTACGAATGGAGCCGACGCGTTCATTGGCACAGGCGACACCCTGACTATCATTGGTGTGCAGGTGCTGGACGGAGACACAACAGCCATTATGCTCTCTGTAAAACTCAGGACCGATAGGGTAGGTTCTTACCGCCTCAGAAGCGGTACTGCCGGGGATGGGAAGGCTTACTTCCTGAATGGCGTCTCGGAAGCAGCCCTGCAGGAAACAAAAGAGAAGTACAGTGGTGGCATCACAAACGGAGAACTGCAAATCTCCCAATACGACGCCACTAATTACAGCGTATCCGGCAACTTTGGGTTCAGCATGTCTGCTACAGGCGAAACCACTTATACCGTTGTTGCCGGAGAAATAGAAAATGTCACTTTTTAGGCGGCAGATGTGTTGTCTGTTTTTAGATGCATTCATACAACCGGCTGCTTTCCTGAAAGAAAACACGAAGGGTGGGAGCATCTGAATTTTGCGCCCTCCACTTACAACATGCCGTTCAGCTATCATGACACTGAATACTTTTCGTTTACCCGTTCTTCTTAAAGCACTGGCCCTTTCTGTTGCAGTTGTAGGTTTTACCAGCTGCAGCCAGGAAGAAAAGATGTTCGAGCTAAAGTCCCCGGACGATACCGGCATTACCTTCGAAAATACACTCACTTCCAACGACTCTATCAACCTTCTCAACTTTGAGTATTTCTACAACGGGGGTGGCGTAGCGGTTGGCGACTTGAATAACGACGGTCTGCAGGATGTCTTTTTCACAGGAAACATGGTTTCTGCCAAACTTTATCTGAACAAAGGCAACCTTGAGTTTAAGGATGTGACGCAGCAGGCAGGTGTAGAAACATCCAATTGGGCAACAGGAGCCTCTATTGTAGATATAAACAACGACGGCTTGCTTGATGTCTACGTCTGCATGTCAGGGTATAAAGACCCTGATCGCCGCAGGAACCTCCTGTTTATAAACAAAGGCACAGGCGCAGACAATAGCCCCCTGTTTGAAGAAGAGGCCGAAAAGTACGGGCTGGCAGACACCGGCTATACCAGCCAGGCTGTGTTCTTCGACTACGACAAAGACGGGGACCTGGATGTGTACCTGGCTACCGTAAACCGTGCGGATGTAAACCCCAATGTGATGGCAGCAAAAGCTGGAACAGGCAAGAGTTCCAGCGTAGACAGGTTGTACCGGAACAACGGCAACGGCACCTTTACCAACATTGCAGAAGAAGCCGGCATCATCAAAGAAGGCTATGGCCTGGGCGTTGGTATCGGCGACATGAACCAGGATGGCTGGCCTGACATCTATGTCACCAATGATTTTATCTATGATGACCTGCTCTACATCAACAACCAGGACGGCACGTTCACAGAAAGTATCCGCAGCTATTTAAAGCATACAAGCCATTTCTCGATGGGTACGGATATCGCCGATTTCAATAACGATGGGCTTCCGGACATTATCAGCGTGGACATGATGCCGGACGACAGCAGGCGGCAGAAACTCATGAACGGGGTAAAAAAATACGATGAGTTTCAAATGGCACTTCAGCGGGGATATATGCCGCAGTATGTACGCAACAACCTGCACCTAAACAATGGCAATGGCTCTTTCAGTGAAATAAGCCAGTTGGCCGGCGTCCATTATACCGACTGGAGCTGGAGCCCTTTGTTTGCGGACTTTGATAATGATGGCACCCGGGACCTGTTTATCACGAACGGTATCCGCAAAGACATCACGCACCTCGATTTCGCCACCTACTACCTGACACAGGCCAGATCCGCTTTCGGGAGCAGAGGTATCGAAACGCACCTCCTGAAAATAGCCGAAACCATGGAGGGATCTAAAAAGCACAACTTCATGTTCCGGAACAGCGGGAATTTAACCTTTACGGATGAGTCTGTGAACTGGGGTTTTGACCGGGAATCTTTTTCGACAGGCGCCGCTTATGCTGACCTGGATAATGACGGAGACCTTGATATTATCATCAACAATGTGGATGAGAAGGCCTTTGTGTACCAGAACATGGTTTCGGAACGGGCTAACCGTGCAAAAGAAGGTAAAGACAAGGAAGGAGGTAACAGGCATTATCTCCGGATAAAGTTTGAAGGGGCTGCCGCCAATAAAGCTGGTATAGGCGCAAGAGCGGTGCTAAGGTATAATGACAGGATGCAGGCGGCGGAGCAGTATCCTGGCAGGGGTTTTCAGTCGACAGTAGAGAATACGCTGCATTTTGGCCTGGGGCCAGTTGAGCGGGTGGATGTGGTGGAAATTACATGGCCCGACGGAAAACACCAGGTACTGAAAAATGTAAAGTCTGATCAGGTGCTTGTTGTAAGCTACAAGGATGCAGTAGAAAAAAACACAGCGGGAGAGCCTGCAGAAAATAATGCTTCTTTCTTTGAGGATATAACAGCCGATGTAGGCATATCTTATAAAGACCAAAGCCAGGAGTATGTAGACTTTAAGCTGCAGCCGCTGCTGCCGCATAAGTATTCGCAGAATGGTCCGGGTATATCGGTGGGCGATGTAAATGCAGATGGGCTGGAGGACTTCTACGTTGGCGGTAGCGCCACCTATCCCGGCACCTTTTTTCTGCAGGGGAAGGACGGGAAGTTCAGCTCCAGAGCGCTTGCCTTAGGAGAGAAGCCGGAAGAAGACATGGGCAGCCTGTTCTTTGATGCGGACGGTGACGGCGACCTGGACCTGTATGTAGTAAGCGGTGGAAGTGAATATGCAACAGGAGACAAAGCCTACCAGGATCGGCTGTATCTGAATGATGGCAAAGGTAACTTTACGCTTGATGCCTCGGCTTTACCGCAGTTAACTGCCAGTGGTTCCTGTGTAACAGCGGCAGACTATGACAAGGACGGAGACCTGGACCTGTTTGTAGGAGGAAGAGTGCAGCCAAGAGCGTTCCCGCTGCCAGCAAAGAGCTATATCCTGCAGAATAACGGTGGTAAGTTCAGGGATGTAACACAGGCCGTTGGACCGATGCTTTCTGACATTGGGATGGTGACTGCCGCACTCTGGACCGATTTCGACCAAGATAATGCGGTAGACCTGGTGGTGGTAGGAGAGTGGATGCCAGTGAAGTTTCTGAAGAACGTAGATGGCAAGCTACAAGACGTGACCGCTGCCACAGGACTCAGCGGAACGAGCGGCTGGTGGAACAGCCTGGCGGCAGGAGATTTTGACAATGACGGAGACATCGATTTTGTAGCAGGTAACCTGGGGCTTAATTCTAAGTTCAAGGCCTCAGAAAACCAGCCGGTTCAGGTATATGCCAAAGACTTTGACAAGAGCGGTACGACAGATGCGGTGATAACCCATTATATCCAGGGCAAAAAACAGCTGGTGCACGGCCGGGACAACCTTACGGATCAAATGGTATCCATGCGCAGGGAGTTCAGGACCTATGAAGACTATGCCAGCAAATCGTTTGATGAAATATTTACTCCCGAAAGGCTGGAGGGGGCATACGCTGTCAAGAGCGAGAACTTTGAAACCAGTTACATCGAGAACCTTGGTAACGGCAAATTTAAGATGACTGCACTACCCATGCAGGCACAGTTTGCCCCTGTATGTGGTATTACGGTAAATGACTATGACGGCGACGGAAACCTGGACATGCTGCTGGTCGGCAACTCTTATGCTACCGAAGTGGTAGTAGGGCGTTATGACGCTTTTACGGGCCTTTACCTGAAAGGCAATGGCAAAGGGCAGTTCTCACCTGTTGATGTGAACAAGAGCGGGTTTATGGTTGATTCTGATGCCAAGGGAATGGCGGAAGTAAATACCGTAAATGGAACCCCGCTGATACTTGTGGCTGCTCATAATGATTCCTTGAAGGCTTATAAGCGGGCGACACCTCAAAAAGCTTTGCATGCTGTTCCTGTTTTACCGTCTGATGCTTATGCCATCATCAAACTGGCTAACGGCACTAAAAGAAAGCAGGAGTTTTACTTCGGTTCCGGCTACTTGTCACAGTCTTCCAGAACACTGTGGTTACCGGCAGGCACCAGATCTGTTCAGATAATGGATAAGGCAGGAAAGTTGCGGACGGAGATTACTGATGTACAGCAAACAGGTTTGGCTGCAAACAGGAGGTAAAGTAAGTTATCAAAGCTTACTGTTGATGAGTTGAAAGGTGCGCATGGTGTAAATCATGCGCACCTTTTTTCTTTTGGAAGTTCAGCTTCTGGTTATTTAGCTTCTTTACCTGTGCATTTCCTTCTGTTATTTGAATAAACTGGTTCGCAGTAATATTTTCGAACACTTGTGTGCGGTTAGAACCGGACCATGTTATCTCCAGCTTATCGATTCGAGTTGCCTGCCCAAGGCCTAGTTCTGCCCGCAGGCTAGAGGCCCCGAAACTCCCCCCGGAGTTTATATCACGGTAAAGAATTCTTCTTTTGCCCTGGTCTGTAACCGTAACTTTAAGACGTGTACCAATGGCGGCCTTGTTTGCTCTTGTCCCTTCGAACTTGATGGATATCCAGTTGTTAGTGGAAGGGGTGTTTTCCTGATAGGTATTTTTGAAAAGCGCGTTCCTGTAGTTATCGCCTTCAAAAGCACCTCCCATTACAGTGTATATGTCCTGGTCGCCATCATTGTCTATATCACCGGCCGAGACAGCATGCCCTTTCTGCAGATGGCCAACTCCTGCATCTGTCGTTACATCCTGAAAACCTTTGCCGGCATTGTTGCGGAACAGCTTATTGGGGATGATGGATTCAAAGCTTGGGTCTCCGGTGCCAAGGTACGTATCAAGCCAACCATCGTTATCAATATCTATAAAGTTGCTGCCCATGGTGTACAAAGCTTTGCTTATACCCATTGTTTCTGCTACATCTGTAAAGGTGCCGTCTCCGTTGTTATGGTAGAGTCTTGCTTTTTCGGCATCGTTCGGTAAACCAAGGTATTCGGCTGCCACATTATAGGAGACGCTGGGGTCCGAGCTGAATTTGAAGCCTGACACGAAGATATCCAGCCAGCCATCGTTGTCATAATCATAAAACCAGGTAGGGAACGACATCATGGGCTTGTCCAGGCCAGCCCTTGCTGTTACATCTTCAAACCGCAGCTGCTCACTTTTTCCCAGACCCAGGTTGCGGAACAAATAGTTCTGGCCGTACAGCGTGGATACGTAGATATCCTGCCAGCCGTCATTGTCGAAGTCGCCGGAAGTCACTCCTTTTACATACTGGTTTAACTCAATGCCAACCTCTTTGGCAACATTTTTAAACCTGCCACGGCGGTTGATATACAGCTCACATGGTTTAGGCGTAAACTTATCGGATGTTTCATTTCCTATGAACAGGTCCAGCCAGCCATCATTGTTAAAGTCAGCCCAGGTGGCCGTTTGGGTAGGGTAGAAAGAAAGCAGGCCTGCTTCTGCTGTTACGTCCGTAAAGGTACCGTCCCCGTTATTGCGCAGGAGCGAGTTAGGCTGTTTGCCTTGCTGTTCAAACCAGGCACCCCGCAGCACCAGCACATCAATGAAGCCATCGTTGTTATAGTCTGCCTGCGTCATGTTCAGGCTGTTGGTAATACCCTTCAAGCCGGCCTTTTCTGTATGGTCAGAGAAAGAGCCGTCGCCGTTGTTATGGAAATAATGGATTTGGTCCCGCAGGCCGTAGGAAGAGGCCATGATATCGAGGTAGCCATCGTTGTCAAAGTCCTCCAGGACAGATCCGCCGGAAATATTATCCACATCAACGCCCAAATCCCCGGCAATTTCCTCAAAACGCGCTACCGGATGTTCTGATTTGCTCTCTATTGGAATAAGCCATTTCTCGGGCACCCGATGTGGATACTCTCCAAGCGTCATGTATGCGATGTTCAGCAGCCAGCGGTACTGTAACGCATCCGGGTTACGTGTTAAAAGCGCCGTATAGTGCTCTATGGCTTTTCGGGAGCCGGTCGGAAGTTGGTGGAATCCAGCGCTGGCAATAGGGAAAATGCAGGAGGCTGAGGTATGGTTAATGAGGCAATTCTCCTGTTCACCAAAGCGCAGGTAGGCCTGTGCAATGTCTGCTTCCAATTTGTCGGCCAGGTTAACGTCTTTTGGAGTAAAGCTGTGAGCGAGCTGAGGCAGTTCCTGTTGGAGCTTTTCAAATAAATTGGCAGCCTCTTCAGGTTTTCCGGAACGTAATAATTCGATAGCTTTCTGGTATTCGTAATCAAATTTCTTCCTGCCGGAAACTGTGGACGCAAGTTCATCGAAATGCGCAACACGGGCATGGTTGGCAAACCTGTTGTCTGGAACGTAAAATGTCTGTGCAACCTCTTCCAGTAGCGCGGCCATATCTTTATTCCCGTTTGCCTGCTTTTCTTCACTACAGGAGGTTAGCAGGAGTAAAGCTGAAAGCATGGCACAGGATGTACTTCTTATATGTCTGTGAAGTTGATGCATCTTCTTGGTTACTGTTTGTGCCCCATCAGGGGCTTTTGCTACTTAATCTTTCTGCTCTTCCCGTTGTAGTCATATGCCACTACGGATACGACATTTTGAGGCAGGGCAATGCTTCTGGTAGATTGCGACAGATAACCTGAGCCGTAGTAAAGTTCTTTTACAATCTTTCTACCGGTATTCAGTGTTATCTCCATTCTTACCTCAGAAGGTTTAGCCTTAATGACCTGTGCTTGGCTTCCTGGGCCAGCAGCAGTATAGGCTTGTAAAGGCCCATCGTTGTTGGCAGTCAAGATAAGTGGTTTGCCGTTGTAAAGTGTCAGCTCGGCCATACCTTTGGCATCGCCATCTGCTAAAAAGCCACTCTGCTGCAGGGTTGCTGGCTGGAAACCTCCTTTGCCGTTTCCTCTCAGGAACAAGCCAGTAAATGCATCGTAAGCGCCGCTAAGTACCTCTGGTGCCTGCGAGTTACCGGATAGCAGTGCGTCCAGGTTACCGTCACCGTCATAGTCATTCACCGTGATACCGAACACAGGGGCAAACTGTGCCTGCATGGGCAGGGATGTTATTTTGAATTTCCCATTGCCCAGGTTTTCGATGTAGCTGGAGTGCATGTTTACACTTTTCAGCACATAAGACTGGTTCATCTCTGCCGGAGACAACACCTCTGTAACTGAAGCACGGGCATAGCTGTCGTAAGTGGTAAAGCGCCTGCGCATCGACACCATCTGGTCAAAGATATCATCCCGCGGACGCGCCGGCACATTCTTGCCCATCACATAGTGCGCCAGTATAGGGTCCATGCTGCCGTTGCGGTCATAGTCTGCCGCATAAACGGTTACGGGTTCTTTATCTGATGCTTTCAGTTTGGTGTTTAGGCCCAGATTGCCCGCAAGGTAGTCGATGTCGCCGTCGTTGTCGAAGTCGCCCCCCACGATGCTGTTCCACCAGCCGCTGGTATTGGACAGGCCGGTAGCGGCCGTTACGTTCTGTAATGTTCCATTCACATTCCGGAAGAAAGTAACCGGCATGCTTTCTCCTGTTACAATCAGGTCTACTGAGTGGTCATTGTCGAAATCGGTCCAGAGAGCAGCCGTGAGCATTCCCAGGTTTTGTAGCGCCGGCAGTACCTGTGCCGTGGCGTTACGGAACCTGCCTCCCTCATTCAGGAGGATGTAGCTTTCGGCAGGTGCCGGATAGTGCTGCGGGGACATTCTGCCCCCTACAAACAGGTCCAGGTCGCCATCCCTGTCTATGTCAGCCGCTGTTACAAACGACCCGCTGGTGGTCGTATTAGGCAATGCCTGCGTATCCAGTGTAAAGTTGCCCTTGCCGTCGTTCTTGTAAAGCTTGTCCTGGAAGTAAGGCGAATTGGCAGGGAACTCGTTTCCTCCGCTTACCACGTACAAGTCCAGATCACCGTCACCGTCCGCATCAAAGAACAGGCTGCCCATGTCCTCCTCGTACTTCGTCTGGTCTGTGATAGCAGCGCTTGTAAAGGTGCCGGTTTTTGATTGCAGGAAAACCCTTCCCGGATACTTGAAAGCTCCTCCCACATAAAAGTCTTCCAACCCATCGCCGTTTACATCGCCCACCGATATACCCGGACCGTTCTGCGTATACTTGTGCGGCAGCAGCGGCTGTACCTTAAAATCAATATAAGGCTCTTCTTTGTGGGTGTAGTTTATCTTATGCTTTGCGTTTGCGCTTTGGAATACAGGGGGTGCGGAAGGCCTCTTCTGTTGTTTTGCCGCAACAGCATCTCTGTGGTGGAGTATAAGCAGCTGGTTTGCTTTCACGTTCTCCAGTTGCTGTACTTTCCCATCAGCCCAGGTAACTTCCAAAGCCGTTATTACAGAATCCTGCCCCAGCCCGAAGTGTAAATAAGGCTCTACCGTAGACATAAACCCCCTGTAAGGAGAATACTCATGGTATTGGGTATTCTCATTCTGAGACAGCTTCACTTTGGCGCCATAACCTGCTGTTTTTTCACCCCCCTGCAGTTTTATCCGCAGGAAATTATTTCCAACCTGTTTCTCCGCATTGTTGCGGTACACAAAGGCTTTTCCGTTTATGTTGTTTGTAACAAGGTCCAGGTCCCCGTCGCCATCCAGGTCGGCATAAATGGCTCCGTTAGAAAAAGACGGCACCTCCAGGCCCCAGGCCTTGGTCTGGTTGCTAAATGTAAAGTCTCCGTTGTTCCGGTACATGTAGTTCGACTTCTCCGCGTTGGGCAGCTGGTTGATAACTTTCATCAGCTCCTTGTTCAGCACATCCATCGGTACGGTGCTGTTCAGGCCCTGCATACGGTACATAATAAAATCCCGGTTGGTGATGTCTTTAGGGAAACCATTCGTAATGTGCAGGTCTTTGTAGCCGTCGTTGTCGAAGTCGGCCAACAGGGGGCTCCAGCTCCAGTCTGTGCTATGTACACCCGCCAATTGCCCGATCTCGCTGAAAGAACCGTTGCCATTATTCAACTGAAGCGTGTTGCGCATGTATTGCGGGGTATAGCCATTCTGTATCTCCGCCATAAACCGGTCATAGTTCATGCCCCCAAACATCAGCTTGCTCCGGAGGTTATCTTCCGGCAGCATGTCTACCGTAATGATGTCCACCAAGCCGTCGTTATTGAAATCGGCTATGTCGTTGCCCATAGCCGACTGGCTCTGGTGCTTGAAGTAAGCGGCAGCCTTATCTGTAAAAGTGCCGTTTCCATTGTTCAGGTACAGGATATCATTCGACAGGTAGTCGTTTGACACGTACACATCCGGCCATCCATCCTGGTTGATATCGCTGATGGCGATGCCCAGGCCCTGGCCTTCCACCAGTATACCCGCCTGCTTCGAAATATCTGTAAACGTGTTGTTCCCGTTGTTTCGGTACAGCTTATCGGTGTTCTTCCCTGAACCATCTTTTATTTGGGGGCGCAGGAGGTTAGGGTTTTTTTCTTCCAGCGAGTGGTTGAGCAGGTAGAGATCCAAGTCGCCATCCTTGTCGTAGTCAAAGAAAGCAGCATGCGTTGAGTAGCTGTCGTCGGCAAGGCCGTACTGTTGGGCAGCCTCTGTAAAGGTATTGTCCTGGTTATTGATGTACAGCAGGTTTTTGCGCTGTTCTGAACTTGTCAGGCCTGTTACGCTGACATATATATCCTGATAGCCGTCGTTGTTGACATCTGCTACGGCCACACCGCTTGCCCAACGACCGGAGGTGTTGATACCCGCCTGCTTCGTGATATCCTCAAACGCCAGATTCCCTTTGTTCAGGTACAGCCTGCAGGGCACCATGTTGCCGGAAAAGAAGATATCCTGCAGCCCATCGTTGTTAAAATCGCCTACCCCTACACCGCCGCCATTGTAGAAGTACTCAAATTCGAGTACGTTGAGCGTTTGCGTTTCTGTAAGCGTGTTCGAAAAAGTAATGCCTGTCTCTGAATCTGAGAGGCGGTCGAATAGTTGGGGTGCTGTTGCTGTCTCTGCCGCGGCTTCTTTTGGTGTCTCTTTTTCCTGTCTGGCATTGCAGCCGGCAAGAAAAAGAACTGCTGCAAGCGATGCAGCTTTTAAACTATAGGGCATACAGGCTTTGGGTGATGCATACATGGGCTCAGTAATTGAAAAAAGCAGCTTGCCGGCTGGTTAACCTGGGCAGGCTGCTTTTTAAAAAATATTCATCAAAATAGAGGACAGGCAGACTGCTTATAGCTTCGCTGTTTGTGCTGCTTTGCGGGTTCTTAATTTGGAGATAACATGGTTTCCTACTTCCTTGCCCTGTTCAGCTCCTAGGTCACAGGCAGGACGGAAGTGAATACCACCGTAGATCCTGCTTTCTCCTACTTCTGCCGCAGCCTCGTTAAAGGAGTTGAACTTACGCACTGGCAAACCTATAGCCATCTGTGTAGAGTCAACAAAGGCATAGGCGTCTCCAAACTTATGGGTAAGTACAGTGGCCGCCGCTGCTGATATAACACTGTGGCCACTCGGGAACTCCGGAAAAGGAGGCGTCTGCAGAATCGGATCCCAGTCCTGGTCAATATAGCGCTCTATGTACGTGTCCGGGCGAATAGAATTATAGGCGTACTTGGCATCCCAGCAGGAAATAAATCCATCTGCCAAAGCCGTAGTAACCATTACATATGTTTCAGCAGCTTCCATCATATCCAGCTTGTTCTTTCGGATTGCGGAACTGGTAATGGACACCCAGTGGCCGGGAGGTGTTAACTTCTGCTGGAAATAGGTCACATGTCCCTTGGTGTAGGATATGTTTGGATTATCATCCCAGAAACGGGCTATCAGGAGTTTCTCCTCATCAATGTTTTTTACGATGTCGTACACCTCCATCGCTTCTTTATAAAATTCAGAAGTAGCCGTAGAATCAAAAGCAGTTGCCATCTTAGGCTTGAAATGTGCTGCAGAATCCATTACAAACGGCCTGATTTTGTTCCAGTGAGGCTCTACAGCAGGCATATAGTCAGGAGCAGTAGGTTGCCACGCATCCGGATTCTTTGTAATAACATGCCTGGTGAGCGCACGTGTTTCTATGTAGCCGTCCTTCTTTGCCCAGGCCAGTATGTGTTCTCCTACCTGGCGGCCATAGGCAACAGAGTTGTTCAGCACATCTTCCTTGATGCCGATTTCTTTAACCCGCGCCAGGTACTCGTTTTCGTACTCCTCCATCTTCAGCTCATCGAGGATAAGCTTTTTGCCTACTGTGGAGAAGGCGATGATACTCGAAACAGGATAATAGATTTCCTGTGTGGTGTCGGGCTGAGGAACATCAGCCAAGCCGTTAAACTGGCTGGAAAGTGTCTCATAAGCAGGATAAGCAGGAGCCAGGGCTTCATAGGCCGCAATATTTGGGTAAGAGTAAATGCGGCTGGCAACAGGTGGAGTAAAGATATCCTTGATAATGATCTCACTCAGATGCCTGTTCCATACGATCAACTGTGACTGTGAGAACTTATCCAGGCCTGCCTGGTCGTGTTTTTCCTCGCAACCAAAAATAAAGGGTAATGCAAACAAGAAGAGTACTAGGGACTTGACACTTTTCATGGTCTTTGAAAGGATGTTTGAGTTCGGCAGTTTGTTCAGCGCCTTCACTGTATGTGTTTTCGGCACTCTAAATTACTACAGCGCTTGTAAGTAACCAATTACTTTCTGGTAAAACTAGTTCCTGTATTGGACACTATTATTCTGCTTTCTGTAAATTTATCAACAGGTGGTTAAAAAAGTCGTGCAAATAACCCTAAAGAGGGAGCGTACATGCCAGGGGCAGCTAAGGGCGCAGCGCCAGCTTGTCTGCCTGTACAGCAACCTGTCTGCTCTTTCCGCTAAAGTCATGTATAGCAATAGCCCGTGCACCTGCAGGTACAGCCAGTGTTCTGGACGATTGTGACAGGTAGCCTGAACCGTAGTAAAACTCCTGCCGCATTTTTTTTCCATCCTGTAGCGTCACAATGGCCCAGGCATCGGCAGGCTTAAGTTCTATCAGCTTCTTCTGCTGCCCATAGGTAAATGATTTTACAGGGCCCTGGTTAGAGGCCGACAGTACAAGGGTTTTACCATCCGGCATTACTAGCTCGGCAATGCCTTTTGCATCCGTATCCACAAAGAAGCCACTCTTGGTAACAGGAACCGGTGCAAAGCTTCCTTTCCCATTCCCCTGCAGGTACAGACCAATGGAGGCATCGTACCAGCCTGCCTGTATTTCTGTGCCGTAGTTGTTACCTGTCAGCAGCAGGTCCAGGTTGCCGTCTCCGTTATAGTCGTTGACTGTAATACCGAACACTGGTGCCACCTGCGCCTGAACCGGCAGCGGGCTCACTTTAAACTTCCCGTTTCCGAGGTTTTCGATATAGCTGCTTTTTAAATGGGTGCTTTTGGCTACAATGGCATCCGTTAGCTCCTCCTTCGTGAAAATCTCTTCGTAGCCTATGCTGGCGTAGGCCTCAAACGACTGGAACTTTCTTCTAAACGAAACCATCTGATCGGTCATGGCATCGCGTGGGTGAGCCGGGTAGTTCTTGCCCATCAGGTAACGGCCTAGTATAGGGTCTATGCTGCCATTGTTGTCGAAGTCCTTCGCCATAATGGTAACGGGTTCCTCGGGGGAAGCCTTGTAATCAGAGTTTAGGCCGAAGTTACCGCCTATATAGTCTGTGTCGCCGTCGTTGTCGAAGTCACCTGCTGCCAGGCTGTTCCACCAACCGATGGCATCCTGCAGCCCTGTGTCTTTTGCAGCCACAAACTTGCCCCCCTTGTTCTTAAGCAAAGTCACAGGCATCCATTCCCCCGCTACCATCAGGTCTATTTGCCCGTCCTGGTCGGCATCTGTCCACAGGGCGGTGCTTACTAAACCGAACTGCTTTAGCTCCGGACATACTTTTTCTGTCACATCCGTAAACCTGCCTCCGTTATTCTGAAGGATGTAGCTGGTTGCTGGTAAAGGGTAGCGCTGTGGCACCACTCTGCCACCCACAAACAGATCCAGGTCACCGTCCTGGTCATAGTCTGCCGCTACCACGCAGGAGCCGCTCGACTTGGTGGCAGGCAACGCAGAAGGAGTGAGTGTAAACGCTCCTTTGCCGTTGTTCATATAAAGCCGGTCCTGGTATTCTGCGGCTCCCTCTTTGAATTCACTTCCGCCGCTTACCACGTACAGGTCCAGATCGCCGTCACTGTCCGCATCAAAGAACAGAGCACCCATGTCATCGCCATGCTTTACTCCATCTGTAAAAGGCGCCTGAGTAAATTTGCCTGCTGCCGTCTGTAGATAAAGCTTACCGGAAGCATCAGAGGAGCCCCCCGCATAGAAGTCTTCCAGCCCGTCTCCGTTCACATCGCCCACGGCAATGCCTGGCCCACCCTGAGAGTACTTCTGCATGAGCAGGGGCTGCAACTTAAAGTCTACAAAATCATTTTCCCTGTGCTGGTAGCTGATTCCGGTTGCGGAGCTGTCCAGGCCCTGGAAAAGAGTAGCGATGGTTGTGGTGGCTGGTGGGGTAGCCGGAGCTGTGGCGTTGGCGTGCTTCAGGGTTAACACCTGGTCGGCCTTTACGTTCTTGATTGTCTGCTGCCTGCCATCCGGCCATGTTACTTCCAGTGCGTCTACCTGCGCGACTTTGCCCAGCCCAAAATGAACCACGTTCTCTACTGTAGACTTGTAGCCGCGGTACACCGAATGGTCGTGGTACTGCTGCTGACCACCATACTTCAGGGTAAGCTTTACTCCCATGCCGGCTTTGTTCTTCGTGTCACCTTCCAGCTTTACGCGCAGGTAATGCCGGTCAGGCAGCGTGTTTGCATCGTTTCTGTAGATAAAGGCGGCCTCATCGATGTTATTCATGATGAGGTCCAGGTCGCCGTCATTGTCCAAATCTGCAAAGGCGGTGCCGTTGGTGTAGGAGGGGGCATCCAAGCCCCATTCCTCAGACTTATCGGCAAAAGAGAGGTTGCCGGTGTTCTGATAAACGTAATTATGCACCTTTACACCTGGGAGTTCTTTGATGAGTTTGGCCATTGTCTTTGCCTGATGGGCGTCATCCCCAAACTGCCCTTCCTGGCGCTTATAGATAATAAAATCGAGGTTGGTGACATCCTTGCGGTAGCCGTTTGTGATCAGCAGGTCCCGGTGGCCGTCGTTGTCGTAATCAGCAAACAAGGGAGCCCAGCTCCAGTCTGTCCGGTGAATACCCGCCAGCTGGCCTACCTCGCTGAAGGTACCGTTACCGTTATTTAACTGTAAGCTGTTGCGGACATACTGCGGCTGGTAGCCCATTGAAAGATTCCGCCTGTAGCGGTCATAATTAGCGGCCGCGATCATGGTTTTTTCCCGCTGGTTGTCAGGTGGCAGCATGTCCACGGTCATAATATCCAGCAGGCCATCGTTGTTGAAGTCGGCAATATCAGTGCCCATGGCATTCCAGCTCTGGTGCTTCAGGTACTCCTCTGAGCGATTCGTAAAGGTGCCGTCGCCATTGCTGATGTAGAGAATATCATTGGTGATGAAGTCGTTTGCCGCATAAATATCAGGCCACCCGTCGTTGTTGATGTCGGCAATGCCCACACCCAGTCCGTATCCTTCAATCAGGATTCCGGCTTCTCTGGAAACATCGGTAAAAGTATTATCTCCGTTGTTACGGTACAGCCTGTCTGTACTCAGCCCCTGGCCATCCACTTTTTTAAACCGGGCATTGTTGCGCGGAAAGTTCTCCAGCGCGTTTGTGAGCAGGTACATGTCCAGGTCGCCGTCCTTATCATAGTCAAAGAAAGCAGCCTGGGTACTATATCCTGTGTCTGCTATCCCGTACGCCCTGGCAGATTCCGTAAAAGTGCCGTCTCCGTTATTGATGAACAGCATGTTCGGTTTGTCTGCTGTTTTATTTGGTCCGGCTACGCATACGTAGATGTCTGTGTGGCCATCGCTGTTTACATCGGCCATTGATACGCCGGTTGCCCAACGGTCGGTCGCCACACCGGCTTTTTCAGTAACATCCTCAAACTTCAGGTTACCCTTGTTCAGGTATAGCCTGCTGGACACCATGTTGCCGCCAAAGAAAATGTCCTGCAGCCCGTCGTTGTTAATGTCTCCGATGGCTACACCGGCTCCATTGTACAGGTAATCGTATTCAATGGCATTGAGCGTGTCGTTCTCAGGCAATGTGTTGCTAAAGGTGATTCCTGTATCCTCCGGAGACAGTAGGTGAAAGAGCTGGTCCCCTTTTTTGTTATCACAGCTGCTTAAGAGGAAGGTAGTACCTAAAAAAAAGAAGAATATATACTTCATATCATGCATGGCAAGGGAGGCGTAAACAGTACAGAAGACACGTACAGCTACATTAAAATTTCAAATGAGTACAACCTATTGTTGGTTCCGGTACAAATTTTTAATAAAATAAATTCTTAAATGTAAGAATTAGTTAAATAAAAAACCATCTCTCTGCAAATCAGAAGCTGTTACAATGGCCCTTAGGCTTGTTCAGGTGTAAAACCGTACTGTTTCCACCGTAACTGTTTAGCAGTTATCACAAAAATTAAGTTCATTTCAGGGCAAAAAGCAGGGGGAACAACCAATATCATCAACTTAAGAGAAACAATTTGATAATCATATCTGTCAACGCCCTTGCTGAGCCTTTTGACCAGCATTTGTTGGTGAAAACACACCACATCGGCAGCGAAGGCTTAAGTGGACGGCTTTAGGGGAACAACTGTCCTGAGACTTCGGTGAAACTGCTGATAATAGTTTAGTAAACCATTGCTTTGTTCGTGCTGTGGTCCCTTTCCAGATTCAGGCTGCTTGGGCTTATAGAAACTGCTGTTCGGTTGCCCTTCTTCTAAAGGCACAACACCAGATACTGAACCTTTCGTTTGCCTAAACAACATGAAAATCATAAATTTAGAAAGGAATAGCTAAACTAATTCAGCCTACATGACCCTAAAGCAACACCCTTATAGATTGTGCAGGCACGTCCTGTTTTATATCCTGCTAGTCTTTCTGTGGAGCTGCTCCGGAGAGAAAGAGAACAGCATCCTCATCTTTTCAAAAAACAGCACCACGCAGCAAACTTCTGATGCGGCCATGGCAGCCCTGGCAGCCTATGCGGCTGAAAATGGCCTGCAGGCAGACACTACCACCAACCCGGCCTACTTTGCAGAAGATTCCCTGAAAAGATACGGATCCGTTGTATTCCTGAACACATCGCAGGATGTTCTAAACACGCGGCAGCAAAACGAGGTGGAGCGCTTTGTGCAGGCCGGAGGAGGCATTGCTGGTATTCATGCTGCAGGCAGTTCCCGTTACCAGTGGCCCTGGTTTAACCGCATGCTGGGAGCTACTTCTGTAAAACAAGCTGATAGCTTGGACACGGCTTCTGAAGTAAACATGCAGTTGGTAGGAGGAGAAGGCGCGTTAACAGAAGGATTATCCAAAAGCTGGAAGCAGCAGGACGCTTTTCATACCACCTATGCTTTAAGTTCTGATGCTACTGTACTGGTGGAAGGAGAAGAGAAAGAGCCGGTGTCCTGGTACCGGGAATACGATGGCGGGCGTATGTTCTTTACAGCGGCGGGAGGTACTGCTGCAAGCTACCAGAACCAGGACTTCCTGCAGCATGTGCTGAATGGTATCAAATATACATTGGAGGGTCCTGCGCTGGATTATGATAAGGCCTATACCGAACAGGTGCCGGAAGACAACCGCTTTCTGCAGGTAGTGCTGGATACCTACCTGCACGAGCCGATAGAAATGGAGATTCTGAACGATGGACGGGTGCTGTTCATCGAGCGCCTGGGCAGTGTAAAGCTGTATGACCCGGAAAAGAAAGCCACGAAGGTGCTGGCCAAGCTGGATGTGCATACCGAAGGGAACTACGAAGATGGCTTGCTTGGCCTGGAACTGGACCCTGACTTCGACCGGAATAACTACATTTACCTGTACTACTCGCCTGTAGGTGATGAGGCGGTGCAGAACCTCTCGCGGTTTAAGTTATTGGGCGGCGACAGCCTGATCATGCGTTCCGAAAAAGTAGTGATGCAGGTGCCTGTGCAGCGCGAAACCTGCTGCCACTCTGCCGGAAACGTTTACTTCGGGCCGGACGGCCTGCTGTACCTGACGACCGGCGATAATACCAGTTCAAAAGAATCGGATGGCTTCACGCCCATCGATGAGCGGCCGGGACGAGGACCCTTCGATGCGCAGAAATCATCCGGCAATACCCATGACTTGCGCGGCAAGATACTGCGGATTAAAGTACACCCGGATGGGTCTTACTCCATACCAGAAGGTAACCTGTTCCCGCGTGATGGCTCACAGGGCAGGCCGGAAATTTATGTGATGGGCGCCCGCAACCCCTACCGTATGACGGTGGACAAACGGGGCTTTGTATACTGGGGAGATGTGGGTCCGGACGGAGGAGTAGCCAATGAGCGAGGACCGCTGAGCCAGGACGAATGGAACCAGGCGCGTAGCCCCGGCAACTATGGCTGGCCTTATTTTGGAGGCGACAACAAAGCTTACGCTGATTTCAACTTCGCCACCAATGAGGTGGGGCCCAAATTTAACCCACGACGGCCAGTGAATGAGTCGCCGAACAACTACGGCTCTAAAGTGCTGCCTCCTGCCCGCGAAGCGATGATCTGGTACCCTTATGGTGAGTCTGAGGAGTTTCCGATGCTGGGCACCGGTTCGCGTTCTGCCATGGCCGGGCCATTCTATTACGCGAACGATTATCAGAAGTCCCGAAGCAAATTTCCAGATTACTACGATAACAAGATGTTCATTTATGAGTGGGCGCGCGACTGGATGAAAGTGCTCACCTTCGATGAAGAAGGGAACCTGCAGAAAATAGAATCATTCCTCGATAGCCAGGAGTTTGCTCACCCAATCGATGTGAAGTTTGGGCGCGACGGAGCCATGTATGTGCTGCAGTATGGGGCCAACTACTTTGCCCGTAACCCGGATGCCACGCTGGTCAGAATTGAGTATGCCGAAGGCAACAGGCAGCCGATTGCGCAGATAATGGCAGCGAAAACAGTAGGAGCAGCGCCTTTCAAAGCACAGTTCTCTGCCGCGCAATCCTTTGACTATGATAAAGAGGACGAACTGACTTATGCCTGGGAATCAGGTGCCGGTGAGCAATCTACAGACATAGCCCCTGTCTTTACTTATACCAAACCGGGTGTTTACCGGGCAAAGCTGACGGTGACAGACAAGGAAGGGGATATAGCAACAGCTGAGACTGAGATAAAAGTCGGAAACGATGTACCGGAGGTGGCCATTCAAATTGCCGGTAACCGCAGTTTCTTTTTCGACAACAGAGTCCTGAACTATAAGGTGAGTGTACGTGACAAAGAAGACGGGCAGCTAAACAGAGGCATTGCCGCCAGCCAGGTGAAATTTGCGGTGGATTATCTCTCAGAAGGAAAAGACCTTGCTTTGCTGAGTTCTAACAGCCAGAATGCCGAGGGAGGCTCTGTGAAGTTTGTAAGAGGAAAAACCCTGATAGCAGAAAGTGATTGCAAGTCCTGCCATGCCGTAGCCGACAAGTCCATAGGGCCAAGCTACAAGGAAGTAGCGGTGCGCTATAAAGGCAATGATGCGGCTTTGCCTATGCTGGCAAAAAAGATTATTACAGGAGGCAATGGCAACTGGGGTACGGCGATGATGGCCGCACATCCGCAGCACTCGGTGCAGGAAACCACAGAAATGGTGAAGTATATCCTGTCGCTGGCAGATGGTGCCCAGGGTAGCTTGCCTTTGGCCGGCACTTACAGGTTGAACGAACACATAGGTGGCGGCGAGTCCGGTACATATATTGTCTCGGCAAGCTACACCGACAAGGGCCATCCCGTAACAGGTCCGCTCACCGGGCGGGAAGTGGTACTCCTGCGCCACCCAAAAGTGCAGGCAGAGGACTTCGCTTCGTTCCTGAACGTAGGGCGGCAGCAACCCCACGGAGACGGGCCTTCGCTTGTGACTGATATCCGGGACAAGTCTTATATCTCCTTCCGCGATATCGATTTAACAGGCATCAAGACGCTGACATTTAACCTGGCAGTTGGAACAGACGGAGGCACTATTGAAGTAAGGGCAGATGCTCCGGACGGAAAGCTGCTAGGTACTGCCACTGTGCCTTCGAGCCCTGACCGATCCGGGTGGGGGACGACCAGAACCATCACTGCACAGGTAAAGGACCCGGGTGGTGTAAACGAGTTGTTTTTTGTGTTCCGTAACATGGAGGTGAAAGACAGGCCCCTGATGATGCTGGATTGGATCCGGTTTAATCTGGAAGATGGTCTGGACATGGCCGCTAATTGACAAACCTGAAACTATCATAAAGAATAAAGGCCCCTGTGGATGCAGCGGGCCTTTATTTTTAAAAGCATGTTTCCAGCAGGCTTTGAAAAACCGTGAGGCAAGTTGCTGTTCCTGCTGTATTCGTGTTTGAAAGGTAAGCCTTGGTGTCAACTCTCTATACTTTACAGCGCCAGGAGAAATGAAATTGTTGTTGAAATCGGTTGCATTTACTGAATAATTTTCTAAATTGATTTTTTCTTTAGCTGTGTTCTGCTGCATGTTATGGTAGATAGGCTGTTTTCTGGCAGGAAAAAGGCTGCAGGCTTATAGCTGATGCAGATTATAGTGGGCTATCAGGTGATCATAATGCACTTTGCCCACCGGATTCCTGATGCCATGCTTCCGGTTAATAATCAGATGCCGCTGAGTTACCTCATTTTATAAAATCGTTTACACGCTTCTTTTGAGCTGTGACTGTTCCAGATGTTTCGGCCTTTGTTCAGTGAATTAGAGGTATCTGGTGTTTTATCTGATAAGTGATTAATCGCTTGGCAGCTCACTTTGTGATGTCGTACCAAGTCTTTCGAACATTAGAGAAAGGTTTCTATACCATTACCTGTTTAACCTAATTAATCTGCTGTATGGCTAATTCTAATATCCGCAAGATCTCCTATCAAAATGACATCAGGTTATGCGCTCTTCGGCTCGTCAGGCAAATGGAAGCATACAGGTTCTCAACTTCTCTTTTTAGTGCCGTAGCGATTCTTTTATGTGCATTTGCACTGCTCGGCCTTAACTCTTTCACAAACCAGGCAAGGGCGCAGACGAAGAAAATTGTGTTCCTGGCCGGACCAAAAGACCACGGTGTTCTTGGCCGGCATGAATACGAGAAGGATTTGAGGATGCTCGCCCAGTGCCTGGAAAGCTCACCAAACCTCAAAGGTGTCACGACAAAGGTTTTCGTTGGCAAAGCTCCCCGGGACCTGAATGAGTTGAAAGACGCTTCGGCGATCGTCATCTTAAGCAGTTCAGACCGGGCTGCGAATGAAACACATCCTTTGTTCCCTCCTGATCCGACGACAGACCATATGAATTACGATCCTGAGACCCAGGCATACCTGAAGGAGCTGGACAAGCTGATCAAGACTGGAGTAGGCGTCGTGGTGTTTCATTACGCTAACTGGGTGGAGAACTGGACGGCACGCAGGTACTTCATGGATTGGACAGGAGGACTTTGGGTGCAGGGAGGATCAAGAAACCCGAACGACCAGTGGTCCATGGCTCCAAAAAACGAAAGCCATCCTGTGTTGAGAGGCGTGAAGCCCTGGACGTACAGAGACGAAGTTTTCGTGCGGTTCCTGCTGCCGATGGATGAAAAGCGGACCGATCTGCTTATAGGCACGCCAGCAAAATCACCGGAGGGCCCTCAGGTGGCGGCATGGGCTTACCAACGCGAGGACGGTGGCCGTGGCTTCGTGATGGGCGGTGTAGATTACCACGATAACATGCAGACAGTAGAAGACTACCGGCGCTTCCTGCTGAATGGAATTGTTTGGGCTGCGGGAATGGAGGTGCCTGCTAATGGCGTGCAATCCAACGTTCCGAAAACGGTAAAATAAGCCAGTGCGGCGGCAGGTTCGCAACAGTGCTGTTTTGAGGAGCGAGTGCGGTGGCTTATTGTCGCAGCAATTCTTTCCAGGCTCGTCCAGACAAACCAGATAAAACTGCCAACCATTTTCGGTGCAGAACATTCAGAGCAAAATTAATTTCAGTACAGGAAAATGCCTTTTATGAGCTCGCATAACTTTGGAAGATTACCAACTATGATTTGCAGGGCAGTACTGCTGCTAACAATCTGTGTGGGGTGTAATGGCGTAGTCAGGCAGGAATCTAAGCAGCAGGTGCATCAGTCTGCTGCCGACAAGCATATAACATGGAAAGACTACGGTGGTGGTCCTGATCAGTCAAAGTACGTTGTGCTCGACGAGATCACGAAAGCAAATGTAAATCAGCTTCAGACGGCGTGGTTTTATTCTACCGGCGATGATAATGTGTACCAGTTCAACCCGATTGTTGTCGACAGCGTGATGTACGTGCTGGCAAAGAACAACTCGCTCATCGCCCTCGACGCCACAACCGGAGAAGAAATCTGGATCCATGCCAACCTCCGGGGAATTGCAAGGCGCGGCATTAACTATTGGGAAAGCAAGGACCGTAAAGACCGGAGGCTGCTCTTTCAGATGAATGATTACCTGCAGGCAATTGACGCCCGCACCGGTAAGTCGATTCTTTCTTTTGGCGAGAATGGCTTAGTTGATTTAAAGAAAAACCTGGGCCGCGACCCCAACACAATTGCGCGCGTGCAGTCAGGCACCCCCGGAAAGGTATTTGAGAACCTGATTCTTTTAGGTTCATCTACCGGCGAGGGCTACTTTTCCGCCCCGGGTCATGTTCGCGCTTATAATGTGGTGACAGGTGAGTTGGCCTGGACATTTCATACGATTCCGCAGCCCGGTGAATATGGCTATGATACCTGGCCCAAAGACGCCTACCAATATGTTGGCGGTGTAAATACCTGGGGCGAGATATCAATTGACGAAACCCGGGGCATCGCGTACTTCCCGCTCGGTTCCCCAACCTACGATTACTATGGGACCGACCGTATTGGGAGCAACCTGTACGGCAACAGCCTATTGGCTTTAGATGCCCGAACGGGAAAGCGTTTATGGCACTACCAGATGGTGCATCATGATCTGTGGGATTACGACGCAGCAGCGGCTCCTCAGCTGGTGACGGTGCAGCATAACGGGAAAAAGGTTGATGCGGTGGCACAGGCCTCCAAGAACGGGTTCCTTTTTGTGTTCGACCGCGTGACGGGAGAGCCGCTTTGGCCAATTGAAGAACGGCCGGTGCCGGTAAGCGAAGTACCGGGAGAGCAGGCCTGGCCTACACAGCCTTTCCCGACCGTAGTGCCTCCTTTCGCCCGCCAGCACATGACTGCGGATGATATTACCCCATATTTTCTAACCTCCGAAGAGCGAGTTGCCTTGAAAGCAAGAATTGATTCGATGCAAACTGGTCTTTACACCCCGCTCTCGCATAAACGCGAGACACTTGCTTTGCCAGGCGCTGTAGGGGGAGCCAGTTGGGGTAACACCGCAGCCAACCCGGAGCAGGGAATGGTTTATGTGCTGAGCATCGACTGGCCGTCTTTCTATGAAAAACTGGAGAAGCGGGAAGCTGCATCAAACGAGGTGAAGCCTGCCATTATAAGTGAGGTCGAAGGTGGCCAGCATACTTACACACAATACTGCCAGCCCTGCCATGGCGCAAACCGTGCGGGCTTGGTAGGACCATCTCTCCTGGATGTAGGGGGGCGGCTTACTTATAAAGATTTCCAGCATGTGGTGATGACAGGCAGAGGTGACATGCCTGCCTTCCAGCACATAGACCAGCCAACGATGCAGCGCCTGTACAGCTTTTTGAAAGGCGAGACCGGTAAACCTGTGCAGGAAGAGCAGGAGGAGGTAACCATGCCTGCCGGACCCGTGGTGGCGTCAGGAGGAGCACCTGGAGGACAAGAATTACGTCGGGTAGGTGAGAAGAGCGAAGGAAAATTTGGGCCACTCTACCCTGAAGGCACTGATGCACCCTCTGTGCGCTACTTTACCCAGGGCTGGGGCTTGGGGCACGCTGAGTTGATTAGTCCTCCCTGGTCGTCGCTCATTGCCTACGACTTGAATAAAGGAAAGATAAAATGGAAAGTGCCGATTGGCCTGGACCAGGACGCAGCTGCGGAAGGTGGTAAAAATACAGGTGTGCCCCGTGCGCAACGAAACGGAATGGTGGTGACATCGACGGGCATCGTTTTCTCTACTGCCAAAGACGGAAAGGTTTACGCCTTTGACGCAGATAGTGGCAAGGTGCTATGGACAGGTGAACTTCCCACCGGCACCGAGGGGCTCCCCGCCATGTACGAAGTGAAAGGGCGCCATTTTCTTGTGGTTACTGCCACGACACCGCTGAAGTGGGCGCGCGAGAAAAAGGAAAGCGAAGTAGAAGGGCAGCGCGCAAAGCCGCAGGGGGGCTATGTCGTTTTTGCTTTACCACAGCTTGCCTCACAGAAAAAACAGTGAACCTTTTAACGATTATATATTATATAGCAGCATATTGAATCAATAACCGGAACCAACAAGCGCTAACTTATGAACAGAAGAACATTTGTTTTCAGATCGTCAGGACTCATTTTATCCGCATGGGTTTTACCCTCCTTCAGTCTCGTATTCAAGGATAAAATGGACCGGATAGGAATGGGGACAGTGCTGTTCAGGAACAGGTTTCAGCAAACAAAGCCGGAGCATGTCGAAAACATCCAGCATGAGTTGACTCTCCTGGATGTGCCGGCATTTTACAGGGACAGGTTTGGTATAGACAAAGTGGAGTTCTGGAGTTATCATTTCGACTCACTGGAGCGACCTTACCTGGAGAAACTGAAGGGAAAACTAAAAGCTTCCGGTTCCACCTTGCTCAACGTACAGCTCGACGGTCCTGTTGATTATAACCTCGCAGCCACAAATGAGGACGAAAGGCTGAAAAGCATCGCACATGCAAAAAGCTGGATGGATGCAGTTGCCTTTCTTGGTTCCAAGGCGATACGCATCAATCCCGGGAGTGGAACCGGATCAGTTGAAAAATCTATCCAGTCCATGAAGGAGGTAAACAAGTATGCAAAGAGCAAAGGACTGGTGCTGCTGACCGAGAATCATTTTGGAATCGAAATGGATCCGGAAATACACCTGCGAATCAACAAGGCAGCAGGACCAGACAACCTCCACACGCTGCCTGATTTTGGCAACTATCCAACAGAAACCATGTATCAGTCGCTGGAGAAAATATTACCCTATGCGTACATGGTCTCTGCCAAGGCTGCTGCCTTTAACAAGGATCTGGAGCATGTCTCCTATGATTTTGACAAGTGCGTCAGGCTTGCCGAGCAAAAGGGCTTTAAAGGTGTCTATTGTGTGGAGCAATGGAGCCGGGATGACCAGGATGTTGATTATGAAAAAGTGGGAGACTGGCTTGTAGAGCATGTGAAGCGGAATATTTAGGAGCCACTAAGCGGGTAAAAGTGACTTTAACTATATAAAGATATTCTCCTTGTCTGACCTATAACTCTCTCTATGGCAGTTTTCTATTTGCTTCTCTGTGTCGTACTCATCATCTTACTAACCACACGCCTTCAGGTACACCCTTTTATTGCCCTGTTTCTGGTTGCCATTTTTTATGGGGTTGTGACAGGAATGCCCCTTGAAACTATTGTGCAGTCCATCAACGCCGGGTTCGGTGAAACACTGGGTAAGATAGGTCTTATTATCATTTTTGGAGTAATCATCGGGGCTTTCCTGGAGAATTCCGGCGGCGCCTATGCACTGGCCGAGAAAGTGCTCCGGATAGTCGGGCAAAAACGGGTGACAGCAGCCATGGGCATTATCGGTTACTTCGTTTCCATCCCTGTTTTTGCTGACAGTGGTTTTCTGCTCGTTTCTCCCCTCAACAGGAGCCTGTCCAAAAAAGCAGGCATATCCCTGGCTGGCCCTGCTATTGCACTTGGCCTCGGCCTTACCGCCACGCACACCATGGTGCCACCCACGCCGGGTCCTATCGCCGCTGCCGGTATTTTAGGTGCTGACCTTGGGTTTGTGATGCTACTGGGCTTGCCAATCAGTGCGCTGGCGTTGGCGGTAGGCTTGTTGTATGCCACGAAATACGCTGCTAAAACTTATATAGAGCCCAATCCACAGACCACAGAAGAAGAAATAAACCTGCTGCTGAAAGATGCCCCGGGGCCTTTTAAGTCTTCCATACCTGTACTGGTGCCCATCCTGCTGATTGTTGCGAAATCTTCTGCGCAATACTTAAACCCGCTTTTGAGTCCGGATGCTTATCATGTTATCTTGTTTCTCGGAGAACCAGTGGTGGCCTTGTGCATCGGAGCGTTTTTGTCCTTGATTCTTCCTAAAAAGTTAAAGCCGGAAATGCTGTCTGCACAAGGTTGGATTGGAAACGCCTTACGGGATGCGGCATCCGTTATCCTGATAACGGGAGCAGGAGGAATCTTTGGGAAAATTCTGCAGAACTCTGGCATAGCTGCTACTTTAGGCGAAGCATTGGCTGGCGTGCACCTGAATATCTGGTTGCCCTTTCTGTTGGCAGCAGCTATTAAAACGGCACAAGGCTCTTCTACCGTTGCTTTGATCACAACTGCTTCTATTGTGCTCCCGATGATGACGTCGCTCGGGTTTGAGACTGAACTGGAGAAAGCCATGGTGGTGATTGCCATTGGTGCAGGCTCTGCGGTGGTATCCCATGCAAACGACAGCTTTTTCTGGGTCGTGACGCAGATGTCCGGGATGAAGGTGAGAACGGGGTACAGGCTATATACTGTGGGAACATTGGTGCTGGGCGGCTCAGCCGCTTTTTTTCTTTTTCTGAGCTACCTGCTTTTTACATGATGCTAAACCTGATTTTGATTTGTAATAAATAAAAAATCTCATGAAATTATACAGAACGCAACAAGGTGTTGTTATCGAGAAGGATGAAGCCTTCTATCCTGTAAAGGATCAGCAGTGGGACGATTTTCTGAATGATGACCAGCTTTACGAGAAAATGCTGCAGATAACCCAGACTACATCTCCGGATCCGGGTGCAGGCGATCTGCTTGAGCAGGGGCTCCTTGCTCCGGTTCAAAGCCAGGAAATCTGGGCAAGTGGGGTTACCTACTACCGCAGTAAAGTGGGCCGGCAGGAAGAGTCGAAAAAGAGCGGTGGAGGAGAGTTTTATGCCCTGGTATATGAAGCGGAAAGGCCAGAACTGTTCTTTAAGGCAACAGCGCACCGCACGGTAGGACCGGGAGGAAAGGTACGCATACGCAAAGACTCTGATTGGAACGTACCCGAACCGGAGCTGACCCTGGTGATTACCTCATCCGGGAAAATTGTGGGCTACACCATTGGCAACGACATGAGTTCCCGCAGCATTGAAGGAGAAAACCCGCTGTACCTGCCACAGGCGAAAACCTATGATGGCAGCGCAGCAGTAGGTCCTTGTGTCCTCGTGACAGAAGAGCCGTTGCCGGCAGACACACTTATCGAAATAGAAATCCTTCGTGAGGGCGACAGGGTCTTTAGTGGCAGCATCGAAATCTCACAGATGAAGCGCAAGCCGGAGGAGTTGGTGTCCTTTCTCTACAGAGAATGCTCCTTTCCTTACGGTAGCTTGCTGATGACCGGAACAGGCATTGTGCCCGAAAACGAATTCACACTGGAGCAGGATGATGAAATCAGAATTACGATTGCCCCTATCGGCACGCTGGTAAATTTTGTGGAGTAGGGTAAGCCTGCTCATCTCTGGGGGGCGGTGAACAAATACTTTTGCAGAAATTTACTTTCTCGGAGGGGTAGGAGGCAATGCCGTCAACTTAAGGAAACAGCAGCTAGGGTGTCATTTCGAACGCAGTGAGAAATCTGTGTTATTTCATGACCCCGCAATATCTCAGATTTCTCACTGCGTTCGAAATGACACATGGGTTAGGAGGGGGTTTAGAACATCCAAATGCTAAGTTACAAGCTGTTGGTGAAAACACACAACAGCGGCAAGAACAGGCGAGGTAGAAGGTTTCGGACTAAATCCTGACCTCAATCATATCACAGTAAATAACATAAGAATATATGTCAACAGATAAGAAATTAAGAAGCTACGATTGGTTTGGGAAGTCTGACAAGATGGGATTTGTGCACCGGTCCTGGCTGCGCAACCAGGGTTACCCTGATGATTACTTCAAGGGGAGGCCTGTTATTGGCATTTGTAACACCTGGTCGGAGCTGACGCCCTGTAATGGGCACCTGCGCGACTTTGCAGAAATAGTAAAAAGAGGGGTGATAGAGGCCGGTGGCTTTCCGCTGGAGTTTCCGGTTACCTCGCTGGGGGAAACCATCATGCGGCCTACTACCATGTTGTTCAGGAACCTGGCCGCCATGGATACAGAAGAATCTATCCGGGCGAACCCGCTGGATGGGGTGGTACTGCTGACAGGCTGTGATAAAACTACACCCTCCACGCTGATGGGAGCCTGCAGCGTGGATCTTCCTACTATTATAGTGCCGGGAGGGCCTATGCTGAATGGCCGGTACAGGGGAGAATGTGTAGGCTCGGGATCATTTAACTGGCTGCACAAGGAGAAGCAGAAGGTAGCAAACTTTTCAGATGCCGATATTCACGAAATGGAAATAGGAGCGGCCCGCAGCCAGGGTCACTGCATGACTATGGGCACGGCTTCCTCCATGGCTTGTATGGTGGAATCGCTGGGGCTGACGCTGCCGGGAGCTGCTGCCATCCCTGCGGTGGATTCGCGCAAGAAGGTGCTGGCCCAGCTCTCGGGCAGAAGGATTGTTGAAATGGTTAAAGAAGACCTGAAGCTCTCCAGAATCCTAACGCGTGAGGCTTTCGAGAATTCCATTGTCGTGAATTCTGCTGTAGGAGGTTCTACAAACTTTCTCATCCATCTGCTGGCAATTGCCGGACGGATTGGGGTTGACTTGAATATAGAAGATTTTGACAAAATAGGAAGCAAGATTCCTTTGCTGGTCAACCTGAAGCCATCCGGGGAATTTTTAATGGAAGAGTTCTTTTATGCCGGAGGGTTGCCTGTCGTTATCAAGGAAATCAAACAGTATCTTCATCAGGGTGCTATAACCGTAAATGGCCGTGGCATTGGCGAGAATACTGCTGAGGCCACCTGTTATAATACGAATGTGATTGCATCCATCGATAGCCCCTTTAAAAAGGAAGTTGGCATTGCTGTGCTGAAAGGAAATCTCTGTGAGAATGGAGCAATCATCAAACCTTCCGCCGCTTCGCCGGAGCTAATGCAACATCGCGGGCGGGCGGTGGTATTCGAAACCATTGAAGACTATCACGCGCGTATTGATGATCCGGAACTGGATATTGATGAAACCTGTGTGATTGTGCTGAAAGGAGTGGGGCCAAAAGGTTATCCCGGCATGCCGGAGGTCGGTAATGTGGACCTCCCGGAAAAGCTGCTGCGGAAAGGAGTGCGGGACATGGTGCGTATTTCCGACGGAAGAATGAGCGGTACGGCAGCCGGCACAGTGGTGCTGCATGTGTCTCCTGAGTCTGCTGTTGGTGGAACCCTGGCCCTGGTGATGGACGGCGACATGATCGAGCTGGACGTGCCAAACAGAAGGCTCCACCTGGATGTGAGTGAAGAAGAACTGCAAAAACGAAGAGCAGCCTGGATACCGCCTGCGCCCATGGCTGTTAGAGGGTACGTGAAAATACACATCGATCATGTGCAGCAAGCCCACCTGGGCGCCGACCTGGATATACTACGGGGCGGTTCCGGTTCAGAGGTGACGCGTGATCTGCATTGATTGAAAGAAGCTCTCAAGCTTAGGTTGCGCTTTATAGCAACCTAAGCTTGAGAGCTTGGTGATGTTGTTTCTGATAACGCTCATGAACAGCTAAAAGGTAAAACATGCGTCTGTATTTATTTCATGTCATCACTATTAACCAGAACTTAAATGAATAATGTACATATAGCGAGCTTTGCTGTTTTGTCTTTGCTGGCTTTTAGCTGCAATGCGCCAAAGGAAAATGAAATGAGCCAGGTCAACCCCAAGCCTGCTTTCATTCCTAATCCTACAGGAGCATACCTTTCGCCTGAAGAAAGTATGAAAACCATGCATTTGCCCGAGGGCTATCGGATGGAGTTAGTTGCCAGTGAACCTATGATTAAGGAACCGGTAGCCATTGCATGGGATGGTAATGCCAGAATGTATGTAGCGGAAATGCTCACGTACATGCAGGATGCGGATGCTTCAGGGGAGCAGGAGCCCATAAGCCGCATCTCGTTGCTGGAAGATACTGACAATGACGGCAAGATGGACAAAAGCACCGTGTTCATTGACAGTCTGCTGTTACCCCGCCTGTTGCAATGTGTAAACGACGAACTGTTGGTTAATGAAACCAATAGCATCACCATCCACAGCTATAAAGACTCTGATGGGGATGGAAAGGCAGATGTGAAGAAGGTCGTGTACCAAAACGACAAATATAATGTGAATGATGCCAACATGGAACATCAGCGAAGCGGACTGGACTGGAACCTGGATAACTGGATGTATGTCACCTATGAACCAGTACGTTTTCGTTACACCAATGGCACCATGCAGGTTGATACGATCATCAGTGGGGGCGGCGGACAATGGGGAGTAACGCATGATAACTATGGACGGATTTACTACTCCAGAGCAGGGGGAGAGATCCCGGCTTTAGGGTTTCAAATCAATCCTGTTTATGGTACCCTGGATTTTGCTGATCAGTACAGTGCCGAGTTTGCGGAGGTATGGCCCATCATGGCCACACCTGATGTGCAGGGCGGGACCAAAAGATTACGCTCTGATGTTACATTAAATCACTTTACGGCTGCATGCGGACAATCTATCTATCGGGGAGATCGGTTCCCTTCTGATTTTGTTGGAGACTATATTGTTTGTGAGCCAGTCGCTCGTTCTGTTCGCCGGGCCAAAGTAATCAACCAGGACGGGAAAGTGAAGCTGGAGAACGCATATGAACGGCAGGAGTTTATAGCCTCCTCGGATATGAATTTCCGGCCGGTTAACAGTGCCACAGGCCCCGATGGAAATCTTTACATTGTAGACATGCACCGGGGCATTATACAGCAGGGAAACTGGACAAAGCCCGGGTCTTTCCTGCGCCAGAAAATTGATAGCCTGGGTTTAGCGAAGAATACAGGCCATGGCCGTATTTACCGGGTCGTTCACGATAGCTATAAGCCAGGGCCAAAACCAAATATGCTGGAAGAGTCCGGCAACACGCTTTTAAGTCACTTGGATCATCCTAATGGCTGGTGGCGGGATGAAGCTCAGAAATCAATTATTACCCGTGGTGACAAGTCTGTGATTCCAGCCTTGAGGAAAATGGCAGTTGGGGAGCACGGCTTCTTCTCCAGGAAACCAAGCCATCTTGCCAGAATACATGCTTTATGGACATTAGAAGGGCTAGATGCTATAGATAAGTCTATCCTGTATGATGCCCTGAAAGATGAGCATCCGCAGGTAAGGAGAACTGCTGTCTGGATTAGTGAACCGTATCTGGAGAAGAATGACGAGGACCTGATTCAAAAGGTAGGGGAGCTTACAGACGATGCGCATCATGATGTGCGTGTTCAACTGCTGCTCTCGCTGTACAACAGTAAGTCAGAGAAGGCTAAGGCCATCATCAAAGAGGTTTTAGACAAAAACGCAGACAATGAAATGCTTGTCGCTACCAAGGCAGCGCTTGATAAGAATGAAGGGGTGCGCACTTACGGACAGAAACTAGGCAAGCTTGCTCAGGCCGACAGAGAGTTGATTTTGAAAGGGGCGGCTACTTTCAAGTCGGTTTGTGCCAGTTGCCATGGCGCAGATGGAAAGGGTTTAGCCATCGGAGGGGCTAACATGCCTGCTCCTCCTCTTGCAGGATCGAAGCGCTTAGCTTTTGTTGAAAAAAACACAGCGGCCAGGATTTTACTCCATGGGCTTTCCGGGCCTGTTGACGGTAAATCCTACACCAGTATCATGCCGTCTATGGAAGCGAATAGTGATGAATGGATTGCATCTGTCTTAAGCTATATCCGGTATGAGTTTGGTGGTGCGGCTCCCCGACCACCCGGTCATATACCTGGTATGGCGGCTGCAGCTACTAATAAAGCATCAGGTTTCACAGCCAGAGCAGAGCTTTCACCTGTCGTTACACCCGAAGAAGTCAAGAAGCTCAGAGAAGAAAGCGCTGGAAGAAGCAAAGCCTGGACTTTAGAGGAACTGGCAGAAAAGAGCAAACAGGAGACGGCGCTGCAGGCGCATTAGAAAACAAAAAGCACTGTTCTGAATACCAGAACAGTGCTTTTTGTTTTTAGCATTTTAATCCCAGACTAGCTCAGTACATTCGCCAGGTTCTTATAGCTGGTAGCGATGCTGTCCAGCGGGTTTCCGGGGGTTACGTCCTGCTCCACGAAGTAGTACTTCATGCCTGCCAGTTCTGCTTTGTCGAAGATGCGCTTGAAGTCGATAGAACCGTTGCCTATCTCTGTGAAGAACTGTTTTTCTGTTCTGTCCATGTCCTTCACGTGCCACATCGGAAAGCGGCCTGGGTACTTCTCGAACAAGGCAACCGGATCATTGCCAGACTTGGTAGCCCAGTACAGGTCCAGTTCCATCTCCACCAGATCCTTGTCCGTTTCCGCCAGGATCAGGTCGTATGGCCGCTGGCCTTCCAGTGTTTCAAATTCGAAGTCGTGGTTGTGGTATGCAAAAGACAAACCTGCTTTTTTACAGGCTTCGCCGGCGCGGTGAAAGAGTTCGATGTGTCGCCTGTACTGGTCCAGGGTCTTGTGCTCGCTTGGGAACAAATAGGCGCAGGTCAGGTAACTCTGGCCTGTCTCGGCGGCCATGTCCACCAGCTGCTGCAGTCCGTTGGTCAGCGTCAGAAAGTCCGGAGGCAGCGGAGCCTCTGTAGGGAGTTGTGTGCCCGGCAGTACGTGGCTGCTGCGGAGCTTCATGCCCATGCCTTCCACCATGGCGGCAAACTCTTTTGGTTTCATGCCATAATAATGGCCTTTTGAACCAGCAGCTGATTCCAGGTCTTTAAAGCCCAAGTCCGCAATTTTCTGCAGCGTGCCCTGCAGGTCCTTCTCCAGCAGTTCGCGAACAGTAAACAATTGCAGGCCCACAGACAACTCTCTTGGAGCTGTGTTTGCGTTGCCCACGCCTTCCGCTGTTTCAGTGGTTTCGGCCTGCGATGTGGTGCCATCGGCACAAGCCGGGAGCAGCAAGCTGCCTAATGCAAGAGCCCCGGTTGTTTTGAAAAAATTTCTTCTGTTTAGCATTCGGTTGTGTTCAAAGGTGTTTAACTGGTAAAAGATTTGTTCCTGTTTTAGATGTCGAAAAAGGTTGTACAGAGGCAAAAGGTTGTACAGAGGCAGCTCAAGGCTGGCACAGTAAAAGAAACCTGCGCCTGTTGCCCGGGCTTACGCTCCAACCGTTGCAATCACACGCTGGTACCGGGTTAAGCTGGGTGTTCCGGAGTCGGTCACTTCCAGTATAAAATGAATGGTTTGCCCGCTTTTAGCATCCTGAGGTACTGTAAAGGAAACTTTCTGTTTGTCTGCGTCCTGAACACTCACTTTGCCCTCATAGGTATCGACCTCTTCGTACTGCCACCATCGGTAGCGGAGGGTATTGCCATCCGGGTCTTTGGCGGAGGCGCTGAGGCTCATTCTCTGGCCAGGCTTTACCTTTATGTCTTTTGGCTGGTTAAGCTTCACGACAGGAGGGTGGTTTGCTTTTTTATAAGGCAGAACACACCAGTCGGCGCGGGCGGCAAAATCGTTCTGCAGTGCCTCTATCCAGCGGGTTTGCGGAAAGGTGGTGTCGTTTTTATTTGTATAAGTATTAAAGTCGGTGACGTGCTTGCCGTCTTCCCAGCGGTTTGGGTTGTTAGCAGACTGCACCATGCGCCCTCCCCAGCCGCCGTAGGAAGCATCTTCCATGCTTCTCAGGCCCACATCGAGCAGGTAAAAGAAGGCAGGGGAGTCGCCCTCCGATATAAAATCGTACCGGCTTCGCCCGGACTTCACGGAGTGCAGGATGCTGCCATGCGTATGCTCCGGATCTCCTTCTATCTGCTGTCCGTCGCCCCAGAGGTAGTAGCCTTCCAACAAGGGGCCATGGTAAAACTTGATGTTTTGGGAGAACCACATGCCACCCAGGTAGGTCTGCAGTTCTTTTGGCACCACTCTTGGCCAGGCATAGGCGAAACTCCAGAACTGGTCAGAGTTGTAGAGTACTTTTATCTCCGGCCAGTTGGGTGCTATATATTTCCCATAGGTGGCATCCTGGTCTAGCACAGTGTAGATGATGGCTTTATCAGATACTTTCCTGTAGATATCCTGCCACTGCGGCGTTCCTTTGTATTCCGCTTCTATGGACTTTAAAGCACGTGCCACCGTGTTGGTGCCGCCCCAGATTTGCAGGTATACAGGGCTCGGGTTGTTGTCCAGCAGAATTTTCTTGATGGCGTCAGAACCATTTGTATCCTTCTCCATCTCCCCCTCAAATTCAATGTTGCCAACACTGACGATACTCAGCAGGTAATCCGGAGAAGGGTACCCCGGGGCATGCTGCTTCAGGTTATCATAAACCTTTGCATACTGGTTAATGTGATGCTGCATCCAGGTGGTGCCCGGCCAGCGCAGGTCTTTGCGTTCTCCGTAACGCTCCGCCGTGTTTGGCATTTCGGAGGTAAACAGGGTGCCTTTTCCGTCGCCGGCATAATGCCACTGCGAACTGCTGTACACCAGCCCTACAATGTCAAACTCATTTGAATACAGCAGGAGTCTTATGAAAGAATCCATATCATCCACTTCACCATCGGTTGTTATGACCGTGCGGGGCTTGCCAGCCGTTGACTGTGCCGTGGCTACAGTATTAGCCAATAGCAGTACACCCAGCAGTACAAAAAGCACTAACTTCGATTTAAGCATCGCATTCGTAAATAAAGCTGCTCCAGAAAAATAAAGCTACTCATAGCGCAAGCCAAACCCAAACTTATACAGCGGGTCTTTTGAGTCGTAAGGCAGGTCTTCTTTCTGGTTGCGCACCGCCTCCATCGAAGATGGCAGCTCGAACGGCAGGTTTCCTTCCGGCTTCGCTTTTCCGAAGATCACATCCAGCACGGCAGCATCACTGGCTCCGAAGTCTGCAAACAAGCCTTTCGCGTTCTGGCTGATTTCCGGTATTACGGCCGGACGATCCAGGTTAATGTCCACGATGGTAGGTACTGTTTTCAGCAGTTGCAGTATCTCTTCTTTCTCCTTGCCTTTGAAGTCGAGGTCGCCGTGGTGGAAGCTTTGGGCAAACGGGTTCTTTGTTTCAACCGGGTACCAGGGCGTTTTCAGGCGAATGATGGCCATATCAGCCTCCTTCGGGTTTTCTACCACAGTACCATATAGTGCGGCCACTTTCGGGTCAACGTTCTTCACGTACAGCTTCAGTTTGCCCTGCTGAAGCGGCAGCACCTTGTTGTCGTTTTTCAGCAGTGTCATGGCACGGCGCTGGGAGGCTTCGCCGGCCGCTTTAAACGCTGGGTTACTCAGCACCTTTACCGCGTTCTCCACGTCCACATAAGGGTTGTCGAACAGGCCCAGTTGGAACTTCTGTCGCAGCAGCCTTCTTACCGATTCATTTATCCGCGCCTCCGTTACGCGGCCATCTTTCACCAGTTTTACCACCAGTTCCGGCACGCTTTCACCACCAAACTGATCTACACCGGCATCAATTATTTTCTTTACACGGTCTTCCTCACTCAGGTGCTCTACTCCCCAGGCACGTGCAGGCCATACGGTTACGCCCATGTTCACATCAGTTATCAGTCCCCAGTCAGTGCACACCACGCCGTCAAACTTATACTTGTTGCGTAGCAGGCCTGTGATGATGGCTTTGTTATAAGCGAAGGCGACTTCCTCGTCTGTCTGGCCGGTTGGCACGCCGTAATAAGGCATGATGGCAGCAGTGTTGGCATCAAATGCTGCCTCAAACGGAATAAGGTGATAATCGAAGTTGTTGCCCGGGTATACCTGCCCTTTCTGGAACTCAAAGTGCGGGTCCAGGCCTTCCTTCTGCGGGCCGCCGCCGGTAAAGTGCTTTGTCATACAGGCCACGCTGTTAGGGCCTAGCTCCTCTCCCTGGAAACCAAGTATATACGCTTTGGCCATACGGGCTGTCAGTTTGGCATCCTCACCAAAAGTTCCGCTGATACGGGCCCACCGGGGTTCTGTAGCCAAATCCACCTGCGGGTGCAGCGCCTCCCGCATACCAACTGCCACATACTCCTGCCGGGCAATGTCGGCAAACTGCCTGGTCAGGTTTTCATCGCCTATGGCTGCCAGACCCAGGGTTTCGCACCACTGCGAGAAGCCAACAGCTGCCATCGAAAAGATGCTTTCACTGAAGTGGTTGCGCGGGTCCGAGGCAA
Source organism: Pontibacter brevis (assembly GCF_054779655.1). Taxonomy (NCBI): domain Bacteria; kingdom Pseudomonadati; phylum Bacteroidota; class Cytophagia; order Cytophagales; family Hymenobacteraceae; genus Pontibacter; species Pontibacter brevis. Next base: position 93,996 of record NZ_BAAGXV010000030.1, read on the forward strand.
TGGTAACCGGAATGCCGAGCCTCGTATTCTCCGCAGCCTTTTGTATGGCGTTATAGCCTGTGGCCAGTGCCCGTGTTTCGGGTGCATCCCAGAAATTGAAGTGGTTCATGTGCTTTCCGGAGATGGACTCGCCTGCTGTGGGCAACCTGGCGGCCATTCCCTTCGTCTCCGGCGTTTTTTCAATGGTGCCATCCTCGTTAATGAAGGTACCGTTGATGAACATCATACCCGCTTTTTCCTCTACTGTCATCTGGGCCAGCAGGTCGTTTACCCGGGCCTCCACCGGCTGCGTGCTGTCTTCATACACATCCATGCGGCCGTTCTTGTTCAGGTCGCGGTAACTTGCCGTTGTGGCAGGGGAAGCAGCAGTAGCGCTTGTGCTGCCTGTTGGCTGGCTGCTGTTGCAGGCCATGCCAGCCAGTAGCAGGGCGAGTGGCAGCTTCTTCATAAGCCGGTTTGGTAACTTTCTTTTCATATGGAGTATAACTGGAGAGATAATTAACAATGTGTCTTTATAACACAATGTAAATTATTTTTCTGATATTGTTCCATTCCTTCTGCTTTTATTTACTTATTTAAAATAAAAAACAAATCTAGCTGTGGAAGAAGAAGTAAGTAACATGCTTCAGAAAGGGGGAGCGCTCTTTCACCCGGGACTTTCAGTTGACTGTGTGATCTTCGGCTTTCATGATAACCAACTGAAGGTGTTGCTCCTGAGAATGAAGCATGCCGACAAGTGGGCGCTGCCGGGAGGCTTTGTCTATAAGGAGGAAGAGGTGGAGCATGCTGCTGTTCGGGTGCTGCAGTCACGCACGGGCCTGGGTAATATTTTTCTCCGCCAGTTCCATACTTTTGGCAACCCCTCGCGCTCCGACAGGAAAATGAACCGGCAGCTTTTGGTGTCGCATGCGTTAGAGGCTGACGAGGACCATTGGTTTTTGCAGCGCTTTATCACGGTAGGCTACTATGCGCTGGTTAACTTTTCGAAGGCTGTGCCCCGTCCTGATGCTACCTCTGAGGCTTGTGCCTGGTGGGACCTGCAGGATATGCCGCCTCTGGCGATGGACCATGACCAGATACTGCAGAAGGCACTTGAAACTCTCAGGAAACAGCTCAATGACCAGCCAATTGGTTACAACCTGCTGCCCGAAAAGTTTACCATGCCGGAACTGCAGAGGCTGTATGAGACTATCCTGGGCAAGCGGCTGGACCGTCGCAACTTCCAGCGCAAAATGCTGGGCTATGGCATATTGAACAGGTTAGAGGAACGTAAAATGGGCGTGGCACACAAGGCACCGTACCTTTATTCTTTTGACAAGGAGAAATATGCGGCTGCCCTGCAGGACGGATTACAGCAGGGCTGGTAAAAAAAGAAGTCGTGTATATGCAGCCTGAGGTGATTTTTTTGAACTGACGGAATGAAAATGTGTTATAGCAGGACAGACTGATGTTGTCATATTAATTTATACTTAGCTTGGGCTTCTGCGGCGCGGATACGTAACTCAGTAAAGTTTGTAAGCAATACAAAAGAACAGAATGAAGAAGGGAATACTTATTTTAGTGGCGGTTGTGGTGGTGCTGGCCCTCATTTTTTATTTCGACAACCGGGGCAGCAGGTCCGATAGCAGGGAAGCAACACCTGCACCGGCAGCAGCCACTCCAGCCAGCACGACAGCAGCAGTCGTTTCCAACGACCTTCCCCAGATGGGGCTCACGCGTTTGGATGGCTCCAGGTTAGTGGCAAAGGATCTGAAAGGGAAAACTGTTCTGGTGCTTTTTCAGCCGGACTGTGACCATTGCCAGCGCGAGGCTGCCCAGATAAGGGAAAATTTAGAGGCCTTTGAGGGATATACTGTGTATTTTGTGTCTGACGCTGGCTTGCCACAGCTAAACCAGTTTGCCAGGGAATATGACCTGGAAGGCAAAAGCAACATCCACTTTGCACAGGCTTCTGTAAACGATATCATCCATACTCTGGGGCCGGTGCAGGCACCATCTGTTTTTGTGTATTCAGAGCAGGGGCGTTTAGTTAATTCCTTTATAGGAGAAACGCCTATAGAAGAGATAAAAGGCGCTCTTTAAAAAAACAGGGCAGCTGCCGAAGAAACATGTTCCTTCGGCAGCTGCCCTGATTGTTTACTCGTACAGGTCGTTCTGATCTGCCTTAGCGAGGTCTATAAACAGCTGGCTCATCTTGTCAGTTACCGCTTCGAAGAACCGCTCTCCCTTTTCCTTCGTGGCTTTCTTAGGGTTGCCCACACCTGTATCCTCTGTTACCTGCGACCACTTTCGCTCTGCCCAGGCCCAGCCTTCTCTGTACGCTTTGATTTTTGGTTTCTTATCATTCCCCTCACCGGCTTCCTCCAGCGGCAGCACTAAATCGGGGCGCAGGTGCAGGATAAGGCTTGTTTCCATTTCGTCGGCGTGGTCGCCAGGATGCTCGAAAAACTCGTTCTTATCCATCGCATGGAACCAGTTGCAGCTTGAAATAAACATGGCAGGGTATTTCAGCCCCAATTCCCGAATCATGGTTTTAAAGTCGTTTCCGCCATGGCTGTTCATGATAAGCAGTTTATAAATTCCCTGCCTGTTTAGCACCTCTAACACATCGCCCAGCACGGCGGCCTGCGTGCTGGGGCTCATGTTAATGTCCAGCAGAATGTCAGCCTGCCCGGTGTTCACTCCAAACGGAATGGTGGGCAGTATGATAATTTTGGCCCCGGCCTCCCAGGCTTTACGGGCTGCCTCGGCTGCAATGTTGTCCGCCTCTATTATGTCTGTTGCATAAGGCAGGTGGTAGTTGTGCGCTTCGGTTGCGCCCCAGGGTAAAACAGCCACTTCAAACTGCTGCTGCTGAATGTCCCTCCAGTTTGTTTCTGCTAAAATGTATGGTCTCATAAGGCTTTTAATGGTTTAGCTTTTTACGCGGTGCTGGTGTTTCCTGCTCCTTTTTGTCCTTCCGCATACGCTGTCACTCTTTATGCGATGCGATGTGCAGTTTGTGCTTTGCACTTTTTTCAATTTAGACACAAAAGCCCGAAAAGAGTAGCAGTAAAAAAGGGAACTTGCTATATTGATATAGAAATAACTCACCCTCACATAAAAAGCCATATGAGGCTACTGGTACTTCTTCTACTCTTAACGTCTACTGCCTTTGCGCAGCATATTCCGGCCCGATGGGATGAACTGACTGCCAGCGATTGGCCCCTGGCGCTGGAGAAATCGAACCGGACCTGTATCCTGCCTATCGGTATTCTGGAGAAACACGGACCGCATGCTCCTATAGGTTCCGACCTGATTCATGTGCGGGAGTGGGCGGCGCGTGCTACAAAGAACGAGTATGCAGTGGTGTTCCCGGACTATTTCTACGGGCAGATTTATGAAGCAAAGCAGCAACCGGGAACATTTGCCCTGCCGAGCAGGCTGGTGTGGGACCTGTTGGATGCAACGGTGGAGGAGATAGCCAGAAACGGCTTTAACAAGATAGTAATTGTGAACGGCCACGGTGGCAACCCGCAGTTGCTGCGCTACTTTGTACAGTCGCAGCTGGAGAAGCGGCGCGACTATGCCGTGTACTTTTTCGACCCGGTGCAGGATCCGGCATTTGCAGAGAAAGTAAACAAAACGCGCAAGTCTGACCCGGCCGGCGATCAGCACGGTGGCGAGAACGAAACATCAACGCTGCTGTACCTGCGCCCGGACCTTGTAAAGCAGGAGCGGGCCACGCAGGAATCCGGCGATAACCTGAAGCGCCTGGCCTCGCTTCCGAACCTGTATACCGGCATCTGGTGGTATGCCAGTTACCCGAACCACTATGCTGGCGAGGGTGCAAAAGCAACAAAGGAACTGGGGAAACTGCTGACCGAAAACAGGGTGGAGCAGCTGACGAAAGCTTTGAAAGCGGTGAAGGCAGACACGAAGACACTGGAACTCCAGAAGGAATTCTTTGATAAAGTAGACAAAGTAGGCGGCACAAAGTGAAGCATTTCATTATGATGGACAGCAGGTATCTACCCAAATTGTAATACACAAATCAGATAAGCGAATTACATGAATAAGCTTTTTACAGCCAGTGCAGTTGCAGACAATGGCCTGCTGAAGGAAACGGTGCGGCAGCGCTACCTCTCGCTTGATGTGCTGCGGGGAATGACCATTGCCCTGATGATAGTGGTGAATACCCCCGGCAGTTGGCAAAGCATTTATGCGCCCTTCCGGCATGCCGCCTGGCACGGCTTCACGGTAACAGACCTGGTTTTCCCGACTTTCCTGTTTGTGGTGGGCAATGCCATGAGCTTCAGCATGCGGAAATTTGAGAAGCAGGAGGATAGCGTTTTCCTGAAAAAAGTTTTCAAGCGCACAGCCCTCATTTTCCTGCTCGGTCTCCTGTTGAATACCTTCCCCTTTGTTACGCGAAATGCTGCCGGTGAATTGACGTCCATAGACTTCTCCAGCATCCGGGTAATGGGCGTTCTGCAAAGGATTGCCCTGTGCTATGGCATTGCGGCGCTGGTGGTGCATTATTTGAAAGTGAAGGGAGCCATTGTTTTCAGCGTCATGGCCTTGTTCTCTTACTGGGCCATCATGTACTTTTTCGGCAGTCAGCCTGACCCTTACAGCCTGGAGGGCAATGCTGCCCTGAAGTTTGATTTGCTGCTTTTGCCTGCCGACAACTTGTATAAAGGGTACGGTATCCCGTTCGACCCGGAAGGCTTGCTGAGTACCTTGCCTGCCGTGGTGAATGTAGTAGCCGGTTTTCTGGCAGGCTTGTATATACAGCAACGGGGCAACAACCTGGGCACCGTGTTCAAACTGGCTTTGTCGGCAGCAGCTTTTGTCGTGGTGGCGGTGCTTTGGGACTTCGTTTTTCCTATCAACAAGCCTATCTGGACCAGCTCGTATGTAATGTACACCATCGGTTTAGACCTGCTCGTACTAGCTACGCTGATGCTGATAATTGAAGTGGCCAACTACAAGCGCTGGACCTATTTCTTTGAGGTGTTCGGCCGGAACCCGCTGTTCATTTACATCTTGTCAGGAGTGATTATCCGGCTAATGAGCCTGACCAGAGTAGGCGGCGAAAGCCTGAACGGCTGGATCTATAAAAACCTTTACCTGGCATGGCTCTCCGATAAAAATGCCTCTCTGCTGTTTGCTGTTTCTTATATGCTCCTGCTCTGGGGCATCGGGTACTGGATGGATAAGAGGAAGATTTACATAAAAGTGTAGGCGCAGGTTTATCCTTTCTCCAAAAAGAGAGGCTGGGTATACAATTGTATGTCCAGCCTCTCTTTTTTTACAATGCCCGGCTTACCCTTGCATGTTAGCGCCTTAGAAAGGGATGGAGTACACGACCTTCCTATTGTTTTAGTTGCCTCTGAACAGGTAGTTTATGCCGATATTTAAAGAACCTGTTGCTACTTCGATATGGGCGTACCTGGTTATGGGGCTTGGTGCCAGGTACATGGCAGAAATCTCGAATTTCGTGTTCACAACTACTCCGGCTCTCAAGCTGTAAGTAGACCAATAAGAAGACAGCTCCATGTAATCATCGGTCACATATAACGTCTCAGAATTTTGGGCCGGATATATGTACTTCCTGTGGTAGATGTTTTTTGAATAATCAGAATAATTAAACGCAAAGCCTCCCCCCAGATAGAGCTTTAAGGCATCTGTGTTGTACAGGTTGTAGATTACCTGGGGAGTGACAGAAACGGTAGCCTGTTTCATGCCATAGGTCAGGTTATAATAGGAGCCGCCCCCGGATGGCTCAGTTTTCTTTAGTTGGTAGCTGCCCTGAGTCAATGCTGCCTCTAACCTGAATACAAGCTGTTGCACGTTCCTGTTTAAGAAGGCATCAGCGCCAAAGGCAAGTCGTGGCATATAGGAAGCAGGGTTTTCGTCTGCATCAGCAAAAGTATTCTGGCCCTTTACCTCCACCGTGCTTCTGCTGAGGGCGAGACCGGTAAATAATCTAAAGCCCATTTTCCCCTGCTTGTCCAGTTCAGCTTCCCTGTCGCTTAGCCCGTTTAGCTTGCTTACTACCTGAAGTATGTCTTTTTCTTTATAGGCAGCGGCCTCAATTTCCCGCTGTAGTTTATCGCTTAGTACGTTCAAGTGCCTTGCCACATTCAGTAACTGGCCAACATACGCATGCTGTGTTATGATCCGGGTACTGTTCCTTTTGTCATAGTATCTCCTGTAGAGCAACTCCTGTGGTTTGGCTTCCCCTTTCTCCATTATGAAGAACCTTTCCTTGATGTTGTCTTTATAAGAGTACACGGACACTTTAGTGCCATCCTGAAGTACTTTCAGAAAAACATGTTCTGTGGAGGGGCTGCTATCCGGGCTTCCATGGGAAAGGTTGCCTACGTCCACTCTGTCTGTTGATATAAGTACTTCAAAGCCTCTGTATGCTTCCAGGCCGGTTACTTCAAAATAGCGGGTGGTAGCAGCATTCAACTCCTGCACTTTCCCGCTGTTACCTGAGGTCTGGAAGGATACTGTTTCAGGGGCTAAATCCCACTCTCTGTAGTTAATGAAACCATTTAAAGTATCCCCGCTGGAGGTGACCACCAAACCTGGTTTGTAGTTTGCCTGGGCGAAAGCTAATGATGGCAACAGGAAAAGTAATAGCAAAACAGGAACACGGAGTTTCATAGGACTTGATAAGATTCAAACATGCATTTTAGACAATATATGAAATATTGAGAAATGTAAATTTATTTTTGAACCCGTGATCAATCCATGTGCAGGAAGGGGCGGTTATACTGAAACCGGGCTTTGAGGAGGGAGTAGCCGCTAACAGGAGATCATAAGAGACTAAAGTGTCTGCTCATTCAGGTACACTTGCCAGGTACACCTATCATAGCAATTAGCTTTTGCAAAGGAGCTGTTTATTGAACTGCTAAAAGTTTACAATGTAAACTGTTCTACCAACTCCAGGCGTTTCACGACGGTATTTCTGGCCAGGATGGTACCGGGTGACAACACTGCATTGGCGCCAATTTTACAGTTGTCGCCTACCAGTGCGCCGAACTTTACCACACGCGTATTCACAGCTTTCCCCTGCAGCACTACCCGTATTTGCTTGTCTTTTCGCTCATTATAATGATTGGCCACAACAGCGCCGGCTTCGAAATTAACGTAGCTGCCGATGATGCTGTCGCCCACAAAATTGAAATGCGCCACAGCGCTATCGTGCAGTATGATGCTCCTTGTTACTTCGCAACCTGTGCCTATGGTCGTGCCGCTGCCCAGGTACACACCGCCCCGTAAATAAGCATGGGAACCGACAAAGCAGTTTTCCGAAATAATAACAGGAGCCTTTAGCACTGCGCCTTTTTCTACAGTGGCCGTCCGATGAATTGCTATACCATTTTTCACGGTATAGCTATCGCCCAGCGGAGGTATCATTTCCGCTAAGACCCTTGGAAGTATGGGAGGCAGAAGCCAGGGCAGGGTGTCTTTTTGCTCTGGGAAAATACTGGAAAATTCCTTTACGTATTCCGCTATTATCAGGCGCATGTGCAATAATTCGGTAAAGAAACAGGGGCAGTTCCTATTCGGGCAGCTCTTCCACTTTATCAGGCACAGGCGTATTGCTTGTCAGCCAGACTGGTTTTGTTTCCGACTGGTGTTCTGCCCCGATGATGTCTCTGTAAAGTGCCGGTCGGCGGGCTTTTTTGTAGCGGTGGCCCCCGGCAAGTTGCAGCTTGTCATCAGTTAATGTGGCCACTGTGATTTCGTTTTCAAAGCTTTTTATCTCTGTCAACACCTCACCATAGGGGTCCAGAATGAGGGAATTTCCGTTCTTGAGGTGCTCGCCGTCATAGCCAATCGGGTTGGTGAATACGTAGTACACGGCATTGTCGTAGGCCCTGGCTGGCAGCCAGCGCATGAGCCAGCGCCTGCCTTTGGGCCCGTCGAACTCCAGGCGCAGGGGCACCGGGTCTGTATGCCGTGCCTGCCATAGCTCGTCTGCCACATAGCCCCGGCCTGGCATGGAAGAAGGCGTACACATCGTGACATGCGGTGCGAAAATTATCTCTGCTCCGAGCAGGGAGGTGGCTCTCACATTCTCGACTACATTGTTGTCATAGCAAATCAGGATGCCGCACTTCCAGCCTTTCAGGTCAAACACCACATACTCCGAACCGGGCTCAAGGTATTTGCTGATGAACGGGTGAATCTTCCGGTACTTCGCCAGCAGGCCGGTCTTATCTACGCACACATAGGTATTGTACAGTTTCCCGTTCTCTACCTCCAGTAAGCCCGCTAAAATGGTGATATCATACTTTCCTGACAGTTGTGTGAGGTGCCGCACGCTTTCTCCATCTGGTATCTCTTCGGCCAGTTCCAGCATCTCCTCCCGCGTCAGGTCTTTTAAAAAAGTATAGGCGGTAATACACATCTCATGGAAGCTGATAACCTCAGCGCCACGGGCTTTTGCCCTGGCAGTCAACTCTTCTATAACAGAAAGATTACAAGCCTTGTCGCCGTCTTTAGGCTCGAACTGAGCGGCTGCAACGTTGAGTTTTCTCATTTTGCTTTTAATATAGTACTGAAGGTACAGGGGTGAATTTTAAAGGGAACTTGTGCCGGTGTTAACTTAGTGCCGGGTTTGTTGCAGGTCGCTTCCTGCGCTCTGCAGGTTTACTTACTGTGCCAGCGGTGCTTTCATGCTGTTAAGCCCATTTGCTTTTACTAAATCGGCATAGGTGATAAGCTTAAACTTCTTGTCTGCCAGCTTTAAGAACTCAGGGGAGATAAGCATATTCAATTCTGTCTGGCGGTGCTGGCTGGCTCTGGGCTTGCCATCGTCTGTGTTCATCAAGGCACTGTTCATGTCTACCAACACGTCCATCTCCGGGGCGCTTTGTGCCACATGCAGTTCCACTACGTTCAGGCTGCCCGGCTTCAGGTTGTTGGCGTAGTCCATAAATTCTTTGGCTTTGGTTTCTACGGTTACTGCCCACATGCTCTTGTAGGTTTCGCCAAAGTAATTGGAAATGCCCAGGTTGTATTTCTTTGCCAGCCGCTCAGTGAGCGCGCGCAGTTCAGGAGTTGCCAGGGCCATGCCCATGTGTGGGTCTACATAGCTTATTTTCAAGCCTGAGTTCAGGGCCCTTTCAATCTGCGCGGTAAGTTCTTTCTCCACCTCTTCCAGCTTATAGTCGCTCTGCAGAAAAGCTTCGATGGAAGGCAGGAAATACCCTTCTTTGTCCACCAGGCTTGGTACGGCACTGCGCCCGGCTACTGGTCCCCAGCGGTAATTCTTCCATTCTGCATTCAGGGTCAGGTGCACGCCTACCGCTACCTGCGGGTGGTTTTTCAGTATTTCCACAGCCTCCTGGTACCAGGGGCAGGCAAACATAACAGACGCTGAGAAAGGAATACCTGTCTCGGCCAGTTGTTTTACACCCATGTTCACGGCGTGGTTCATGCCAATGTCGTCTGCCCGCAGCAGGAGGGTGGGAGTTTTAGATTTTTGTGCCTGCACCAGCTGTGTTAAGAACAGGGGCATTAGCAGCAGAAACGTAACAAGGGTGTACAGTTTTTTCATGCGTCTGTGTTCGTGTAAAACGTATTTTGAATAGGATAAATAGACATCGCGAGGCTCAGGGCTGTAACAAGACTGCTTTCAAGTACCTGTAAAACAGGGTGCTGTTGCCCTTTAACTTATGTCTGATTGCTAAGTTAGAATTTTCCTGAATAAACGCTATATTGGAGGAGGTAAAATGAGTGAGGAATTACTCTGTTTTATAATTCAGGTTATTCAGGTCTGCTACAGCGCAAAAAAAAACATGACAACAGCCACCAAAAAACTTTCGCTTCTCCGAACCGGTAACATCTGGCCCTTCATCCTCATCACAAGCCTTTTCTTTTTGTGGGGACTGGCCAACAACATGACGGATACGCTGCTGGCGGCCTTCAAGCGCATCATGAGCATGTCCGACTTCCAGACCTCCTGGATACAGATGGCCTTCTACGGCGCTTACTTCTGCCTGGCCCTGCCTGCGGCTATCCTGATAAAGAAATACACTTACAAAACTGGTATCCTGGCGGGGCTGGGCCTGTTCATCCTGGGCTCGCTGCTGTTTTACCCGGCCAGCATCACCATGGCCTACGGACATTTCCTGATTGCGCTCTACGTCCTGGCCGGGGGGCTTTCTATACTGGAAACTGCTGCGAACCCTTACATTGTGGCCATGGGGCCGGAGGAGACGGGTACGAGACGCCTGAACCTGGCGCAGTCCTTCAACCCCATCGGTTCCATCACGGGCGTGCTGCTGAGCAAGGTGTTTATCCTCTCGGAGCTTAACCTTTCCAGTGCCGAGGAGCGGGCAAGCATGAGCCCGGAACAGCTAAAAGCCATACAGTCGGAGGAACTAACCTCTGTGATGGGCCCATACGTGGGGGTGGCCGTGTTCCTGATGCTTATCTGGCTTGCTGTTAAATTTACCAATATGCCCAAGGCCTCAGACGCTGGCGAAAAGCTGGACCTGGTTCCTACTTTTAAACGGTTGCTGAAAACACCGCATTATGTGTGGGCAGTGGTGGCGCAGTTCTTTTACGTGGGTGCCCAGATAGGTATCTGGTCTTATACCATCCGCTATGTGATGCAGGAAATACAGCTCAACGAAGACGGCGCCTCCACCTATTACATGGCCGCACTGGTACTGTTCATGGTCTCCCGCTTTATATTCACAGCCCTGATGAAGTACGTGAGCCCGCGCATCCTGCTGCTAATAAGTGCCGTGGCGGCCGCAGCCTGTACATTAGTTGTTATTTATGGCAGCGGCCTGGTGGGCGTGTATGCGCTGGTTGCCATATCAGGCTTTATGTCGCTGATGTTCCCGACCATTTACGGCATGGGCATCAGGGGACTGGGAGGCGATACAAAAATTGGAGGATCAGGCCTGATTATGGCTATCCTGGGAGGGGCCGTTATCACCTCTGTGCAGGGCTATGTGTCGGACCTGACACAGGACATCAGCCAGGCTTTCTATGTGCCGTTGGTTTGTTTTGTGGTAGTGGCCTTTTATGCTGTCGTTTCTGGCAGGCTGGAGCGTAATGATGTGGACAAGCCAGGGGGTGAAGCAGAGGTGGTGCCAGCAGATACATTTCAGAAGGCGGGTTAAAGAATTTTCTTTGTTTTCTGGTTGAAAGAGGGGTAGGCGTAGGGATATTTCCGCTTGCCCCTTTTTTGTTTCACCCCCGGAAAAGAATGACTGCTCCCTGAGCACTGCCTGGGAGTCAGGAGAGAATGTAAAAGAGCTTTTTCCGGCTGAATTTTTTAGTAACTTATGACGGCATCTACTTAAAGAATGAAAGCATGAGCAGGTATTGCCTGGCGCTGGACCTGAAAGACGACCCGGCACTGATAGAAGAGTATGAACGCTGGCACCAGGCGATATGGCCGGAAATCAGGCAGAGCATAGGCGACGCCGGGGTGGTGGAGATGGAGATTTACCGGCTCGGCAACAGGCTCTTCATGATAATGGAAACGGACAGCTCCTTCAGTTTTGAGGGCAAGGCTGCCATGGACAAGGCAAACCCCAAGGTGCAGGAGTGGGAGCAGTTGATGTGGAAGTACCAGCAGCGGGTTCCGGGAGCAGGACAGGGAGAGAAGTGGGTGCTGATGAAGAAGATATTTTCCCTTCAGGAAGAAAGTTAACCATACTGAAAGAACCACACTATGTTTGAACTGAACAATAAGATTGCCCTTGTCACGGGGGGCGGAAGCGGCATCGGGAAGGCGGTGGCGCTGCTCTTCGCCCAACAGGGAGCCACAGTGCACGTGCTGGATGTGAACCCGGAGAATGGCAGGGAAACAGTAGGGGAGATAACGGAGGCAGGAGGCAAAGCGGCTTACCATGCCTGCGACGTTACCAACCAGCAGGAAGTGGTGCAGGTCTTCCAAAGCATTGGCAAACTAAATATACTCGTGAACAACGCCGGCATCTCCAATATCGGCAGAGCTGACACCACCACAGAAGCGGACTTCGACCGGGTGTACCAGGTGAACGTGAAGGGTGTTTACAACTGCCTTTACGCCGCTATACCACTGATGAAAGCGAACGGTGGCGGCGTTATTCTGAACTTAGGCTCTATTGCCGCCATTGTAGGCCTCAACGACCGCTTCGCCTACACCATGAGCAAAGGTGCAGTGCAGGCCATGACCCTGTCAGTTGCCAAGGATTACCTCCAGGACAACATCCGTTGCAACAGCATTTCCCCGGCCCGGGTGCACACGCCTTTTGTGGATGGCTTCCTGGCAAAGAACTATCCTGGCAAGGAGGAGGAGATGTTCCGGAAGCTGTCGAAAACGCAGCCCATTGGCAGAATGGCAAAACCAGACGAGATAGCCAAGCTCATCCTGTACCTCTGCTCCGACGACGCTTCTTTCATCACCGGTACCGATTACCCCATCGACGGCGGCTTTGTGAAACTGAACAATTAAGCGGGAATATTACCTAGATTTCCTATTCATTTTGTCATGTCGAACGCAGTGAGAAATCTGTCATATTGTGGGGGCATGAAATAAAGCAGAATTCTCACTGCTTCGCAGGTCCCTTTCGACTCACGTCTCAGGCATGTTCGAAATGACAAACTCATAACGGAGTTTAAGCAAAAGACCTTTAGCCTGTTATGTAAAGCGCAGTTTGATTAACTAATTAAAACTAGAACAGGCTTCTCTCTTATGAAAAGCCCAAAACTAACGATATGAAACTAATACGATACGGAGAACCTAACAAAGAGAAGACCGGAATTATACTGGATGAAGTTTATTATGATACATCCGCTTTCGGGGAAGATTACAATGAACAGTTCTTTGAGACAGAGGGCCTTTCCCGCCTGCAGAAGTTCCTGGCAGAGAACGAAGGTAAATTAGAGCGTATACCGGAAAGCAGCCGCCTGGGTAGCCCCGTTGCCCGCCCCTCCAAAATTGTCTGCATCGGCCTCAACTACGCCGACCATGCCGCGGAGACAAAGGCCAAAATACCGGAAGAGCCGATCCTTTTCATGAAGTCCACTACGGCAGTGGTAGGCCCTAACGATGACATCATTATTCCGAAGAGCTCAGAGAAAACAGACTGGGAAGTGGAGCTGGCTTTTGTGATAGGCAAGAAGGCAAGCTATGTAGATGAGGCCGAGGCCATGGACTATGTGGCCGGTTACTGCCTGCACAACGATGTGTCGGAGCGGGCGTTCCAGCTGGAGCGCGGCGGTACCTGGGACAAAGGCAAGGGCTGCGACACTTTCGCGCCCATTGGTCCTTTCCTGGCTACCAAAGACGAAATTGAGGATGTAGATAACCTGCGCCTGTGGCTGAAGGTGAACGGCGAGACGATGCAGGACGGCACCACCGCCAACTTTATCTTCCGGGTTCCGCACCTGGTTTCTTACCTGAGCCAATTCATGACGCTGCTGCCAGGCGATGTAATTTCGACAGGTACACCCGCCGGCGTGGGTCTGGGTTTTAACCCGCCGGTGTACCTGAAGCCAGGAGATGTGGTGGAGTTGGGGATTGACGGCCTCGGAACTTCAAAGCAGCAGGTAAAAGCCTATGCAAAGGATTGATGCACACCAGCACTTCTGGAAGTTCGACCCGGTAAGGGACAGCTGGATTACAGAGGACATGGCCAAAATCCGCCGCAACTTCGGCCCGGAGGACCTGCAGCCGCTTTTGCAGCAGCACGGCTTCGACGGGTGTGTGGCGGTGCAGGCGGACCAGTCGGAGGCGGAGAATGATTTTCTGCTAACCAGTGCTGATACCTATGACTTTGTAAAAGGCATAGTGGGCTGGGTGGAATTAAGAGCAGCGGATGTGCAGGAGCGGCTGGAGCATTATACCCGGTTTGAGAAGCTGAAAGGGTTCCGGCATGTGCTGCAGGGCGAGCCGGACAGGGCGCTGATGCTGCAACCAGACTTCAAGCGGGGCATTAGCCAGCTCAGTAGGCACGGGTTCACGTACGACATCCTCATATTCACGGACCAGCTCCGTTATGCAAAGGAGTTGGTAGCCGCTTTTCCCAATCAGCCTTTCGTGCTGGACCACCTGGCTAAACCCAAAATCAAAGAGAAAGAAATAGAAGCATGGGCAAGCGACATAAAGGCGATAGCTGTGCATGAGAACGTGTGCTGCAAACTGTCCGGTATGGTAACAGAAGCTGACTGGCAGCACTGGAAGAAAGAGGACTTTACCCCCTACCTGGATGTGGTGGTGGAGGCGTTTGGTACAGGCAGAATCATGTACGGCTCAGACTGGCCGGTGTGTCTGGTAGCGGCAGGTTATGGAGAAATGCTGGGCATCGTGGAAAGTTATTTCTCCTCCTTCAGCCAGGCGGAGCAGGCTGGCTTTTTCGGCGGGAATGCCAGCCGGTTTTATAAGCTCAATTAACAAAAAATATGGATTTAGGACTTGAAGACAAAGTAATCATCGTGTCGGGTGGAGCGAAGGGTATTGGCAGGGGCATAGTGGGTGTGCTGGCTGAAGAAGGCGCTATACCAGTGATAGTAGGCCGAGACGAAGAGGATAACGCCGGCGCGGTAGCCGAAATAGAAAAAAAGGGCGGTAAAGCCTTTCAGGTAGTGGCGGAACTGTCGCGGCCGGAGGAATGCAAAAGGGCCGTGAAGGAAACCCTGGAGCAGTTCGGCAGGGTGGAAGGGCTGGTGAACAACGCCGGCTTCAACGACGGGGTGGGGTTGGAGAACGGCAGTTATGAGAAGTTCATGGACTCGCTGCACAACAACCTCGTGCATTACTACCTGCTTGCCCATCATGCCCTGCCTGAACTGAAGAAGTCAAAAGGCGCCATCGTCAACATCAGCTCCAAAACGGCCGAAACCGGCCAGGGAGGCACTTCTGCCTATGCGGCGGCCAACGGCGGGCGCAACGCCCTCACCCGGGAGTGGGCTGTGGAACTGGCTAAGTATGGCATCCGGGTAAACGCTATCATTGTAGCCGAAAGCTGGACACCCGCCTACGACAAATGGATCAAGACACTGCCCAACCCGGAGGAGAAGCTGAAGGAAATCACCAGCCGGATTCCGCTGGAAAAAAGAATGACCACACCACATGAAATTGCCAACACCACAGCGTTCCTGCTCTCAGAGCGCTCCAGCCACACCACCGGCCAATTGATACACGTAGACGGCGGCTACGTGCACCTGGACCGGGCCATGGCAAATGCCTAGGCTATATTTTAAAGTACCAGTTGTTATCCTGTTCTAGCCGTACGAGTTGTATGCTGCTATCGTCTTCTTTTTGGCTGGCCTGGTTGTGAAAATAAACGGGTGCATCTGCTGGGTTAAAAAAGGACAGCCCCTGCTATTCAGGCAGGGGCTGTCCTTTTTTGTCAGGGTGGGTGCCCGAGCAGGTAAATACTCCCTCCTGGTCAGAAGCCGGCGCAGTCACTTGCAGGCACATTTACGCCGCCAGCCTGCTCGTACACGACGGTGGCACCCAGGTGGCTGGTGTATATCAGGAAACCAGCTCCCGCCACCATCAGCAGCACCACTACTGCCTGCAGCCATTTTACCTTTGCCTTTATCAGGTTAAGGCGCAGGCCCAGTTCCAGGGCTGTGGCTGCGGAAAAGAGATAAGCAAGATTGTAGGCGGCTATCTCATGCCTTTTCAGTACTGTCGGGTCACAAAGCTTTCTGGACACCATTCCGTCTGCCATGTCCCCAGTGTAAATGCTCACCCATGCCATCAGGCAACCGGCATAAAGCAGGTAAGCACCGGCTCTGTGCCAGAACAGTCCCTGGCTGCTCCGCAGGAAAAGAGCCACTACCTTTGCAAAAGTTGCCAACAGCAGAAGAGAGATGGGAAAATGCAATGTGAGCGGGTGCCACATCTCTGTTCGCCAGAAGGTCAGCTCATTCATGCTACTCCAGGATTCTTACCGCTATCGGGTCAAGTCTTTGTCCGACCTTCTCTACCTCAACCTCCACCTGCTGGCCTTCCTGCAGCTGGTCGAAAGCCACCGTCTCACCGTTTCTGGTCAGGGTAGTAGTTTCTGTAAAGTACAGCTCCAGAAGTTTGTCATCTGCTGTTTTTACATAAATCTCAGACTTGTCTGCTTCCACCTCTTCAATAGTGCCCTGGTAGGTGCCGGAATCTACCACATCCGTGCTTTCCTCGCAGGAGTAAAGGAATGGAACCATAAGCAAAAGTAGGAGTGCTACTAATTTTACGCTTTTCATAGTGCTTCAAATTAAAATATGAGTTTTGTCAAATATAATTAAAAATGTAGACGGGCTTATACTTTGTTCCTGTATAGGACGGTATCATGAGGCAGCGTTCCAATAATTCCCCGATAATTCCTCCCTTTCATTCATGCTGTCCGCTTCTTTGAAGTAAGTGTTTGTGTGCGAGTTGGGTAAAGCCTATAAGTGTTCGCTCCTGCTCCTAATCTTTGTTATCACACCTGATAATAAGTTCCATGTTATTTAAAATTATTTTAAATAAGGCTTGCCTCTTTAAGCAGGTGGGCTTAGCTTTGCTCAACTATTTATAATGAGTCTAAATAAAAACAGGGTATAAAACGATAATGATGCTAAACACTTTTAAACTCCGAACCTTTACGCTTGCTGTTGCGGCATGTGTGGCTTTTTCTTCCTGCTCCGATGAAAAGGATGCGCCTTCCTACAATGTTCCGCAGACCTACGATTTTGAGAATGTGAGCTATACCGGACAGACGCAGCGCATGCAAATGCTGGACGAACTGGATGCTTACATCAAAACAGGCCATGACGGCGCGCGATTAGATGCTCAGAAGATGAAGGACATGTATGCAAACACTAACAATCCTTTTTCTGATGCTACCCTGAACGCAGCCACCAGTAAGCAACTCAAGAACAAAACGATTCTTACTGCGCAGCCTGTTTTCGAGCAGCTTTTTGAGGACGTAGCTGCCGCCAGCAATTCTGTTTCTAATATCGCTGGATTACCTGCTCAGGAAGGAAGAGCAGGAAGACTGACTACTGCTGATGGCAGGAGCTACCTGGTGGATGCAAACGGAGTGGAGTATGCGCAGGTTATTCAGAAAGGTATGATGGGCGCTGTGTTTTATAACCAGGCTGTTGAAGGCTACCTGTCTGCCGAGAAAATTGGCCCTGCGGTAGATAATACCACTGTAACACCTGGCGAGGGTACAAAGATGGAGCACCACTGGGATGAGGCTTTCGGATACTTTGGAGCTCCTGCTGATTTCCCTGCTAATAAAGCCGGCATCAAGTACTGGGCAAATTACAGCAACAAGGTAGATGCCGCCCTGGGCAGCAACAAAGCGCTGATGGATGCCTTCATCAAGGGACGTGCCGCTATCTCAGCAAAAGACATGGAGGGTAAAGACGAAGCCGCTGCCACCATCCGTAACGAGTGGGAGCGTTTAGTAGCTGCCGCTACCATTCACGAACTGAACGCAGCCAAGACAAACATCGCTGACCAGGCCAAGAAGAGCCACTACTTGTCTGAAGCCATCGGTTTTGCAATGGGCCTGCAGTACAAAACAGCACCAAAATTATCAGCTGCCAAATACCAGGAACTGATGCACGCCATCGGCCACAACCTTTACGAGACAACTGCCGACGATATTAACGCAGCCATTGACATCCTGAGCACTGCTTATGGCATGGATAACATCAAAGGGCAGCTATAGCAGCTTAAAGTATTATTGTTAGTTTGAAAGTGCAGCAGCTGCGGAAATGCCAATCCTCAGTTGCTGCCTTTCGCATTTAAAGATATTTCACATGATAGCGTTTAAGAAATATATTGTAATGGCACTTTCCTGCCTTGCTGTGCTGAGCAGCTGTGGCTCTGATAGTGAAGGAGGTGATCCCAAAACAGACTATGACCGCCAGGCCATGGTGGCACACTATGCCGATAACCTGATTGTGCCTGCCTTTGCAGCGTTCAAAAACAAGACAGAAGCGATGGTTGCCGCTGTCGATGCTTTTGTAGCGGCACCTACAGCCAGCACACTAGCCACTGCCCGCACCGCTTACCAGGAGGCCTACCTGGCCCTGCAGGATGTGAGTGTGTATGAGTTCGGCCCTGCAGAGGAACAGTTGCTGCGCGCGAACCTCAATATTTACCCTACGGCTGCTGCCGAGATAGAAAATAATGTTACCTCGGGCACCTATGATTTACAGGCTGCTGCCAACCTGGATGCCAAAGGCTTTCCTGCCCTGGATTACCTCCTGTACGGTGCCGGCTCTGAGGCTGCCGTAGTGGAACAGTATACCTCAGGTGCCGACGCCGCAAATCGTAAAAAGTACCTGCAGGATGTGAGTGGTCTGGTGAACCAGCGTGCTACTGCCATTTACAGTGGCTGGACCAGCGGCAACTATGCGGCTACTTTCAAAAATGCACCGGGCACGGCCGTGGGGAGCGCAGTGGGTAACCTGGTAAACCAGCTGAACTTTGACATTGACGTGACCAAGCGCGCCAAAGTGGGCTTCCCGAGCGGCAGGTTTACAGCGGGCAGTGCGTTACCGGAAAAGGTGGAGGCGTACTATAGCCAGACATCGCTGGACTTGCTGAAGCAAGCGATTCGCGCCGAAAAGGCCGCTTTTCTGGGAATGACAGCAAACGGTACAGACGGACCGGGGCTTGACGATTACCTGGACCATGTGGGGGCACCTTACGGAAACGGAAAGTTGTCTGATGCCATTGTGGCCCAGTTTGATGCTGCCCTCGCTGCCGCAAACGCGGTGCAGGGTCCCTTATCAGAAGCCGTTACCACGCAGCCGCAGGCCGTCACAAAAGTATATGACGAGCTGCAGAAGCTGATTGTACTGACAAAAACAGACATGCCTTCTGCGCTGGGTGTTGCCATCAACTACACCGACAGCGACGGCGATTAAATAATTACTTATTGTCATCGCTACCGGAGGGAGAGAGCAGAATGAAATATTTCAGATTTCTCCCTCCGGTAGCGATGACAACTTTGAGGACTGATTAGATAGTAAGAATTCCTTCAATAAAGCCAGAAGTTCAAGAGCAACAGTTTACATGCTTCAGAAGCTAAAGCCATACCTTACCGCACCAGTATCCGCAGCACCCCTGGCCGTATTCCGCATTATTTTCGGCGGAATGATGCTGGCCAGTGTACTGCGTTTCATTTGGAAGGGTTGGGTGACAGAACTGTATGTGCAGCCGAAGGTATACTTTACCTACTATGGGTTTGAGTGGGTGCAGCCGTTGGGTGAAACAGGCATGTATGCCCTCTTTTCTGTGATGGCTGTGGCTACTTTAGGCATCATGGTGGGGCTGTTTTACCGCCTTTCGGCGCTGTTGTTTTTCCTCAGTTTTACCTATGTCGAGCTTATCGACAAAACCAACTACCTCAACCACTACTACTTTGTAAGCATCGTGGCGCTGCTGCTGGTGCTGGTGCCGGCACACCGGCATTTCTCGCTGGATGTGCTGCGCAAACCACACACTTGGGTGAGCCATGTGCCGCGCTGGGCCGTGCTGATTTTTAAGCTGCAGCTGGGGCTGGTGTACTTCTATGCAGGCATCGCCAAGCTAAACCCCGATTGGCTATTGGAGGCTATGCCGCTGCGCTACTGGCTGCCT
The DNA here is from genome assembly GCF_054779655.1 of Pontibacter brevis. Taxonomy (NCBI): domain Bacteria; kingdom Pseudomonadati; phylum Bacteroidota; class Cytophagia; order Cytophagales; family Hymenobacteraceae; genus Pontibacter; species Pontibacter brevis. Next base: position 113,587 of record NZ_BAAGXV010000030.1, read on the forward strand.
GCTCACACACACCTGCCGCTTATTGGTCCGCTGCTGGATGAAGTGTGGGTAGCTTTTGTATTCTGCTGGTTCGGCGCTTTCTATGATTTGACCATCCCGCTTTTCCTGAACTGGCGCAAAAGCAGGATATTGGCTTATCTCACGGTAGTGGTGTTTCATGTCCTCACGGCGGTGCTGTTCCAGATAGGAATGTTCCCTTACATCATGATGGTGAGCACGCTGATTTTCTTCTCTGAAAGCTTTCATGAGCGCCTGCTAGGCTGGTTCCGGAATGTGGCAAAAGTGCGTATGCCTGCCGCTCCTGCTTTTGCAAACGTAAGGGCGCAGCCACTGCTTCTAAGCCTGCTGGCGGTATACTTCGTGCTGCAGGTGCTGGTGCCATGGCGCTTCTTGCTGTACCCCGGCCCGCTTTTCTGGACCGAGCAGGGCTACCGCTTTTCGTGGCGCGTGATGCTGATGGAGAAGTCCGGCACAGCCTTTTTCTATGTCCGCGACCCGAAGACAGGCTACGAAGTAGAAATCAACAACCGCGACTATCTGACCATTACGCAGGAGAAGCAGATGGCCATGCAGCCCGACATGCTGCTGCAGTATGCCCACATGCTGCAGCAGGATTTTGCCTCCCGTGGTATACCCAACACGCAGGTGCGTGCTGAGGTGTATGTGAGTATGAACGGACGTGGCAGCAGGCTTTTTATCGACCCGACTGTTAATTTAGCAGCCGAAAAAGAAAGCTTTTTGCCAAAGCCCTGGATTTTACCTTTAGATAAAGAGGCTCTTCCGCAACAGGCGGTCGGGCAGAAATAGATAAAAATGCGCATTACGTTCACTATCGCTCTGGTGCTCTGCAGCTATGTGGCTGCTCTGGCACAAACATTCTCTGTTACTGGTAAAATCACCAGTACTGCCTCGCAGCAAGCTGTGCCACAGGCCGAGGTGCTGCTCACGAACACCGGTTCTTTGTTCAGAGCCGATGCGCAGGGGAATTACGCCATCCCCAACCTGGTTCCCGGCACCTATACCCTGACGGCCTACAGCGTAGGCTGGGGGTCGGTTACGCAGCAGGTAACTATCAGCAGCAGAGATAAAGTAGTTGATTTCTCGCTGAAGCCGCTGGAAGGACAACTGCGCGAAGTAAACGTAAAAGGAGAGCGGGAGAAAACCTTCGGCATTACCCGCCTCAATTCTGTGGAGGGTGCCGCCATTTACGAGGGAAAGAAAAGCGAAGTGGTGGTAATCAGCGACATCACCGCAAATAAGGCCACCAACAACAGCCGCCAGGTATTTGCCAAAGTAGCCGGCCTCAACATCTGGGAGAGCGACGGAGCAGGCCTGCAGCTCGGCATCGGGGGGCGTGGTCTCAGCCCGAACCGCACTTCTAACTTCAACACCCGCCAGAACGGCTATGATATTTCGGCGGATGCCCTCGGCTACCCTGAAAGTTACTATACTCCGCCGGTTGAGGCACTGGACCGGATTGAGGTGGTACGTGGTGCGGCCTCGCTGCAGTACGGTACGCAGTTTGGTGGCATGATCAACTTTGTGATGAAGGAAGGTCCGGAGGACAAGCCTTTTGAGTTGACGTCCCGCCAGACAGTTGGCTCCTGGGGTCTACTCAACACCTTCAACAGCATTGGCGGCACCAAAGGCAAGCTGCACTACTACGGTTTCTACCAGTATAAGCGCGGCGATGGCTGGCGCGAGAACTCTGAGTTTAATGCCCATACTGCCTTTGGCTCGCTGCACTATAAGCCAAACGAGAAGCTGGAGATAGGCTTTAACTACACCTTTATGGATTACCTGGCACAGCAGCCGGGTGGCCTCACAGACCTGGCTTTCGAACAGGACGCGCGGCAGTCTATCCGCGACCGCAACTGGTTTAAAGTAAATTGGAACCTGATGGCCCTGACGCTGGACTACCGCCTGGGCGATCGCACTAAGCTGAACATCCGCAACTTCGGGCTGCTGGCTCAGCGCGATGCCCTTGGTTTCATGGGCAAGATCAGCCGCCCTGACGATATCACGCAGCCCCGCACGTTGCTACAGGACCAGTTCCAGAATTTCGGAAACGAAACACGCCTGATCCACCGCTACGACCTGGGCGGCTCCTTCTCTACGCTGCTGGTGGGCGCCCGTTATTACCGTGGCTTCACTGACCAGAAACAGGGCGACGGAACCAGTGCATCGGACGCTGACTTCAGGTTTCTGTCTGAAACGGGTGCGCCAAATGCCTCCAGTTATGACTATCTGAGCCGCAACATCGCTTTCTTTGCTGAGAACATCTTTAATATCACGTCAAAACTCAGCTTAACTCCGGGCGTGCGTTACGAGTGGATTAATACCAACGCGGATGGCAGCTACCGTGCTGTAATGGCCGACCAGGCTGGTAATGTTATCCGGGATGAGGTAGTGCCGGAAGATAGGGAGAACTCGCGCAATGTGCTGCTCCTAGGGCTGGGTTTGAGTTATAAGCCGGGCGAGCAGATGGAGGTATACGCGAACTTCTCGCAGAACTACCGCGCCATCAACTTCAACGACATGCGCGTGATTAACCCGAACCAGTTCGTGGACCAGAACCTGAAAGACGAGTCCGGTTACAGCACCGATCTGGGCTTCCGTGGCAACATCAGCGGTGTGCTGAACTATGATGCTAGCCTCTTTTACCTGGCTTATAAGAACCGCATCAACTTCCAGAACATACCGGGCACCACCAACCGCATCCGCACCAACGTGGGAGATTCCCGCAACCTGGGCCTGGAGACTTTTGTGGAGGCCGACCTGCTGAAGTTGTACTATGGCAAAGAACACCCGACCAGCCTCTCCGCCTTTTCTAACGTCACGCTGGTAAACACAAAGTATAGCAGTCCGCTGACGGACATAGATGGTAACCAGGTGGAACTGGCACCGCCTGTTATCGCTAAGTTTGGCCTCTCGTTCAAGCGCAACAATTTTAAGCTGGCTTACCAGTACGCTTACACCGCAGAGCAGTACACGGATGCGCCGAACTCACTCCTGGAGCCAACGGCTGTAGTCGGGATTATTCCAGCCTATTGGGTCATGGACCTCTCCGGAAGCTACACTTATAAACGCTTTACCCTGGAAACCGGCATCAACAACCTCACCGACAACCACTATTTTACGCGCCGCGCCACCGGTTATCCTGGCCCGGGTATTATCCCATCTGATGCCCGTAACTACTACATTACACTGCAGTTCCAACTGTAAACAGACAAGTGGTTGTTGAAGCAGTAGCTATTCTTTGTTCAGGGTAAAGTTGCGGGCTACTTACGCTATTGAGACACCATTCACCCCTCTCGGGAGCTCACCTTATAGGGAAAAAATAAAAGGAGTTGAAAACATTAACATAAACTGTCATTCTGTTAAGAATCTTGTTTCAAGGGAGGTTAAGCTTTTGCGGCTTGCCCACAAGATCCTTCCAGGATGACAAATAAAGTAAGAGCTGTTTGCCAATTTTAACCCCTCCCAGAGCCTCTGAGATTTCCCTACAAGATAAGCTCGGGAGGGGCAGGGTTACCTATATCAGATAACCTCCATTTTTATATTCCAACATGTGCTAGCCATACAATTTTGAGATGCTGGAAAATATTTTCAGTTAAAGTCTATAAAATCCATAGAGATTATATTTATTTGCAGAAGCAAAGAGGTAGTACGGCAGGGCCGATGCAAGCTGTAGGCATTCTTACACCTCCACCTAAAGAGCAGAATTTATAAAAACGGAAGAATGAGAGCAATTCACTGGTATGGCGCTGGCTTAACATTGGTTTTCGCTGGATTATTGTTTGTTACAGGTATTCATCAGCTGCTCCTGAATGCGGTGCCCCAGGCGGTAAGCGAGCATATCTCTTCGGAGATTTTTCTTTATATGCTGGCGGGCTTTGTTGCCCAGATGATAGACGGTGCGCTGGGCATGGCTTATGGCGTGAGTTCCACCACCTTCCTGATGGCTATGGGAGTGCCAGCCGCTGCTGCCAGTGCCAGTGTGCATACCTCAGAGATTTTCACCAGCGGTGTGTCCGGCCTGATGCACCTGAAGTTCGGCAATGTGAACCGCAAACTGTTCCAGACGCTTCTGCTACCAGGCGTGATTGGCGCAGTGCTGGGTGCTTACATTCTCTCGTCACTGGAGCAGTATGATTATATTATCAAGCCTATTGTTTCTGCTTACACCCTGGTGCTGGGTATTATTATTATCCGGAAGGCATACGAGTTAAGGAAGGCGGGTGTAGATGTGAAGAATGTAGCACCGCTGGCTGTTTTCGGGGGCTTTATGGATTCTGTTGGCGGTGGCGGATGGGGACCTATAGTTTCGTCTACGCTGATGGCGCGTGGCAACTCGCCCCGCTTTACCATTGGCTCGGTAAACCTGGCTGAGTTCTTTGTAGCGCTGGCCTCTTCGCTTACCTTCTTTACCATGATAGGATTGGTGCACTGGCAGGTAATTGTAGGCCTGATATTGGGAGGGGTTTTCGCTGCTCCTGTTGCGGCTTCGCTTACCAGACGACTTCCTGTTAAAACCATCATGCTGACCGTAGGCATCGTGGTCGTTCTTATCAGTTTGAAAACTATCATCACCGCAGTCCTGAAGCTGATGTAGCCGGACATTTTAGAATAGATTACCTCCTATTTTATTTATTAAGCACAAAGCCAACCCACAGACTAAAGGTTGGCTTTGTGCTTAACACGCCTGCGCTGGCTAAAGAAATTTTGTTCTACTCTTTGGGCTTGTAAGGCTCAAGCCGTAGTGTTTGTGTTATCAGTTGAAACCTGTTCTTCTTCTACCAGCAGAGTTGAGAGGGCCTCAAGATTATTCAAAAAGGTATTGTCTAAAATTTCAGCAGTTGCGTCCCGTACCTTCTTCATCACAATGCGGATTTCGCAGGTTGCTTCATCCTTGCACTCATCACACTTACGGTAATACAGGTGGCTGACGCATGGAATAGGGGCCAGCGGACCATCTATCATTCTGATGACATTGCCAACAGAAATTTCTGAGGGGCTTTTAGCTAAAGAGTAGCCACCGTTCTTCCCCCTGACACTGTGCAAAACGCCGTTGGTCTTTAAGTCTACTAAAATAGCTTCCAGAAACTTTCGGGGTATGCGCTCTTTTTCAGCAATATCAGAAATGACCACTAATCCTTTGTTGTGCTGCCTGGTAAGGTGAAGAAGTGCTTTAAGAGCATATTTTGCTTTTTTTGAAAGCATGAAGTGGCTGTTTGATTTAATTCAAAGTTACACCTTTAGAAGATAAACTTAAAAGATAAAGTTCCTCCTGCTTATGCTGGTGCCTGTCGCTTATAAAACTGCTTTTGCATGCCTGGTTAGGCCCCCGCAGCGTTAGCCTAAGCAAGTAAAAGTTTTGTTGCGGGCTGAATAGTGTATCAGCATGGCCTGCTGCATCTCCTGTCAGATTATTTTTGCGCAGAAATTAACTGCAGGATATAAAACACAGCCATGCCGGATTTGATTTGGAGGTAGGCGCTGAATCTGCTAATTTGAAAGAGCCTCTTGCCAGCAGCTTGCTGAATAAAGGCAGTATGTAGGGTTACAACCATAAAAGCCACATAAGCAGCAAAAATGAACAATCAGATCTGGATAATGACCTCAGCCTTTGATAAGCTGGGCTTAGATGAAGTAATTGAAAAAGCACAGGAAACAGGGGTGCAGGGGCTGGATGTGTGTGTGTTCCGCAAAGACGGCACACGGGATGACTTTGTAGCGACGCACCTGGATTACGAGAACTTCGGGTTGGATGACGCCAGAAGGTTGCTGGACAAGTTCAACAGCGCCCGGTTGCAACTTTCTATAGGAGCTTTTGATAACCTGATAGGGGGAGACCCGGAGCAGCGCGTGAAAAACCAGAACCACTTGCTGCAACTTATCCGCATGGCGCACCTGCTGGGCGGCGATGCCAACGACGTGAAGGTAGGTACCTTTGTGGGTTACAACCACGAACTGGGCAACCAGGAATACGGCTTTCAGAAAAACCTGGAGGAGTATGCCCGTGTTTTCTCCCCTATTATAAAATATGCAGAGGACCTGGGCGTGACTGTGCTGTACGAGAACTGCCCGATGGAAGGCTGGCGCTCTGCAGGCTACACCGGCACCTTTAACAACCTGACCGGTGTGCTGGCTGCCCGCAAACTGATGTACGAACTGGTTCCGAGCAAAGCCCACGGCGAAATCTATGACCCTTCGCATGATGTGTGGCAGCACGTGAACCCCAGCGATGTTATCCGGCACACAGAAATGGCACGCCTGCACCGCATTCATGTAAAAGCGACCCGGAGGGGCAACAATGTGCACTGGGGCAACATGTACCCGATGCAACAGGTAGATGCCGGCCTGGCAAAGCGCGCTGGCGTGCCTACCTGCAAAAATGAGTGGGACCGCCATAACTACGAGGCCATGTTGCCTGGCTTCGGCGGCTCAGACAGCATGGATTGGCGTGCTTTTGTGAACACCTTGCAGGAGCAGGGCTTTACTGGCCCGTTCGAAATAGAGAATGAGGCGGCCTTGTCGAAGGGTACCGGCAATATGGCAGCCATTATGCAGGGCTTCAAAGCCACTACGCTGAACCTGGCCCCTATGCTGTGGGAACTCACCGAAGCAGGGTATCAGTACAACAAGTCAGGCTTCCGGGAGCTAAAGCAGGTTACAAGCCAAGACATTCCGGTGATGACGATGGAGAAGCTAAGCAGCTAAAGGAAATAATGGGAAAGGGAAACGTATCAAAAGAATTTTGAGCTTTCCGTACGTGCAGCTTTTTCCGCTCCTTATGATTGATAACTACACAAGAAGCAAAGAAATTCAGGGGGAATGATAAAGCCTTTGTGTAATATATAAAAAACTATATATTTGAATTTGGTTTGTCAAATCTATTGTATTAATTTAGATCATTAAGTTTGTTTTCATAGCTTGGAAAGGCACCTTATTCTGTAGGGTGCTTTTTTATTTTAAAGCTTTCAAGAAGCTGGTATCCACCTTTCCTGAACAGGCATCTGCCAAGGGTAGCTTTGCAGGCATACTCCGGTAGCAGTTATTTTTGCTTCACGTCAGTAATTGAATTGCTGCTGCTTTACGCTTTTACGGTAGTAGTACCACCTCTCTGCAGCGATATATCCACAGGAGCGTTCTTTTCCCACGCACCGGAAGTAAAATCAGGGACATCAATAGAGGTGGAGCGGTTGGCGACAGACCACTCACTTAAAGGAGCGACAGCACTCCACAAAGCGGCATCATACACATCCTGGTCTAAAGGCAGGCCGTTACGGAGAATGTCAACCAGGCGCCAGTCCATCAGAAAATCCATGCCACCATGGCCACCAATCTGCTTGGCCATGTTCCCCAGTTTCTTCGTTATCTCTGGCGTAAATTTTTCTTCCAGTGCTTTGAGTTCTTCTGCGGATACCCAGCCTTCGTGGGAGGTGGCAATCCGGGCTGGAGAGGGCCATTTACTGGCAGTGCCCTTTGTGCCGCTTACCAGGTGTATCCTGGAGTATGGCCGCTGCGACGACACATCGTGCTGCACCATAATCGTCCTGCCTTTTTTTGTGCGGATGGTGGTTGTGTTCATGTTGCCCCGGTATGTGTTGCCTGCAAACTGCTTGTAGAAGCTGTCTTTAGCGGCCAGCTCGCGGGCTGTTTTTCCCATCGTAAAGTCATTGCTGGATACGGAAACGAGGTAATCCATCTGGTCGCCCCGGTTAATGTTCATCACCTGGCATATCGGCCCCAGGCCATGGGTGGGGTAGAGGCTTCCGTTCCGGGTGTTTTGCTTCAGGCGCCACATGTCCTGGTAACCGTCTTTGGAGAAGTTGAGATCCACCAGGTTGTGGATATAAGCACCTTCGCCATGCACAATATCTCCGAAGAAACCCTGACGGGCCATGTTCAGCGTCAGCAGCTCAAAAAAGTCGTAGCAGCAGTTTTCCAGCATCATGCAGTGTTTGCGGGTGCGCTCAGAGGTTTCTACCAGTTGCCAGCACTCATCCAGTGTTGTGGCGGCCGGCACCTCTACTGCCACATGTTTGCCCTGCTCCATGGCATACAAGGCCATCGGCGTGTGCAGGTGCCACGGAGTAGCAATGTAAACCAGGTCAATATCCTCTCTTTCACACAGTGCCTTCCATGCTTCCCCGGTTCCGGAATAAGTGGCCGGGTGGTGGGAGGAACCTTCCAGTTGCTTCTGTACCGCAGCCACTTTCTCTGGCCTTAAATCACAGAGGGCGTTTATTTCTACGTTGGCAATGTGGTTCATTCTTAATACTGCCCCCGGTCCCCGCATGCCCAGACCAATAAATCCTATCCGCACGGTGTCCAGCTTTGGTGCAGTATACCCGCTCATGTTGAACTGCTGCCGGCGTGGCTTTTGCGCCGTTACCCGGATATGGTCCAGGTTTGATGGTGTGTCTAAAGCAGCACAACCAGTTACCAGGCCAGCACCTGCCATGCTGATACCGGCCAAGCCTGTACGTTTTAAGAATTCTCTGCGGTTCGTTGTCATGGGGTGTGTTGGGTTTAAGAATGATTGCACTTCAGCAAAAACCTTTTCTGGATAGCGTTCTGCTGATCCTTCTGTTAAGATAACTTAAACAGCCCGATATTAAAAGAGCTTGCTGTTCAGTACCCTTACCGGCCTTAGCTTATTTCCTTGCCGTTGTTGTGTGCTTTCACCAACAGCCAAGCAAGACTAAGCACTCTGTTCTGCTTCCTGCTTACTTGCTCTGGCAATATCCTGGATAGTACTTTGTAGCAGGTCATACTGCTCTTCCAGTTTTTGCACCAGCCTGAACTGTGCCCGCGACCGCTGAATGTTGTGCTCCGGGAAGTTTATCTTATAATAGGTGTCGCCGTCAATATAGTCTGTCAGGAAGCGCAGGCCCATGATGAAGGGCAGCAGTAAACAGCCCATGGCAAGCGAACGGACTTCAGTGTTGGTTAAGAAGCCTGCCGTTTCTTTTAAAAAGCCACTTGTAAAGGCCTGGAACAGGTCGAGGTCAACGCTTATCTTATCCAGATCCTTCTCGTCTTCAGAAGCGGTGTTTACCGTGGTGCGGATGGCATCACCGAAATCATAGGCCACATAACCCGGCATCACGGTATCCAGGTCAATCACACACTGGGCCTCGTCCTGCTCGTTGAGCAGCACGTTGTTGAACTTGGTGTCGTTGTGGGTGATGCGGAGCGGGAGTTCTCCTGCCTGTCCCAGTTTCAGGATAGTTGCCATCACCTCGGTGCGTGCCTCCACAAAGGCGATCTCATTCATGACATCTTTAACCCTGTTTTTCGTGTTGCGGACAATGGCCTCCCGGAAGAGCCGGAGCCGGTAGGCAATGTTATGAAAATCCGGAATGGTGTCGTGCAGCAGGTTTGCCTCCAGGTCAGACAGCAGTGCCTGAAAGGTGCCGAAGGCTTTGCCGCCCTCAAAGGCCTGTTGAGCTGTCCGGACAATATCGTAACTACGGGTGTGCGGCAGGAATTCGTACATGCGCCAGTAGTTTCCGGCAGTATCCTGGTAGAAAAGCCGGTTATCTTTCAGCGGTATCAGGCGGAGCACCTCCTTCTCCGGGTTGGCACCCGGCACGTCCTCCAGTTTTTTTCGGAGGTGGCCTGTTACCAGCTGGATGTTTTCCATCAGGGCAGGTACATTTTTAAACACCAGGTGATTGATGCGTTGCAACAGGTAGTCAGGAGAAGCGGCCTGTGCGTTCACTACATGATACGTATCATGGATGTAGCCGGAGCCATGCGGCTTTATATCTGCTGCCTCCCCCCTGGTTGCAAACTGGCTTGCAATAAAAGATAAATTATAAGCTGCTCTGTTTCCTGTTGCCATGATGTTGCTGCTATGGTTGTGGCCATAAATCTTCCGGATAAACCCCTGCAGCTATTAAGTTATGAATATTCCGGATAACTGTTGCTCTATCGTTGGGATAGGTCACACCAAACCACTTTTCAGCCGAGAAAAGCACCTTTACCTGCGCCTCGCCCGATAGCACCAGGTGGTTGAGGACATCCGGCAGGAAAAACTCTGCTTTCGGTTCGTGGCGATGCTGTGCCAGGAAGTCTTTAAAACAAGCTTCAAAGTAAGGGAACACAGCCGGAGTGAAGCCCATCAGGTTCATGGAAACTGTTTCCTCTCCTGTAAACAGCACTTCCTGCTGGTCCTGGCTAAGCGCCACAATGCCTTTGCCTGCCTGTATAAGCTGCGTTTGCTCTGTCACACTTTCCAGGTTTCCCGCAGCATCTGTTTTGCAGATACCTCTCGAGACAGCACCATGCGCTGACAACGTGTTTTTGAGCTGAAAGCCTACCAACCCGTACCGCCGCTCCTGCGGTACTGTTTGCAGAAAGTCTGCAATGAGTTGGAAGGATTGCCTGCCATAGAAGTCATCCCCGTTTATCACGGCAAAAGGCTCCTGTATACGGGAGGCCGCCGACCAGACAGCGTGGCCCGTTCCCCAGGGCTTTTCCCGGTTCTCAGGTAGCGCAAAGCCTGCTGGCAGTGTGTGCAAATCCTGCCGTAAATACTCCACTGCTATACTGTCGGTATATTTCTGCGCAGTAGCTTTTCTGAACTCCTCCTCAATAGACTTACGGATGACAAACACCACTTTGCCAAAGCCCGCTTTCGCAGCATCGTACACGGAATAGTCCAGTATTGTTTCGCCATTTGGCCCGAAGCTCTCCAGTTGTTTTAAGCTGCCATAGCGGGAAGCCATGCCTGCAGCCAATATCAGAAGTGTAGGTTTGTGATTCAAATTAAGCAGAGTATTTAAGTTTTCCAGAAGCCAGGCGTGCCTGATGTGGCAATGGTTGTAAAGAAATTGAAGCAACAGATGCCTTAAGTTCTTGCATGGTTGTGTTGCACAAGGTAGAGAAATTTCTGAAAAGCCAGAGGTACAGGCGACCGAGCAGCTTCCACTTCAGTTGACTAATGCAGCTGCACTTCCCCGGTCTCTTATCTGGTAGCTGCCGGGCCTGCTGCAGTTTAAAAGCTGCGGCAACAGCTTTTAAACTGCATGCTTATAAAAATTGTACTTTACCTTATTTTTATCCTCTAACATATCTGCGTTATCAGCGTACTAATCTTGCTGCAATGCCTGTTCCGAGGATAGCTGTTTCGGCTTGAATGACAGCTGTTTTGTTTGGGTATGTGAGCATGGCAAAATGTAGTTTAACTGGTAACGCAACAAATATGCGTTGATAGAAGCTTTCGGAGCAAAGCTTTGCCTTTGATATAACTAAATAAGGAAAACAAACATTATTGAAATGGCAGAAATAAAGATTGAACGCAAGAAAAACAATTCTGTGTGGATATGGCTGCTCGTACTGGTGGTGCTGGCTTTAATAGCCTGGGCTGTGTATGAGTTCGCTTTCGACAGGAACGAGGTGGAGACACTGGAGGAAGTTCCGAGCACCGGTATGTTGATGCCGGGTAAGCTGTATAAGCAGGTAGCTTAAGCTTCGCGCATTGTATTTTAAACTATGAAGACGATAAAACGATGAGAAATAATGATGTAAATCACGATGTTACCAATCGCCTGGTAGCATTAAGTGAGTTAAAAGATTATAAAGTAGCATCAGACAGTACAGATGTGCTGGGCTGGAAAGTTGCAGGTGCCGATGGCGATATTTTTGGCATCGTGAAAGATTTGATTGTAGACCCACAGAGCCTTAGGGTACGCTATCTGAACGTGGTGGCAGACCGTAAATTCTTTAATACAAACGATGATCAGTTCTTACTGATACCGATAGGAGCCGCCGCCCTTGATAAAAGGGGAAAGAAGATTTTCGTGTCCTACATCGACTCTCATTCTATTTCAAGGTACCCTTTGTATAGCGGGGGAGTTATAACAGAAGATTACGAATATGCTGTCCGGGATACCTTCCAGCATTCTCAAAACCAGTCGCTGACAGGTACTTCCGAGCAGAGAAGAAGTGAGTTTGAGGAAGCGGCGATGCAGCAGACAAGCACCAACCGCCGCATCTCCGATGACTTCTATAACCACGACAACTTTAATGAAAACCGGTTCTACTCTTCCAATTGGCAGGATGATCGGTATGATACTGTAAATGATTCGAACGTGGTGGCAACAGACACTAATGTTTATGACGACGATGTAAGAACTTCTGCGGAAGATGGAACTCCATCAACTGTAGAGGACTCCATTGCCACGATTGAAAGATTAGAGCAACTACGCAAGAGAGGTTCTATCACGGACGAAGAATTTACTGTGTTGAAGAAAAGAGCCTTGGATATATAAACCTGGGGCTTGCAGAGCCAGTAAAAAAAGTGTGGTGATTTTACCTGCAGAAGCGCCTCTCAAAGCAATTGAGAGGCGCTTTTTGTGCTTCTGCCAAGCCACTCTCTTCCTGTTTTTACAGGAGGCTGAAACAGGTGGAAAGAAGAAAGTTTAGAGGACGTTCACTAAACTTAAGAAGCCTCTTTGCATGAAATGACGGGCTTCTTTATGGTAGCGGAAGGACACGGAAGAAAGCAGTGCCTGTGGCTGAAAAGCACAGAAGAGGATGTGCAGGCTGTCTTGTAATCTGCAGGCTTGGATCAATCTAATTTTAAGTATTTCTTCTTGTTTTATGGAGGAAACAGTGTGTATTTGCATTCTATAAATAGACATGAGGTGTTTTGGGGGCAGAGCGCCAGGAACACGTTGAGATAAGATTGAATAGAATGAAGGTGTTAAAGTTTGGGGGCAAGTCGTTAAGCAATGGCGGGCCTATTGAAAGTGTTATCAATATCATCAAAAAAGAGGCGGGTGCAGGCGCCGTAGCTGTGGTAGTTTCTGCCAGAGCCCAAAGCACTGACATGCTGCTGGGCCTTTACGCGAAGGCTGTAAAAGGCGAAAACTTTGACAAAGAGTTGAAAGCGTTTCAGGAGGTGCAGTACATCCCCGACCTGCCGGTAGATCTGGACGTTCATTACCAGGACCTGAAAGTAGTGCTCCAGGCGCTCCGCCTAATAGGCGAAGAAAGCGTACGGACAAGAGACAAAGTACTTGCCTTTGGGGAAGTAATCAGTGCCAATACCGTGGCCGGCATTTTGAAAAAAGAAGGGCTGAATGCTGTTTTTGTAGATGCAAGGGAATTGATCAGTGCCAGCATAGAGGCGAACGAAACAGTGGTTGATTTCGCTGCGTCAGAGAAAAAGACAAAGGCTTACTTCCAGTCACTGCAGGCAAACCAGGTACCGGTTATCACAGGTTTCATCGCTGCTGATCCGGAAGGTAAAACCGTAACACTTGGCAGAAACGGGAGCAATTATACCGCCACTTTGGTTGCCAGTTTCATCAAGGCGGCAGAAGTACAGAACTGGACCGATGTGGATGGGGTGTACACCGCCAGCCCAAAATACGTGAAGAACGCACAGCGGATTCCGCACCTGAGTTACCGCGAAGCCAACGAGCTGGCGAATTTCGGGGCGAACGTGCTTCATTCCAAAACCATACTGCCTTTGATGGAAAGTGGCATTCCGCTAAGGGTTTTCAACAGCTTCGCACCTGAGCTGGAGGGCACCCTGATTGATGAGAAGGGGGCAGGCAAAGGAATCAAAGCCGTATCCACCATCGAAGAAGTATCACTGGTTAGTTTAGAAGGGCGCGGGCTTTTGGGAAAAGTAGGCATAGACGCCCGCATTTTTAGTGCCCTGGGCAGCAGGAGCATCAGCGTGCGGCTTATCTCGCAGGCTTCCTCTGAGAGAGGAATTGGCTTTGTGATAAACAAAGAGGATGCCGCCACCGCACAGGAAGTACTTACCGCAGAATTCCATAGTGAACTGGTAAACGGAGACATTTCCCGCATCCAGATCGACAGCGATAAAGCCATCATCGCCATTGTTGGACGGCATAATTACGCGCTCGAGAAAGCCATCTATGGCCTGAGAAGAAACAGGATATGGATGTACCTCATCAGCAACAGCATCAACGGGGAGCACATCTCGTTGGTGGTGGATAACAAGTCGCTGAAAAAGGCTGTGAACGTAGTGCACAACCAGGTGTTTGGTGCCATCAAAACCCTTAACCTGTTTGCCTTTGGCAAAGGCACGGTAGGAGGGAAGCTGCTGGACCAGATTGTGGAGACCAGCGATGAGGTAGTGAAGCGCCGCAACCTGAAAATTAATATTGTGGGCGTGGCCGACTCAAAGAAAATGATATTCAACGAGGACGGCCTGGGCAGCAACTGGAGGCAGGAACTGGCGGAGAGCGGGGAAGGAAGCGACTTCAGTGCCATTATTCATCGCCTGAAAGACTCCGGGCTGGAAAACATTGTGATAGCAGATAACACCTCATCGCAGGTGCTGACGGAGCTGTACCCTGAAATTGTAAACAGCGGCTTCGACATTGTGGCGTCTAACAAGAAAGCCAATTCCATTTCCTACGACTTTTACCAAAGCCTCCGCAACAACCTGAAGCGAAGAGGCAAGTTGTTTTACTATGAAACCAACGTAGGCGCCGGCCTGCCCCTGATAGATACCATCAAGCACCTGCACAACTCCGCAGACAAGATTAAGCGCATAAGAGGGGTATTCAGCGGCTCGCTCAGCTATATCTTTAACAACTATTCAGTGCAGGACAAAGCCTTCTCCACGGTACTTGCCGAAGCCAAAGAAAAAGGACTGACAGAGCCGGACCCACGAGAAGACCTGAGCGGAACAGACGTAGCCCGCAAGTTGATTATACTGGCCCGCGAAGTAGGACTGCAGTCAGAGCTGGAGGATGTTTCTATCGAAAGTCTCGTGCCGGAGTTTGTTGCCGATGCTAAAGAGTATTCTGATTTCCTGGCTAAGATAAAGGAAGTAGATGCCTACTTCGCCCAAATAAAAGGCAGCCTTAAAGAAAACGAGGTATTGCGCTTTACAGGTGACCTGGAGGTAGACGAAAATAAACTGACGGTATCGCTCGTGAAGGCAGACAAAAACTCTCCGCTGGGCAGCATCCGCAATGCCGACTCCATCTTCGAGATATTCACCGAGAGCTACGGCTCCCAGCCGATTGTTATTCAAGGCGCAGGAGCAGGCGCCGAAGTGACGGCAAGAGGCGTGTACTCTGATTTATTAAGGATTGGGGGGCAGTACTAGAGGCTATCTCAAAAATGGGAATCCCAGCTTGAGTTAATATGTTGGTTTCTCATGGAGTTGACAAACGAGCAATGGGAAAGGGTAAAAGACCTTGTGCC